>JBEKLB010000332.1:0-7728 GCA_050010415.1 Bryobacteraceae bacterium | reverse complement strand
TGCAGAAACATTATGAGAGTTGGTGTGCCCTGGACCTCGTAGCTGTCGGCGAGGTCCTGCTCGACCGCCGTATTGACTCTGAATATCTCCTCTTTGGACTTCAGCATCTCCGCCACTTGCCGGAGAATCGGTTCCAGCGCTCGACAGTGGACGCACCCATACGACATGAACTCGACCACGATTGGTCCCTTCCCCTCCAAGACCAGTTCTTTGTAGGTACCGCTCGTAACGGTGCGGATCTGGTCACTTGCCACACCTTCGGGGGAAGCCTTTTGGTGAATCGTTGGCGTATCCTCGATAGGTTGGCTTCCACGCGATTGAGCAGTGAAATGTTTGTTTTCTCTAACTGGCATGATCCCCTTTTGTAATGAGCTTCGTACCATTGCCAAGCACTCCTCGTTCCAATCACAAGCCACCGGCTTGGCAAAGCTGAATAACGATGTATGGCCGCGCTCCTGCTTATGGGCCCGCGTATTTGCAGCCTCGGGCTTTGGTCCCAAATCTGCTTTCTCGCAAGATCAGTCGAAACCGGAAAACGCGCCAGGTACCTGACCGAACTCTTCCAAGGATCAGACAACATGCGTATGGACTCAAAGGCCTATCTCGTCGGTGGCGGCATCGGATCTCTCGCGGCCGCCGCGTTCATGATCCGCGACGGCAACCTTCCAGGAGGAAATATCTCGATCTTTGAAGCGAACCCCACCATGGGCGGAAGTCTGGACGGCGGCGGCGATCCCGACAGCGGATATTCCATGCGCGGCGGACGCATGTTGACAACCGATAATTACGAATGTACCTGGGATCTTTACAAATCGATTCCCTCCCTGAATCTCGAAGGTAAGACCGTATTCGACGAGACTCTGGAGTTCAACCAGAAGCACAAATCGAATTCGATGGCGAGGCTTGTGGATCGCCGGCGCGCGAAGGTCCCCGTGACTTCGATGGGATTTTCGATGCAGGACCGTATTGAATTGCTCAAACTTAGCCAAGCCGACGAGGATGCGTTGGGCGCAAGTTGCATCACGGACTGGCTTGCGCCCGAGTTTTTCGAGACTGAATTCTGGTACATGTGGTCCACGACATTCGCTTTCCAACCCTGGCACAGCGCCATTGAGTTCAAGCGTTACTTGCTCCGTTTCCTTCTCGAGTTTTCCCGCATTGAGACTCTGGCCGGCGTGAAGCGAACCATCTACAACCAATACGACTCCTTGGTTCTACCGTTGCAAACCTGGCTTAAAGCGCAAGGCGTCCGATTCCTTGCCGATTGCAAGGTGACAGGCATCGATCACAAAACCGAGGACGGAAAGCTGATCGTGACCTGTCTGCACTGCCTGCGGCAGGGCAAGAGCGACCTGATTGGCGTAAATGAGGTCGACCTGGTGTTCCTGCAAAACGGATCGATGACCGACGCGTCCAGTCTGGGTTCGATGACGACTGTACCCACACCGCTGAGTAAAGCAGATAGCGGCGGCTGGACTCTTTGGGAGAAGCTGGCGGAAGGCCGTCCCGAATTTGGTAATCCTGCCGCATTTAACGGCTCAATCGCGCAGTCCTCTTGGGAGTCGTTTACGGTGACTCTGAAAAATCCAACGTTCTTCGACGAAATGCTTCGATTCAGTGGGAATGAACCGGGCACTGGCGGGCTCGTGACATTCAAGGACTCGAATTGGCTGATGTCCATTGTGCTGGCCCACCAGCCCCACTTTCCGAATCAGCCAGCCGGTGTACAGGTGTTCTGGGGCTACTCGCTTTTTCCGGACCGGATCGGCAATTTCGTTCCGAAGTCGATGGCTGAGTGCAACGGCATGGAAATTCTGCGCGAACTCTGCGGGCATCTGCGATTCGACGTGGAGACGGTCGCAACGGCCAACTGTATTCCTTGCTGGATGCCCTACATCACAAGTATGTTCATGCCTCGCGTGCGCAGTGACCGGCCGCTCCCCGTGCCTCGTGGATCAAGAAATCTTGCGTTGATCAGCCAGTTCGTCGAAATCCCGGAGGATGTGGTCTTTACGGTGGAGTATTCGGTGCGAGCGGCTCAGATGGCTGTGTACGAGCTGCTCGGCATCAACCGTCCGATACCGCCGGTAACACCTCACGCCAAATCCCTGCACGTGCAGTTCGACGCGCTGGTGAAATCCTTTCGGTGATTCAAGAAGAAGAATTCGAAGGACGCTCTTGGTTCTGACCAAACTTGGTCAAGTGACCGTATATCGTTACCCTGCCGGAGGCCCGCTCAGAAGACGGAGCGGGCCATTTGGTGATGTGCCGGTACCGCATTGCATATTTCATGACGAGGGGTTCGATCCTTCTCCTGCCCTGAGAGAAGATCGACCGGCGGCAGACTGCCGGGCCGTAGTTACCACTCCCAAGCGCGCTCCTGTTGCCTCGCATCGGCGCGGGTCTCGGATTGCTTGCCTGTTATTGTCCAAATCACAAGGAGAAGAGAAGCCCATGGCCTACGAAAGCATTAATCCCTACAGCGGTAAACGAGTGAAACAGTTTGCAGACCACACGGATGCGGAAGTGGAGATAGCGGTTGCCCAAGCGCAAGCTTGCTTCACGCTATGGAGGAAGAAAACGTTCGCCGAGCGGGCCGCTGTTCTATCGAGAGCTGCCCAAATTCTGCGCTCGCGAACGGAGGAGTTCGCCAGTCTCATTACCTTAGAGATGGGCAAGCTGATCGCCGAAAGTCGCGGTGAAGTCGCGCTCAGTGCGGACATCATCGACTACTACGCCGAGCGAGCCGAAGGCTTCCTGGCGTCGCAATCCCTGGACTCGCACTCAGGCGACGCAAGCATCGAGAGCAGCCCAATTGGCATCCTGTTCGGCATTGAGCCATGGAACTTTCCGTACTATCAGCTCGCGCGCTTCGTGGCTCCGAATCTTATGGTTGGAAATGTCGTCCTGGTGAAGCACGCACCCTCCGTTCCACAGTGCGCGCTGGCTTTCGTAGCACTCTTCAAAGAGGCCGGCGCGCCCGACGGCGCCTACACGAACCTCTTCCTCTCGAACGACCAAGCCGATCATTTGATCGACGACCCACGCATCAAGGGAGTGGCGGTGACTGGAAGCGAACGCGCTGGTTCGGTAGTTGCGGCCCAGGCCGGCAAGAACCTGAAAAAATCGACCATGGAACTGGGCGGCAGCGACGCCTTCATCGTTCTGGAAGACGCCGAAATCGACAAGACAGTCGAGTGGGCCGTGTGGGGCCGAATGAACAACACCGGCCAATGCTGTGTGGCCGCAAAAAGATTCATCGTTGTGGACAAGGTCGCCGATCAGTTCATTACGAAGTTCCAAGCTGCTCTGGAAGCCCTTACCCCCGGCGATCCCCTGGAAGCGTCGACAACACTCGGCCCGCTCTGCTCGGAGGCCGCACTCCTCAATCTTCTCGATCAAGTAAAGCGTTCGGTCGCCGCCGGAGCGCGGCTCCTCATGGGCGGAGGCAGAGTCAATCGTACCGGCGCGTTTATGCAGCCGTCGATCCTCACGGACATCAACAAGGGAACACCCGCCTATGTCGAGGAATTCTTTGGTCCGGTGGCCCTGTTCTTCCGCGTCGCTAACGAGGATGAAGCCGTGGCCCTCGCGAATGATTCGAAATACGGGCTGGGCGGCTCGGTGTTTACCGCGGATATAGCACGCGGCAAGCGCGTGGCCTCTCGCATTGAGACCGGAATGGTCTTTGTCAATCATCCGACTTGGACGGCGCCGGAACTGCCCTTTGGCGGCATTAAGAACTCCGGCTACGGACGCGAGCTCTCTAACCTGGGCATTCAGGAATTCGTTAACAAAAAGCTGGTTTGCGTTGTCCCGATCAACGCTCCAGCGTAGTCACGTTCAATTTTGAAAAGAGGATTTACCCATGCCATTGAAGACCCAGGCCGCCGTTCTCGATCAGTTGGAAGCGCCATTGCTTCAAGAGCGCGGCATTCCCGCGGGCGGTAAGATGCACGCCGCGGTTGTCGAGCAATTCGGAAAGCCCTTGCTGCTTCGGGAACTTGACATTCCCTCCCCCGGAGCGGGCCAGATCCTAGTGAAGACGGAGGCCTGTGGTGTTTGCCACACCGATCTGCACGCCGCGCATGGTGACTGGCCGGTAAAGCCCACTCTCCCGTTCATTCCTGGCCATGAAGCCATCGGGCTAGTCGCCGCGGTTGGATCGGGAGTGACGATCGTGAAGGAGGGTGACCGCGTCGGCGTACCCTGGCTGTATTCGGCGTGCGGCCATTGCGAGTATTGCTTGCAAGGTTGGGAGACGGTGTGCGCCCAGGCGCAGTTCGGCGGCTATACCAAGAATGGTGGCTTCGCCGAATATCTGCTCGCAGACCCGAACTACGTTGCCTACGTGCCGGCCGGACTTGCACCTGCCGATGCCGCGCCGCTCATCTGCGCCGGAATCACCACCTACAAGGGAATCAAAGAGACCGGTGCCAGGCCCGGCGAATGGATCGCGATCTCCGGCGTTGGCGGCCTGGGGCATCTTGCCATTCAATATGCCAAGGCCATGGGCCTCCTGGTCTGCGCGATCGACATCGATGACGGCAAGCTCGCCCACGCCAAGCGCGTTGGCGCCGATCTGGTAATCAACGCGAAATCTGGCGACCCGGCTGCCGCGCTGAAAAAGGATACGGGCGGCGGAGCGCATGGCGTTCTGATTACGGCGCCCTCGCTCAGCGCATTCAAGCAAGGCGTTGGGATGACCCGCAAGCTTGGCACGTGCGTCCTGGTCGGCCTGCCGCCGGGCGAATTCCCGGTCCCGCTCTTCGATGTGGTGGCAAACTGCATCACCATCCGCGGTTCATTCGTCGGAACGCGCCAGGATATGGCCGAAGCGCTGGCCTTCGCGGTCGGGGGCAAGGTCAAGGCCGATATCGAGCTGCAGCCTCTCGCGGCGATCAACCAGATCTTCGACCGCCTGGAGCGTGGCGATGTGGCGTCGCGCGTGGTTCTTGATTTCAACGCAGGCTGACTCTGCCGGGCAAATAACCTACGCGCTCCCGAGGCGTTCGAACATCTGGACACTCGGTCATCGCTCTTCCGCGCTCAGCGCTTCGAAGCCGGAGACGACGTCGAACAGTTCTTCATCGATGCCACTCTGGCGCAAGCGATGGAAGGTCCGGTTAAGATCCTCTAACAATTCGTTGATGTTTTTCTCGGCGCGTTGCATCGCCGCCAGGCGGCTGGCGTTCTCGCTCGCCAGGGATTCTGCGCAGGCCCGGAAGAGCGACACGAAAAGATACCCACTGATGAGCGCCCGCAAGGTTGCGGCACCGGCACCCATCACCTCGGGCAGGGTTTTCGTCGGCCAGGGAAGTTCGACCAGCTTGCGCCGCCAAGTTTCATCCAATGGCAGCAATCGCTGACTGACGGGCGCATAAACCGCGCCGGACGTAGGGTGATTGTAGAAGAGGTAGAGTTCGGCGCCTTCACCCTGGCCGTTCCGCTTCTCGCATTCCACAAGTATCTGCCCGACCAGCGGGGTAATCGCATTGACGGAGTTCGGCACGGTGAAGATTCCCACTAGCGGCAGACCCGCGTCCGTCAGGCGCGCATGAACGCGCTCACCGACGGCCCAGACTTCGGCAGTGCCTGGCAGAGCCTTCAGCGTCGTGACGGCATAATCGGCCACCACATCGTTAAATTGGCCTACCAGTCCTTGGTCTGAACCGAACACCACCGCCCCAATCGCAACCGCGGCGGCAGGTCTCTTCGGTTCTGTAATCAAAGGCGACCGTAGGTTTTGACGGAAGCATGCGCCCAACCCCAGTTCCACCGTGCGATAGTAGTCGGACAACGCTGCCACCGATTTTTCGTACTGTCCGATGCTTGAGGCCGCTACCGCCTTCATGGTACGAACGACGGATTGGAGGTCCCCGGCTCCCCCAATCTTGCGCCGCAGACTTACCGTGGTGTCACTCAAGACTTGTCCTGCGGTTCAGGTTTCGGCTCAAGCTTCGGTTCAGGCTTGGGCTGGAAGCGATCCAGCGATTTGCTACCGACTTCGATAATTGCTTTACGATCGTCGTCGGTCAATTTGTCGGCACTATCCAAGCGCTTGCGTACTTCCGCCGGGATCTCGGCCGCCGCGTCGCGCAGGGCCTGCTCGGCATCCGTCATCTGGTCCAGCGGCACGCGATCGAAGAGCTTCGCGCCCAACGCCAACAGCACCGCAATCTGCGCAGGCACGGGGACGGGGGCCAATTCCGGCTGTTTCAGACAGACGCGGATTCGCCGTCCGTGCTCGATGGTCTTGCGGGTGTCTTCATCCAATCGGGCTCCGAACCGCGAAAAAGTTTCGAGTTCCTCAAACTGCGCGTAGGCGAGCTTGAGGTCGCCAGCCACCGCGCGAAAGGCCGGGCGTTGCGCTTCGCCGCCAACGCGCGAAACGGATTTTCCGACATCCACCGCAGGCAGTACGCCTAATTCGAACAGCGACGGTGAGAGGTAGATCTGCCCATCCGTAATGGAAATCAGGTTGGTAGGAATATAGGCGGAAATATCCTGCGCTTCGGTTTCGATGATGGGCAGCGCGGTGAGGGAACCGCCGCCGAGTTCTTTGCGCAGGTGTGTCGCACGTTCCAGCAGCCGCGAGTGGATATAGAAGATGTCGCCGGGAAACGCTTCGCGCCCGGGCGGACGGCGCAGCAACAGAGAAAGTTCCCGATAGGAGCGCGCGTGGCTGGTAAGGTCGTCATAAACGATCAATACATCCCGGCCGGCTTCCATAAACGACTCGGCGATACTGGTGGCGGCATAAGGTGCGATGTAGGCGAGACCGGGCGGGTCGTTGCCCTCAGCGACGACGATGACGGTGTAATCCATCGCGCCTTTTTCCCGCAAAATCGCCACGGTCTTCGCCACGGCGGACGCGCGTTGACCGATGGCACAATAAACGCACAGCACATTCTGGTCGCGCTGGTTGAGGATGGCGTCGATCGCAATCGCGGTCTTGCCCGTCTGACGGTCGCCGAGAATCAGCTCGCGTTGGCCACGCCCAACGGGAATGAGAGCATCGATAACCTTGAGGCCGGTTTGGAGAGGCACGGTGACGGGCGCGCGATCCATGATGTGTGCGGCCGGGCGTTCGACGGGCAGGCGCTTGCTGGAAACCACCGGCCCATTGCCATCCAGCGGACGGCCGAGCGGATCCATGACGCGCCCCAGCAATCCATCGCCGACGGCCACATCCATGACGCGGCCCGTGCGCCGGACTTCGTCCCCCGCGTGGAGATGCCAATATTCGCCGAGCAGAACGACGCCAATTTCGTCCGCGTCCACGTTGAACGCGATGCCGAGCACGCCGCCGGGAAACGTCACTAACTCTTCGAAGCCTACGCCCGGGAGCCCAGACACTTTTGCGATGCCCGTGGCAACGCTGGTGATGATTCCCACCTCCCTGGGCGTAACTTCCGGCGTGAATGCTTCTCGCACTTGGCTTATCCCAGCGAACGCCCGGTCGACATCGTTCTGGAGGCTCTCAGGTTGCATGTTCATTGGCTCTTCGTTGAAGTCAGTAGTTTGGCGACGTTCGTTTCCATCGACGAAAGATAATCCGCGATGCTCCAGCCCACCTTTTGTCCATTCGTGGTGAGTTCAATGCCGCCGATCAGCTCTGGCGCGGTTTCAAACTGGATGCGGATTTCAGCCGAGAAAGTTTCGTTGAGCGCGTTTTGTATGGCCGCGCGTTGCTCTGAAGGCAGGTCAAAGGTGCTGCGGACGACG
>JBEKLB010000331.1:0-7774 GCA_050010415.1 Bryobacteraceae bacterium | reverse complement strand
CATCCGCCTTCACTTCCCAAATCTCAGAGGTTAAGAATCGGCTCAGCGCCATCGCTCCCGCCAATCCCACCACGGTCCCGCTCCCAATCACCAACGCCGCCTCTCTCACGATCAATCTGAGCACTTCCCGCGCCCCTGCGCCGAGCGCCATGCGGATTCCGATTTCCCGCGTCCGCTGCTCCACCACGTACGACATCACTCCGTAGATCCCCACCGCGGCCAGCCCGGTTGCCACCAGCGCAAACAGACCCAGGAGCATGGAGTAATACTGCGGATACTGGGACTGCTCGGCGAGGTACGACTCTTCGGTTCGCGGATCGATCAGCGGCTGATTACGATCGATTTCCTCTACCGCCCGCCGCACCACGGGCAGCGCGCTCATCGGATCGCCCACCGTCCGTAGCAGGAACGTCATATCCAGATGCAGCCCGGTATTGGGCCCCGTGACGTGCACCGCCGCTTGCAAAAAAGGAGTGAAGATCGCGGGATCTTGCCTGGTTTGCGGATTGCTCGCGGGGATATCCTTCACCACTGCGATGATCTCGCGCGTCTGGTCTTCCGGCGACAAATCCACACGAATATGTTTACCGATGGGATTCTCATCGGAAAAAAATCGCCGAGCCATGGTCTCATTGATGATCGCGACCCAGGGCGTGGTGGCCACATCGCGGTCGGTGAAGTCGCGGCCGCGAAGCATCGGAATTTGCATGGTCGCGAAGAAATTCGGCGTTACTGGAAAGAAGTCCGCCGTCAGGTCGTCGGCGTTCGCCACCGTTCGCCCTTCGATGGTAAACGTCATCGGGTAATTGCCGGTCATCGGCGGATACACGATTCCGGCTGTCGAGCGCAGGCCCGGCACGGTACGCAGGCGTTCCAGCACCTGCTGGATGGCCACCGGCGGCTTCGCGCTCATCTCCCACAACGGCACTTGTTGATACATGCCCACCGGTTTGCCAAAGCGTTTTTCCGGGAAGGTGTAGCGAAAGGTCAGCAAGCCTTTCGGCTGGCAACCCAGGTCGGCTCCTTGCAATGCAAGAAAGCTCCGAATCAACAGTCCCGAACCGATCAACAGCATCAGCGCCATGGCAAGTTGCGCGGCAACCAGCACCGCGCGCAACCGGTTCCGCGCTCCTCCCGCCGTTCCACCTCGCGTTATATTCTTGAGCGATTCAGCCAGCGTCGGATTGGAAGCCTGTGCCGCGGGGATCACTCCGAAAATCAAACCGGTGAGCACCGAGATCGCAGTGGTGAAGAGCAGAACCCGCCCGTCCAACTGAATCGCGTGGAGCCTCGGCAGCCAGGACGGCGCCATCGCAACCAGCACCCGCACGCCTTCCCAGGCCAGCGCAACTCCCAGTATTCCGCCAAACATGGAAAGCAACAGGCTCTCTGTAAGGAACTGTCGGAAGATGCGGCCCCGGCTGGCTCCGAGCGCCGCCCGGATTGCCACTTCGGTGGAGCGCGACGCCGACCGCGCGAGCAGCAGCGCCGCCACGTTCGCACACGCAATCAACAGCACAAATCCCACGGCCGCTTGCAACAGCAATAGCGGGCGGCTTAAGATTCCGAACAGCGCTTGATGGATCGGTTGCAGACGGATAGCCCACGCCTTTCCGTGGTCCATGTCGCGCGCGGGAAATTCGCTGGCAAGCTGCCGCGCGATGGCGTCCATCTCACTCCGCGCCTGCTCGATAGTGACACCTGGTTTCAGCTTGGCGGTCACCGTCACGAATCGCGCCGACCCGCGGAGCTGAAAATGGTTCAGCGGCAGCGGCGCCAGATAATCGCTTTTCTCATCGGTGAAACGGAAGTCGGGCGGCATCACTCCCACGATCTCCGTATTTTCGCCGTTGATCAGAATCTGCCGGCCAAGGATGTCGTTCCCGGCGCCGAATCGCCGCATCCAAAGCCGGTGGCTGATCACGATGACGCGCGCCGGATGATCCACCTCGTCTTCGGCTTCCGTGAACAGCCGTCCCCTGGCCGGCTGCACGCCCAAGGCTTCAATCATCCCGGGCGTCACGAACTCGCCCTGCACCCGTTCGGCGGGAATGCCATTTTCTGCCGCTCCGAAATCGACGGCGCTATTGGAGAGCCCGCCGACGAATTCAAACGACCGCGCCCGCTGCTTCCAGGCGAAGAAGTCCGGCACCGATGCGCCATTCAACTGATCGGGATGGTCCGGCGGAGTGCTGGAGAGCATCACCAGCCGGTCCGAATCGCGATAGGGCAGAGATCGCAGAAGGATGGAGTTCACCAGCGTGAAGATCGCGGTGTTCAAACCTATTCCCAGCCCCAGGGACAACACCGCCGCCAAGGTGAAGCCGCGCTTGCTCGCCAGCGTCCGTAGTCCGTAGCTCAAATCTTGCAGAAGTGTGTGCACACTGGTTCTCCCAAAATGTTGGTGTGCAATTGCACCTTTCTTTCCGATGCTGTCCGCTGCTGAAATGGCTTTAGCTGTCCGCACTTACCAGTTGGTCAATCCGGTAGTCAGCTTCCTTGATAGTTCTCTTGTGGGATGACACTGTCGCGGAACAGGACAAAGCCGGTCCGGGCACAAAAGAATCCAAGATTCCCCTTGTCTTGACCTGTTTCCGACACAGCTCAGGTTACAATGTGTGGCTTTCATGCAACACACCAAACTTTACAAAGCTTTTTGAATCAAACAGCTAGCGGCGGGTGTTAGTCCCTTGTAAAATGAAACATCCAGTTGGATTAGCAGCGTGCGAATCGACCCAACAGAACTACCTACTGAACCATCCAGAGGAAGCCGCATTGCGGTTTGAGACCACCGTCCAACGGCCGGTAGAAGCCAAAGGAATCGGACTTCACAGCGGCGTTCCCGTATCCATTCGAATCCTCCCGGCGCCTCCTTCCACCGGCATCGTCTTTCTCCGAACCGATCTGGACAATTTTCCCGTCCCAGCGAGTTGGCGCTACGTGGCCCGCGTCAGCTATGCCACCAGCCTGATGCGGCAGGGCGTCCTGATCTCCACCACCGAACACCTGCTGAGTGTTTTCTACAGCATGGGCGTGGATAACGCTTTCGTCGAAATCGACAACCTGGAAGTTCCCATCCTGGATGGCAGCGGCTCGCCCTACGTGGACTTGTTGAATGCCGCCGGATTAAAATCCTACCGCCGGCGCAAGCGCTTTCTCCGCATTCGCCGCCCGGTCACCGTAGAAGCCGGATCAAAGCGCATCACCATTCTGCCGTCGGACCGGTTCCTCCTCACCTGCGACGTGTTCTACGATCATCCTCTGATCGGCAAGCAATCTCTCGACATGGAAGTTACTCCCGAGCGCTATGCGCAGGAGATCGCCCCGGCACGAACCTTCGGCTTTGCTCATGAATTGGATCAGATGCGCGACATGGGGCTCATTCGCGGCGCGGCTCTCGACAACGCCATCTGTTTCGATCGTCAAGGTGTGCAAAATCCCCAGGGTCTGCGCTTCCACGACGAGTGTTGCCGCCATAAGGCGCTGGATTTGATCGGCGACCTTGCGCTGATCGGCAAGCCGCTGCTCGGTCACGTGATCGCGGAGCGCGCCGGACACGCCATGCACACGGCGCTTGTGGCGCGCATCATGTCCGACCCTTCGCTCTATGAGATCCTGAGTTTCGACCAACTCGCCACGCGCGTGGCCCACGCACTGGTTTCCTGACGCAGGGCGGTTACCTATAGGCCGCAGCGTTCACATCAGCCGCCCGGGAATCCGAACATCAACCACGACTGATTGGCTACCCAGTGCGGGTATAGCTCCGTCATCTGGTTGAACAGCTCATGGTCGGACGTCGCGGTCTTCTGCAGCCGATCAAAGTCCTGCAGGTAGCGCTTAGTGTCCTGGATCACCGAGGGTGAGTCGGGCGCACCAGGCTTCTTGTGACCGGCGACGACCATCGCCGGCTTCAACGCTGCCAACCGGTCTAGCGCCGCGATCCAGTTCTTCCGGCTCTCGGGGGTGGTGTCGCCGACGTACATGTGGCACTGGTTGTACACCACGTCGCCAGCGACGATCAGGCCGATCGATGGAACGTATAGAGACGTCGTATCGGGACTATCGGTGTGGCCCTGCTCGATGATGCGCAATTCCTGGCCCTCCAGCGTGAACGTGTCGCGCTCATAGGGCTGAGGTGGAACGAATTTAGTCGCCAATTGCCCCGGAAACAGGCGCCGGGCTAACCGCTCCACTGGGGGAGTGAAAGACATCTGCATAGCGTTCAAGGTCTTGGGCGTTGCTATGGCCCGAGCGCTCGGGAAACGATCGAGCAGAACGCTCAGACCGTAGAAGTGGTCGAAATGGCCGTGCGTTATATAGATGGTCTCCAGGTTGCGGTTGTGGAGCGCCACCCAATCCGCAAGAGCCTCGGCCTCAGCCACCGTCGTCATTGCGTCTACCAGCACCGCGTCGTACTCGCCGAAGATTAAAGTCGACGTCATCGGGTCAAAGCCGAGCGCTTCGCCGAAGGGCTTTGGGCGCTCGCCTACCATTACCTTTCCCGGGGCCGTAAAAACGTTCACACCGAGCGTGTTCGGCGCGCTGGGGGCAGTCATGTACGTGGTCTCCTTAGTCTCGGGCTCGGCGTTAAGCGTACTTGAGGGCGTTGCTCTGTCCGACCTCGATAATGTAGCCGTCAGGATCGCGGATGTAGCAGCGCGTCTCGCCGTACTTGGGGATCGGTTCGGTGATGAACTCGGCTCCCCGACTTTTCCATAATTTATAGCAAGCTTGAATGTCCGCAACGCGGATATTCATAAAGCTACTGATCTTATCCGTGTCGGCGAGCACGCTAAGCGTTACCGACGGCTTGTCGGGAGTCGGCCCGCCCCCAACGTTGACAATGAGCCACGTGTTCGCGATCTGAATGTACCCAGGAGCTCCCTTGCTGTCGCCTCTGCTCAGCGCGCGACCGCCGAAGACCGTTTCATAGAAGCGAAGCGATCGGTCGATGTCGGCGACGGTGAGAAAATGTGTGACGGTGAACCCCTCCCGCGGGGGCATCTCGTAGCTCTTCTGTTCGATTTGTACGCTGTTCATTGACCCTCGGATTCCGATCACGCTGGGTGCAAGTGGCGCGCCACGACCAAGAGATAGAAACGAAAGACTGAACCAGAGACGGTCGCACACGATTGTTGGCGGACCGACTCAGCGGGTCGACACGACATCACACAGGGATTTTATTGCGGCAACTCTTCGCCTGATTGCTCGCGCACCATATACTCGGCGTACCAATCGGGCCAGTTCGCGTCGGGTTGCCCGGTCCGTTTCTCATGCTGCCCGTGGGCCTTCAAAGCGCGAATGATCGCCTGGGCAAGATCGTGCGCCGATGTATACATTGTGTTGCCTGCCACGCGCCCAGCAAGCCGCTTCGTCACTTCCTGTAGCAACCAGCCATTGCCGTCCGGATCGCTGAAAGAAACATACGAATAGTAGCTGAGACGCTCGGGGTGCGGCCCCGTCACCCGCGCGCCGTTCGAGGAAAACCTGCAAGCCGTTCCGGTCTCACAATGAAACACTTGGCTCGCATCCACGCCGTGCGCGATGAGTTCGCTGCGCGCCGCCTCAATGTCGGAGACGGCCAGGTGCATTGCCTGTGCCGAACCAGGTGCAGCCGGCGTGAGGTTTACACCAAATTGGATCGAGCTGCCGGAGCCGGGAGGCGTGAACTGGACCAGGCGGAAGTTGTCACCGGCGGAGCGGTCGGCATCCAGCCGCCATCCGAGCCTCGAGTAGAACTCTTTTGCGCGGTCGACGTCGGAAACGGGGATGACGACCACCTCAAGCTTCATATCGACATCTGCAACCGTGCTCATTGTGCGGCCTGCTTCTTAGCCGGGCGCGCTAACGGCGTCATCCCGGCCTGCTCCTCCGCCGTATACGGAGCTCCATAATACGGAAAATCCTTGCGAATGCGCCCCCGGTCGGGAACAAGTCCATCGACAATTGACCGGTTGGCCGCGAGCGTCAACATCACATCCAGCACATCGTCGCCGAGCGCGCGTCCATTGAAGCTGGCCAGTTCAAATGCGGCGGACGTTCCAAGCTCATAAGGCAACGTGTCCGGACAAAGCCGGCGAGCGATCAGCTTCCCGTATTCACCCGGGTCCGCCGCCGAATCGGAATAGGTGGTCATCTTCTCCGAAAAATCCGCGATCGTCTTCCCGAAGCGCTCTAGATCTTCAGACGGAACCGACGCATTGAATTGTTCTTTCACCTCTTGATCGGTCGGGTCGTTCAGGAAGATATGCGTAACCATAGGCAGGCCCCAACGCGAAACTTGTACCTCCGGCGCGTGGCCGAAGAGGGAGATGGTCGCCCATGCGTTGATCTTTCCCTTCCCAATCAGCTCGCTCGGCACTTCCAGCACAATCGCCGTAACATTCCGCCTCGCAAAGGGATTCTGCTGATCGAGAAAAGCGTCCCCGGCGTAGCGCCGGTCCTGATAGAAAGCAGTCAGAAACGGGCGGAATCCAGTATTTGCCGCAAATACGTCTGGAGCAATCCCAACATACGCACGAACACCCGAATTCGTCGCCACCGAACCGGTTTCACCCTCAACCAGACTCTCTCCGGCGTCACCACGAAGCGCAGCGTCACCGGTCGCCCTCCGCATCACAAACGGCTGAATGTGAGTATGCTCACTGCCATCTCGGTGCCGTGGCTCACCAAACCGGAACTTGAACGTAACCTCTTCCCTCGCATCTCCGTTCAGGTCGAACCGGAACGCGTAGAGCCCTTCTGGATGAAGCGTATCCGCAGTCGATAAGCCCACATCCGGATTCACGGTCATCGCCATCACCGTCTTGCCCGCAGGGCCGTCAAATAAATGAAAGTCGCAGAGGTTGAGGCTCGGATCTTCCCTCGCCAGTTTGGTATCGAAATGATGTGACATACAGAACCTCCTGGAAAAGCACTGGATTCATCTTTTGGCGTATTTCGTGAAAATGTAATCCTGTGACGCCGCGAGAGTGTGGCACGCAGCGCCGCACTTCGCGTTGTGCCCCTGCGGCGGCTTGCTGGCCTCGGTGGCAGGCGTGAATGTACCAGCTACGGCGTCATACTCGAATGTGGCATACCCCCAGCCGTGCGTGTCCGGGAATCGCTTACTGTCCTTCTCGATGACCTCGACCGCTGCAAGATCACCCGGCACTGTGTCTGGCGAGACCGCGGAAAAAGGGGCCGCAGCGACCTTTTTCGGCCGCCACTCAATTTTCGCGATCTTGGATCCCTCGGGGAACGGCTTGCCATTGCCGGGAATGCCTTGCTTGCAAGCGTTGATCATCACGGGATTCGCAACGATCAGCCGCATCACGTTTGTGGCGTCGGTGTGACTCGGGCTGACAGCCTGCCAGTCTTCGTAGCCCCTGAAGTCACCGAACGATAGCCCATTCGGGACTTGCACCGTGTACTTGTCCTGCGCGGCAATGGCCCAGCCGCCCATCACGGCGAGCAATCCCGCAATCGCCGCAATCATGGCCATCGTTTTGAATTTCATTGAGCACTTCCTTTATCAGGTTTGCGGCCCTTACTTAGCCGTTTGTCATCGCCTGGTTCCGCAAGCAGCGCGCCAACCGGCCCACGCCCCTATCTGCTGAAGCAAAGGCATTTCCGAGACTTCTATGGTGGCGCTGTGATGTCGAACTGCCGAATGCCTGGCACGCGGAAGGGCAGTTCGCGTCGGCCCATCGACAGCAGGAGCGCTGCCGGCGAGCACGGCCGCTCCTCAAGAGGGGACATCGCGCAGGATTCGGCCTTATTTCCATATGACTGC
>JBEKLB010000330.1:0-7785 GCA_050010415.1 Bryobacteraceae bacterium | reverse complement strand
TTATGTGGCGATGATGATGCGTTCCGCGGTCTTGCGCGGCGCGAACCTACCGGCGGAAGCCCCGAAGTTGCTGGACACCAGTCCACCTTCTGCGATCGGCGATGCCCTCGAGCAGGTTGGCCTGAAGCTGGAACAGCGGAGAGCCCCGCTCGACATTCTTGTAATCGATAGCGCGCTCAAAACCCCGACAGCCAATTAGATACTGGACCACGAAACAACGAAGTAACGTGCCCGAGGCACTAGGAAAGAATTTCTCATCGGAGCAAATTATTCCTAAGGTGAAGCCGTCGCCGGGGCGGACGCGCTTCGCCTCACGAGCCGGAATCTCGTTGTTTTAGAACGAACGAGCTCGAAGTACTAGTGAAATATCGCGGTCGGTAAATCTTGCGAAGTCGCCTGGATCTCAAATGCGGTCGGTTGCACGAATCAAACGACTTACACTTTCGAGTAACACGCGGTGACAGTGGAAGGCTTCGTGCTTCACGATGCGAATCTAGCAATGTTCCGACTGTGACGCAGCCGCTCTTTGGGTGGCGGCAACGTCTTCAACACAGGTGGAGTTTGATCTTTGAAAAAAGATGGCCCCCGTTTGGGCGAGGGCCACCTCTCGGATACCAGGTCTAGTGGCATCCTCACTCGATAGATCCATTCTACCTTACCGTCCGAGCTGCAATTTCCCCACCATTTCTTCCTTCATAACCTTCGCGTCCCCGCAAGGATGCGATTTGAGAGGAGCCTTTCATGAAGATTGTGAGATATCCACACTATACGTGTGTCCGCATTTCCGTTTGTTTCGTAATTGCAGCGGGGATTTGTTTTGCACAGAGCGATCCAGGTCCGCGCGGGGGCCCCCCTGGAGCCGGCGGCCCCTATCCGACTCTGAACCCGAACGAGATGCTTTACTTCACGCAGGCACTGGCCCGGTTTGAAGTGATCGACTCGGTGACCGGGACGGAGCCGGGATCGGGCGGCGGTGGACTGGGGCCGACCTTCAATGGCAATAGCTGTGCGATGTGCCACGCGCAGCCGGCGGTGGGCGGGAGCAGCCCGGGCCTTGCGAGCCTGCAACTGTCGGTTCCGAATCCGCAAGTGGCGCTAGCCACCCGGTACGGCGCGACTGACACAGTTCCCTCGTTCATTACCGCCAACGGTCCGGTGCGTGAAGCGCGATTTATCAGCGACGGCGGGGTTCATGGGCTGTACACCATCCAAGGCCGCCTGGATGCTCCCGGATGCACGCTTGCCCAGCCGAATTTCCAGAGCGCGCTGAATGAGAACAATGTAATCTTTCGCATCCCAACACCGGTCTTTGGCCTCGGCCTGGTGGAGAACACGCCGGATGCCACCTTGCAGGCGAACCTGGCTGCGAATCAATCCGCGAAATCTCCGCTTGGGATTTCTGGAACCTTCAACACCAGCGGGAACGACGGTACGATCACCCGGTTTGGATGGAAAGCGCAGAACAAATCGCTGCTCATTTTTTCCGGCGAAGCTTATAACGTGGAGATGGGCGTGAGCAACGAGAATTTCCCGAACGAACGATCCGCTGTTCCGGGCTGCATTTTCAATCCGACTCCAGAGGATGCAACCAATCTCAGCATTACCGGTACCCCCTCCCAGATATCGTCCGACATCGTCAACTTCGCGGCGTTTTCGAGACTGTCGGCTCCGCCGGCTCCAGCCCCTACAACGTCGTCCCAACAGAGCGGCCAGGCGTTGTTCACATCGGTTGGATGTGCATTGTGCCACTCGCCTTCGCTCACCACGGCCGCATCGATATTTACCGGCATGAGCGCCGTCACTTACCAGCCCTTCTCCGACTTCGCGCTCCACCATATGGGCTCGACGCTTGCCGATGGCATCACGCAAGGACAGGCCGGGCCGGACCAATTCCGCACGGCGCCATTATGGGGACTCGGCCAGCGGCTATTTTTCCTGCACGACGGGCGCACTTCGAACTTGATTCAGGCCATTCAAGCTCACACTTGTTCATCCGGTTCGGGCGGGACGCATGGATCGGGTAATCAAAACTGTACGTCGGAGGCTCAGGCTGTCGTGAGACAGTTCTTTAATCTCAACCTCTCCCAGCAGCAGGCGATTTTGAACTTCCTACGGTCCTTGTAACCGGGGAATATCAGGTGCGGGGCGGTGTGCTATTGGGAGAGGTGCACTTACTCGCCCCGCACCAGGTCGTCATATTGTTCGCGCTTGCGGATGACGCGATATCGATCGCCTTCCACCAAAATCTCGGGCGGACGCGGGCGGGAGTTGTAGTTTGACGCTGCGACGAAACCATAAGCGCCCGCGGTGCAGACCGCGAGCAGGTCGCCCGGCAAGACGTTCGGCATGGCGCGCGCGCGAGCCAGGAAATCGCCCGACTCGCACACCGGACCCACCACGTCCGCGATGATGCTGTCACCCTGAGTTTTTCGCAGTGGAACGATCTCATGGTGGGACTGATAGAGCGCAGGACGAATGAGATCGTTCATGGCGGCATCGACAATAATGAACTGACGATCGCCGTTGCTCTTGCGATAGAGGACGCGAGTGAGCAGCAGGCCGGCCTCGGCGACGATGGAACGGCCGGGTTCGATCAGGATCTCGAGATCGTGCCCCGCAGTTCGGCGGCACATGGTCTGAATAAATTCGCAGATGGACGGCGCCCGATCGCCCGGCTTATACGCCACGCCGAGACCACCGCCCAGATCGAGCGTGCGGATGGGCAGACCGCGAGAGCGCAAGCGTTCCACCAGCGCGATCATCTTGTCGAACACTTCGAGCATCGGCGCGATGTCGGTGATTTGCGAACCGATGTGGCAACTGACGCCTTCGAGCATGAGGTGATGGAGGGAGCGCGCGCGTTCGTAGACCGCTTCGGCGCCCGCGATGTCGATACCGAATTTGTGATCGCGGAGTCCGGTGGAGATGTAAGGGTGGGTGGAGGCGTCGACGTCGGGGTTCACGCGCAGCGCTACGCGCGTCTGGACGCCCCGCCGGGCGGCGAGCGAATCAATGAGGGCCAGCTCGGGTTCGGACTCGCAGTTAAAGCTCCTGATCTGACGATCGAGGGCGTAGTCGATCTCCTGCGCAGTCTTGCCTACGCCTGAGAAGATGATGGTGCCAGGATCGGCGCCGGCCTTCAACGCGCGAAACAATTCGCCGCCAGAGACGATGTCGAAGCCCGCGCCGGCCGCGGCGAGCAGGCTCAAAATGGAGAGGTTCGAATTCGCTTTGACGGCGTAGCAGACCTTGTGGGGAACGTCGCCAAAGGCTTTCTCATAGGCTTCAAATCGATCGAGAATTGTGCCGCGCGAGTAGACGTAGCCAGGTGTGCCTTCGCGGCGCGCGATGTCGGCGAGGGCGAGGTTTTCGAGATATAAGGTTTGATCGCGATATTGCAGGTCGCGGTTCTCTAACACCTCTACTTGCCTCGGCCCTTGGGGCCCTGCGCAATCATCTCGAGCGCGATGATCCAGTCTTTGTTCTGCCCGTTGTCCCTGGAGACGGCATAGAGCATCTTGCGATCAGGACCGCTGAAAGTGACGCTAATCACGTCGCGGGGCGTGGGAATCAAGCCTAGATATTTGCCGTCGGGCCCGATCACTTGCACGCCGGAATTGCTGGTGACATAAAGACGTCCTTGGGCGTCGAATGCGCTGCCATCGCCTCCGAATCCGCTGCCCTGGAGCTTGGCGAATTCGCGCTGGTTGGTGAGCGAGCCATCCTTTTGGACATCGAACGCCGCTAACGACATTCCATTTGTGACGTAGAGATGTTTTTCGTCGGGACTCAGAACGATGCCGTTGGTAGAAAGATTGTCGCCGTACCTGGTGACTTTGCCTTGGGAGTCCGAATGAAAGAGCCCGCCCATGGTGAAGTACACGCCGCCTTTGCTGTCGGCTGTGAGATCGTTGAGAACGCCGCCGATGCAATCGAACGAATCACCGTTATATTTGTTGGCTAGTGTTTTGCGCTTGGGGGATAGTTCCTCGATGGATGCGTTCAGTCCGCGGCTGTTCACGAAGAGAGCACCCTTCGAGTTGATGGCGAGCGCACCGCCGGTATTGGTCTCCACGTAGGCGACAGAAGTGTTGCCGTTTCGATCCAATTTCACGACGGTGCTCTTGTCGTTCTGCGCGATCAGAATGCCGCCGTCCTTGGTAGCGACGATTCCGTCCGCGTTGTTGCCGTCCACTTCCCAAACCTCTTTCCATTGCGCGCCCGCGGCAACTATGCCGGGGATTTCGGTGACGGTCTTGGGGCTAGCGGGCTCAGCGGCCGCGCCGGGTGCCGGCCTTGGAAAAGGTCTGGGGGCCGGCGGCGGCACCTTGCAGGTCTTGAGTACCTCTGGTTCTTTCGAGTCCCGCGCGGCCTGCACTCCGGGCCCGGTGGTGAGGCCAGGCGGATTTGGGATCTGGCCCAATGCGGCAATGGCTGCCAGCGCTCCCCACACAATCGTAAGCATGCTTGTTGATTTCATAAACCTTCCGTTTTCCGCGTTCCAGAATAACAAGATCGGAGAGGCCGGCGCGGCGAGCCTCTATTGGCTTGCGGGTGGAATCTCACGCGAAGTGATTTCGTATTTGAAGTTGTCCGGATCCAGGCTGTCGAGGCGGCCTTGGTTGGATTCAGCCTGCGGATACATCAGGAAGCCGAGCGGCGCGCCAGCGGACCCCGGCAGGGCAACATCGTGCGCGAAGTTGTAAGCCATCCAATTCATCTCCCACGAGCCGAAGAGCCGTCGACGCGCCTGGTTCGCCAGGTCGTCGTCCAAAGCGCCATTTCCGGGTGGTTCTTCGAGAACGACTTTCCGCACGTCGGCGGGATCGACAGGCACCCACCCGTAGCCGGCGATATACACCTCGGCGCGGCAGTGTTGTGCCTTGGATATGTTTTCGGTTGCCGTGCCCAAGCTCTTAAACCCGAGCTCCGATTTGGCGATGCGGATGCCGTAGACGTCTCGCGCCGGCAATCCCACCGCGCGCGCGAGCCCGACATAAAGCGCGTTCAGATCCGCACATTTTCCGCCCAGATCCTTGGATTCCAGCATAAATCGGATATTGCCGATGCCGCAGCCTCGAGTTGCCGGATTTCGAAAGGTATTATCGACGATCCATTCGTAAATTGCCCGTGCCTTTTCCAGGTCGGTCTGCGCGCTTCGAGTGATTTCAAGAGCGGTAGCTTTAACGATGCCGTCGGTTGGCAGCAGCCTGGTGGGCCGGCGAAAATACCCCAGTTCCGCGTGGCTGGTCTTGGAAGCTTGGCCCGGAAGCGAAAGATCGACCAAGTAGTTCCTGGTGGCTACTCGACTGGTGAGAGTGAGCACGGGCTTGATGCCGGACGGAAAATCCGCTGCTATGATTCCCAGATTATCAGCGGAGCTGGCCTTCACCATCCTGGCGGAGCCACCGCCGGCGCGGAAGGTGCTGGAGATGGTCTTCTGGAACGGCGTATCGCTGACTAACGGCGCAGGCAGCCAGACCCTGGTTGTTCCCGAAGATTTCAGCACTTCGACGCGCGTGGTCACTTCGAACGTGCGCCAACTGGCGGAGGTTGCCTGGTCCGCGAGCAGACGCTTCGTTCCTGGAAACGCGAGCGAGGCCGACGCCAGACCGGCGGATCGTAGAAAAGTACGACGGTTCAGAAACATATTCTTACCGCAGTCAGGGTTGCAGCTTTGGCTCGCACGCGCAATTTCTCAGACTATACCAACTTTGCAGGGACCGGCACTTACCCGGCACCCTGTAGGTTTCGGCCTAGTACTCTTATTTGGTCCAAAGATGGTTTTCCTGTTCCCTTGCAGGAACGGTTGACGATATAATCGCACTCATTGCTTGATCGGTCTTGATTTGGGAAAGGCCGCGGACATCTGCTTAGAGGAGAAGTCATAAATGCGTAGACGCTTAGTGATTCTGGGAGCACTGGCCTTCGTACCGGCGTTCGCGCAGGTTCAGGACGAGGCCCCATCGCAAACCAGCATGGAAAAGATCGCCCCTCGCCAGTTTGGGCCGGTCCGGGATTTAACGGACCACGGCGACGGCACAGCCACCAGCGGCAACTGGAGCGGGTACGCGGTGCTAGGTTCATCCTTTCAGTGGGCCAAAGGTTCCTGGGTGGTGCCGGCTGCCAATTGCAGCGGCGTGGCGAAAGATCAATACGCGGCGTTTTGGGTGGGTCTGGATGGATACAGTTCGACCACCGTCGAGCAAACTGGAACCGACTCCGACTGTGTTGGGTCAACGCCCAACTACTATGCGTGGTACGAGTTTTATCCGAAAGCTTCCTTTGAGATCAGCAGCGTCCCGGTGAAGCCGGGCGACGTGATCTCGGCGCTGGTGTATTACAACAGCAGCACTGAGAGATTTATCGCTGAGATCACTAATGAGACGACGGGGAAATCCTTCAAAACAAGCGCCGCGGTAGCAGGCGCGGTGAGGTCATCGGCCGAATGGATCACCGAGGCGCCCTGCTGCACGGCCAGTGGCGGGTTTCTGCCATTGTCCGATTTCGGTACGGTGAACTTCGGTAAAGACAGCACAGGGATAAGCGCTACGAATTGGGCCTTAGACTCCTCGAACGAGGGCGCGATCGGAAGTTTTGCAGCCGTCAACACGATATTGATCGACAAAACGGCGAGCAGGTCCAGTCCGCAGACGTCGACGTGCTCCGCGCTATCGAGCGACAAAACCAGCTTCAGCTGCACCTGGGCGCCGTAGCAACATCCACTAGCCTCTGGCGTAGAATAAACGCGGAGGGGGGAAAGTTGTGATTCGCACCATCACCGTCGAGCGCGAATACGGCGCGGGCGGCGGCGAAATCGCGAAGAGGCTTGCGGAACGGCTAGGTTGGAAGCTTTGGGACCATGCGCTCACCTCTGAGATCGCGCGAATGGCCGAAGTGGATCATGCGGTCGTAGAGCGGCTGGATGAGCGCTGCGACTCAACGTTCTACCGGCTCATGAAAGTATTCATGCGCGGCAGCATGGAGCAAAGCCTTGCGGTGCGCGGCATGGATCATTTCGATGCCGACAGCATGGTGGAGTTCATGCGGCGCATCATCTCGGGAGCCGCGTCCGAGGGCAACTCAGTGATTGTGGGCCGCGGCGCGCCGTTTCTGCTGCGCGGGCGTCCGGATACCTTTCACGTGTTTGTTCATGCGCCGCTCGAAGAGAAAATCCGCCGGCTGCGTGAAGCCGGCAAAAGCGAAAACGAAGCGGTGGACGAAATATCGAACGTGGACCGGCAGCGCGTGATTTTCGTCCGCAGATATTTCGGCATGGAATGGCCGACGCGCCAGCTCTACCACATGATGATCAATTCGACCATGGGCGATGAGGCCGTGATCGAAACAATTCTGAAGGTGATCGACCGGGTGGATGCGCAAAGCATTTTTGCGGAACTGAAATTGGCCGAGCAGGGAAGGAGCTAAGCGGCTCAGCATGGCGACAGTGGAAGCGCCAGTCGGGAATGCTCCCGCTCCCTGGACTCCGAGCGTAAGCCCGTGGCTGATCGCCGCCACGGTGATGCTGGCCACGTTCATGGAGGTGCTGGACACCAGCATCGCCAATGTTTCACTACCGCACATCGCGGGCAGCCTTTCGGCGACGGTGGATGAGAGCACCTGGGTACTTACTTCCTATCTCATCTCGAACGCCATCGTGCTACCGCTCACCGGCTGGCTCAGCATGCTGTTCGGACGCAAGCGGCTCTTCATCGGGTGCGTGGTGATCTTCACGGTCAGTTCCTTTCTCTGCGGCCTTGCGCCGAATCTTTTTCTGCTCATTTT
>JBEKLB010000329.1:0-11652 GCA_050010415.1 Bryobacteraceae bacterium | reverse complement strand
GCCGCGAATTCCAATGCCTCGTCCAGGGTATTCATGAATTCGTTGACCCTGATCGGCTTGGTGAGATACCGGAAGAATCCCGCCTGCATTCCTTTTTCGACGTCGCGAGGCATCGCATTGGCGCTGAGGGCAACTACCGGGATGTGAGCGGTGGCGGAATCTTCGCGAAGAATTTTGAGGGCTTCGATACCACTGATGCCCGGCAAATTGATGTCCATCAGGATCACCTCCGGATGGCTGGCGCGCGCCAGTTGGACGCCAAGATCTCCGTCAGTGGCAACCAGCAGGCGCATGTCGGGGCGGCGTGCAATGAGCTGCTCCACCAGCTTCAGATTGGCCGGATTGTCTTCTACATAAAGCAGCGTGCGCACGGGAACTCCATTTTGAGCCGGCGCCAGGGCAATAGCAGCGGGCATGGCCGGCTCGATGGCAAGTTGTGGAACATCGGCTGAATTCAGTTCGAACCAGAACACGCTTCCCGACCCGATGGTGCTTGCCACGCCGATGGTGCCTCCCATCAGTTCCACCAATCGCTTGCTCATCACCAGGCCGATGCCCGTGCCTTCCTCCCTGCTGCTCTCTCGCCCCAGGCGGTTGAACGGCTGAAAAAGCTGGGTCAGCATTTCGGGCGACAACCCCGCGCCGCTGTCCCGGACACTGACGCGGAGGCGGCCGGGGGTGCTAGCGGTGTAATCCACCACCACTGTTCCGTTCGCTTGGTTGTATTTGATGGCGTTGGAAAGAAGATTAATGAGAACCTGTTTCAACCTGGTCCGGTCGGCATCCACATAGAAAGGCATCCCGGACTGAGGAAAGGTCATTTGGATGCCCCGTTGTTGACCCTGCGGCTCCATCATGGCCCGGCATTCCAGCATCACTTCGGCCAGAGAGGTCGGCTCCCTGGATAGGGCCAGTTTCCCGGATTCGATCTGAGCGAGATCGAGTATTTCGTTGATCAGCTCCAGAAGGTACCATCCCGCATGAAGAATCTGGTCGATGCTGGCGGTCTGGGTGGGCGTTGGGGGCGGCGAGTCGGAGTTGATGAGCTGGGCGAAACCCAGGATCGCGTTCAGCGGCGAGCGAAGCTCATGGCTCATGCTGGACAGAAAATCCGATTTCGCGAGGTTAGCTTTTTCGGCCGCCGCTTTCGCTCTTTCCAATTCGACGTTGTTTTCCTGCAGGGTACGTTCAAAGCGCTTACGTTCCGTGACGTCGCGCGCCGCGGCAAACACTCCCTGAAGCTTCCGGTCGCGGTCATGAAAAGTGGTCGCATTGTAAGACACCACCGTTTCCTTGCCATCCCTGGCCCGCGCGGTAAGCTCATAATCGGTGACCTTGCTTGCGATCAGCACTCGCTTGATCCCGGCCTCGGCCCGCTCGGGATCGGTGAAGCAGTCCTTGAACGGTGCGCCGATCAGCTCGTCGCGCGTGCTACCCGTGAGCGCCTCCATTTGCTTGTTCACGTCGGTGATGATGCCCGCCGGATCGGTGGTGATCAGCGCGTCAATGTTGGATTCGATGAGAGAGCGCGTGTAAAACTGCTGGTCGCGCAGGCGCTGATCCAGCAGCTTCTGCTCGGCTTCCACCTGCTTGCGCGCGGTATTGTCGGTGCCGATCAACAGATAGCCGATGATTGCGCCCAGATCGTCGCGCAGCGCCGTTACCGAGACCACCGCCGGAAAGCGGCTGCCATCTTTGCGGATGTAAGTAAGCTCGTAAATGTCTTCAATGCCGCGCGAGGCCTTGAAAACCAGCGCCTCGAAGCCCGGCGTAATCGAGGTTGCCAGTTCCAGGCTGAGTGCTTTGGCGCGAGCGATCACTTCCTGCGGATCGGAAATGTCGGCGGGGGTGATCTTATCCACTACGTCGCTGGCCGCGTAGCCCAGCATGCGCTCGGCTCCGACGTTGAATAATTGAATGACGCCCTTCTCGTCGGTGGCGATGCTCGAGAAATTGGCGCTGTTAAGAATCGCGTTCTGCAGCGCCCCTGTCTTGAGAAGAGCTGCCTCCCGCCGGACCTCGGAAATGGCGGGATCTCGGAATTGCGTAGACATGTCCTTAGCTCCATTGCACGACGCGCGCCAACGCAGGCATCGGTCCGCCTGTTCGCAAACTGGAGAGTCGAGGCGTCGCACCGGTAACCATATTTGGTCAATTGGCCAGGGATGGTCACAGTCAAAATCACGAACCGCGTGTGTAAGCGGGCGGAGCTTGGCTGTACACGTGCTTACCTTGGTCCGTAACGGAAACGTTTCCAGTCAGATTTGCCCCGTTTGGGGGATAAGGAGCAGAGAATGTTGCGTAAAGGATTACTTGGTCTGGTTTTCGCGAGTGCGCTCACCTTCAGTGCGGCCGCCGCGGAAGTAGTGGTTCGGGTTGCACCGCCGGTTGCGATCGTGGAGTCCCGGGGCGTAGCGCCCGGTCCAGGTTATGTTTGGCAAGGCGGGTATCATCGCTGGGACGGCAATGCTTACGCCTGGAATGCAGGCAGATGGGCAGCGCCTCCGCGGCCCGGTGCCCGCTGGGTTGACCATCGCTGGGAGCATCGGCATGGGGGATACGTCTTCCGCGAGGGGCGTTGGCGCTAAGCTAGACCGACCACATGCTGGGAACAGCAGCTATCGGGACGTCTGCCGATTTAACCGAATAAGTGAGCATTCTTGCACAGCCATGACGACGTCAAGAATGCGTTAATGAGCAGGAGCGCTCCACTGGCTCAATGATCCTTAGGTGCTGCACCCTTCCCAAAAGGCCGGGTCCGGAGAGTAGCTTAATTGTTTGCCTCCGGTTCCGGCTTCTTTTTCATGTGCCTATGCATGCGCCTGAAGTGGTGAAAGCGACCGCGCAGTAGCCCTTCAGGATTGAGAGAGAGGCGAAGAAAATGTTGAGAAATGCGAAAGATCTGCATGGGCTTACGATCCGAGCCACGGACGGTGAGATTGGAACGGTAGATCAGATCTATCTGGAAGACGAGAGCTGGGCCATTCGCTATCTGACTGTGGACACCGGCGGCTGGCTGGGCGGAAGGCAAGTGCTGATCTCGCCATTTGCCGTGATCCATGCGGATTGGGAAGCCAAGCGTTTGGATGTGGCGTTGACGAAAGAACACGTTCAAAATAGCCCCGACATCAACACGCATCAGCCCGTTTCCAGACAGCATGAAGCCGAATTCAACCGCTATTACGGTTACCCCTACTATTGGGGTGGTCCCTTCCTGTGGGGCTCAGCGTACTACCCGGGAGGCGTAAGCCCTGCTTCCAAATATCCGGTAGTGGACCAGATCCCAACCGAGTCGGCGGATTCCCATCTGCGCAGTACCAAGGCCATCACTGGCTATTACATTGAGGCGACTGATGGCGAACTCGGCCATTTGGATGGATTCATGGTCGACGATCAGGCTTGGGCTATCCGCTACATCGAGGTGGCAACGAAGAATTGGTGGCCGGGGAAGAAGGTGCTGGTTTCACCAGCCTGGATTGAGCGGGTGAGTTGGGAAGATTCCAAACTTTACGTCGGTCTCTCCCGGGAAGCTATCCGAAGCGCCCCGGAGTTCTTCGATTGCACGCCGATCACGCGGGTGTACGAAAGCCAGATCTATTCTCACTACGGCAGGCCCCCGTATTGGCTGCACGAAACCGAATATAGGCCCTCTTTATCTATGAGCGGCGTTTAAGTTTGGGCGCCTATCTCCACGCGCCGGGTGCCGCATGACAAGAACGACTCACTTCGCGGGTCTTCCGTGCTCCAGGCATAATGCGACCAGATCGGATATGGTGGCTTCGCCCACGCACATCACCGTGTCCGCTCCGCCCCAATAAATCTTCACGGTTCCATCGGGCTCCGCCACCGCGCCGCAAGTAAAGCCGCCCCAATAAATCTTCACGGTTCCATCGGGCTCCGCCACCGCGCCGCAAGTAAAGACCACATTGTGGACGTATCCGGTGACTTCCCACGGGTCCTCCGGTTGCAGAATCCATGAATCGCCCACGCCGATAATCTTTGCTGGGTTCTGCAAGTCGTGAAGGGCAACCCCCAAACGATAAACCGATCCGTCCATGGTCTTAAAGACGCCGTGATAGATGGAGAGCCATCCCTGCTGGGTTTTGATGGGCGGAGCGCCAGGACCGATTTTCATTTCGTCCCAGTGATAGGGCTCAGGCCGCATGATGAGCTGGGATTCGCCCCAATAACGTAAGTCGGGAGAATAGGAAATCCAGATGGACCAGGGTGCGATTTCTGAATGCGGCCGGTCCAGCCGGGCATAGAGTCCGTCAAACTTTTCCGGAAAGATTACGACGTTCCGATAGTCCGCCTCCGTGATCAGGCAGAATTTTTCCACGTGACTGAAATCCGTGGTTTTGGCCAACGCGATCCGCACTCCGTTGCGGGAATATGCACTGTAGGTGATCAGATATTCGCCGTCTATCTGCGTGATGCGAGGGTCTTCGACGCCGAATTCCTCATACGCCGCAAAAGGACCGTCTCGGTCGGGTAGCAGAAAAGGCGCCGGATCGGCGGTGAAGCGAAATCCGTCGTGACTGCGCGCCAAGCCGAGAATGGAGCGCCCCGTCCGGAGGTGGGAGCGGAACAGCATGACGTATTTGTCGTGAACCTTCACCACTGCTGCGTTGTGAACGGTTTCCACCGGATATGGGATCTGTGCTTTGGTGAGGATCGGATTCTGGCCGTATCGTCTGACAATTTCCCTCATGACCGCCCTTTCGCTTCCAGATCGAAAATCCTGCAGTAGACTCGCTCGTAGGCTTCGACCATGGTCTTGATCGAGAAGCAGTGCTCGACACGCCGGCGACATGCCGCGCGATCGATTGTGTGAACTCGTTTCAAAGCCTCCACGGCCTCGTTGACGCCATTCACCAGAAAGCCCGTCTTTCCGTCTTCGATTACTTCGCGGCAGGAACCCAGATCCATCGCTATCACCGGCACTCCCGCGGCATTGGCTTCCGCCAGCACGAGCCCAAATCTTTCGGGGATCGTGTTCAGATGCAGCAACGCTCGGGCCCGCGAGAATATTTGGTTCTTGCCCGCTACGTCCACTGGTCCGATATATCGAATCTCGCGATCGTCCAGGTAGGGTTTCACCTGCGTCTCGAAATATTCCTTGTCCTGGATGATTCCGGCGATCAGCAATCGCAGACCGCTCAGTCGCGCAACCGCGATAGCCAGATGAACACCTTTGTCGGGATGAATCCGGCCCAGGAAAATCAGCTCCTCGCCCGGCGATTCCTGAAATGGATAGAGCGAAACGTCGATCCCGTTGTAGACGGTGGCCAGGTAGTTCAATCCCGGCGCGCGATCGGAGTCGCTGATAGAGACGAAATATCCGTCGCGATACTTCTGATAGACCGGCATGATTTTGGGCGACGAGAATCCATGAATCGTAGTAAGCACCGGCGTCTTCACCAGCCGGCTGTAGGTCAACGCCATGAAATCGTAATGGCTATGGATCAGGTCGAACTCAGCGGCGTGCTCGAATGCTTCGGAGATGTGGAGGTATTCCGCGACCTTGGGATCAACGGCGCGATTCTCCTCATAGCCTTGATCGATTACAGCGTGCAAGCGGCCCTGCGTTACCGAATCCTTGGTAGCGAACAGCGTGACGTCCCACCCACGGGCTGCAAGGCCTTCGGTAATGTTGCCGGCAACGGTCTCCCATGCGCCGTATTGCCGGGGAGGGGTTCGCCAGGCCACCGGCGACAGAATCGCTACGCGCTTGTTTGTCATTGCGATTGCAGGGGGGGGTGCATGGCCGCCAGCACCTCACTGAGCGGTACAGTAGCGAAACCCGTGGCGTGATCGGCCAGACCGTACGGGATAATCAGTTCGCCGTGGTGGAGGAGAGCGCCGCAGGTGTAAACAACGTTGGGCACGTAGCCCTCCCGTTCGTTCTCGTTGGGCTTCAGCAAAGGTTCTCGAAGGCGGCCGATCACCTTACCGGGATCGTCGCGATCCAATAGAAAGGCTCCAATGCAGTATTTGCGCATGGGGCCGACGCCATGGCTGAGCACCAGCCAGCCGGCATCGGTCTCGATAGGCGATCCGCAGTTGCCCAGCTGCACCAGCTCCCACGGAAACTCCGGCTTGAGGAGCACCTGGCGCTTATTCCAAAAGTGCACATTGTCGGAAAACATCAGATAGATATTTTCGTTGTCCTGTCGGGAAAGCATCGCGTAGAGGCCGTTGATCTTGCGCGGAAATAGCGCCATGCCCTTGTTTTGGGCCGCGGGCCCGTTGAGCGTGATGAATCGAAAGAGCAGGAAATTGGAAGTCTCGACAAGCTCCGGCATGACCACGCGGCCGTCGTAGGCGGTGAAGGTCGCGTAGTACCGATGCGTGCCATCCTCATTTTGGAAACGAACGAAGCGCGCATCCTCGATGCCATTGCGTTGTGAAGGTGTGGCCGGGAAGATGATGCGCTCCGACAACTCCTGATCCGGATGGAACTGGACCTCATAGTTGGATCGGGCCAGCATCCAAATTCCCTGGGCAGCGTTTTGATCTTCGCGCCCCATTCCATCGGGCAAGCGAAACTGCTCGGTCTGGAGACTGATGCGAAGTTCTTCCAGCGTGAACGATTCGCCGATTTTGTTCATCACCCGGAAAGCGAACTCACCGGTCAATCCGAGTTCCACAAGTTTCCGCCCGAAGAGTCCTTTCTCATAAACGGGGTTGGGGGTTTGGCGCGGTTCAGTGAGGAAGCCGGTGGGCTTCGACACCTCGATTCGATGATCGGTATGGATGATTCCGGTTCGAAACGTGATGGAGGAAATATGCCCTTCGCCCGTAGCGCGCAGGCTCATAATGAATCGCAATGCGCCAGCCGGCAAGTCTGTTTGATCGGGGTGCGGGACAATGGAGGGATTGAACAGCGCCGCCGCCTCCAAAGAGTATTCGGCCAGGAAATAAGAGCCGATCAGCAGGCGCCTTTGATCAGAAAGTTGCGCGCCGGCAGGCAGCATGTCGCGGACCTGTTCAAAGCGCTCTAGAAAGATCTTGCGGATGTGCTGATGCCGTTTCGAGAATTCAGCGGAGACTTCGTCCAGAAGCACACCCACCTGGTCTTCAGTGAGCGACATGACTCGCTCGATGATCCTGACGACTCGCTGTGAATCTCCCGGAGTAAAGGGCCGCAAGAGCACGCGCCTTAAGTCGGGCTCGATGATTACACCCGAGCGGCGAACCTGAATGGAGTCGACCTCGATCACACTCCCACCGCGATTGGTTCCTTGAAGCTCGTCACCATGTTTTGTGCCAGGCGCATCTCGGCTAACGACAATAGGAATGCCAACGTTGACTCCGCTCCCTGATTTCCGTTCACGCGATCCACATGCAATCCATCGCCACAGCCGCCGCTCTCCGGCAAATAGAGCTCCAGGCCGAGATCGTTCCAGCCCAGGAACCAGTCAAACGCGCGCTGCGCCTGTTCGTACCACCAGACGTCCGATGTGGCGCGATAAGCTTCCAGGCAGGCTGAGACCATGGCCTGAGCCTCAATCGGCTGTTGATCGAAATTGGCGCGCGGGCCGCCACGGTGGTAGAAACCATTGCTGCCGATCGGCCGGAAGTGGCCTTTCTCCGATATTTGTACATCGTTCAGCCAGCGTAACGTGTGCAAGCCTCGCTCGAAGACCAGCGAGTTTCCAGTCGCGTGTCCGCTCAAAATCAAAGCGTGGGCCAGTTTCGCATTGTCATACGACAGTTCATCTTCGAACCAGCACCAGTCAGGCTTGGCGTTCTTTGCGAGAAGTTCCATGAGCCGGCCAGTGAGTTTGTCGCGAGTCTGATTGACGAAACTGTCGCCGCTCAATCGCCCCAGGTATTCATGGATACCAATCAAGCCGAAGGCCCACGCGCGCGGCGACGTGAACTCCGCCAATGCGGGCAGTGCCTGTGCGAAGAGCTGCCCGGCCGCCATCTGGAAGCATCGCAACGGCGAACGTCCCACGGCTACACCGAGGGCCCACAGCGCCCGGCCCTGGCAGTCCTCGGACCCCTGCTCGTCCAGCCAATGCCGGTCAAAACTCATGTGATTGTGGAAGCGCTTGGTGCGGGTGTCGAAGGCGTGATGCAGAAAAGCGGCGCAAGTGGTAGCCATGCCGCGCAGCCGTTCGGGCTCCTCTCCCAGTTCGTCCAGCAGCACCGCCAGGATAAAGGCACGTGCATTATCGTCGGTGCAATAGCCTTCCGAAAAATTAGGAACTCCGAAAATGGCGTGCTGGAAAACCCCCGTCGAATCGGTCATCCGCGAGAGGTGATTCAGCTTCAACTCGGGCAACTCGCGCGGTCTTTGGTCCAGGGTCTTGGTCAGCAGGGACTTTCGGGTGAGCGCCGCGCCCTGCAGCCGTGCCAACTCAAACGAACGCATATAGAGTTGTGCGACGTTGCTCCAGATCATCTCACGCCCCATGCGGTAGGCGTTCTTGCGCATGGCGTGCCGGCGCGTGTCGTCCCGCAGCAGGCCGATCACTTCCCGCGCGACCGCCGGGGCATCTCCGAATGGGACCAGGACGCCGCGATCCTCCGCCAACAGTTCCGCCGCGTGCCAATAGGGTGTCGAAACCACCGCTTTGCCTGCCCCAAACGTGTAGGCCAGCGTGCCCGAGGTAATCTGCGCTTCGTTCAGGTAAGGTGTGATGTAAAGGTCGGCAGCTCCGATAAACTCCTTGAGATTCTCAAGCTCTACGAAATCGTTGTAGAAGATGACGTTCTTTTCCACCTTATTTTTCTTGGCAAGCATTTCGAGGCTCACCCGGTAGGCTTCGCCGTGCTCGCGCAGTTCGTTGGGATGAGTGGCGCCCAGGACGATGTAAACAACTTCGGGAAACTCGGCGACGATCTCAGGCAGTGCGTTGAGCACGTACTCGATGCCTTTATTCGGCGAGAGCAGCCCGAAGGTGAGCAGCACCACCTTGCCTTCCACGCCGAACTGGTCCTTAAAATAGGTGGGATCGACGAACCCTACGTCGGGAATGCCATGCGCGATCAGATCGATCTTGGCCGTGGGCGCGTGATAAACATCCTGAAGCATTTGCCGGCCACGCTCGGTCATCACAACCACGCGCGTCGAAAGCGAGATGAGTTCCTGCATGACCCGCCGTTGGTCTGCCCGCGGTTCACGCAAAACAGTGTGCAGGGTAGTGACCACCGGCATTCTCAATTCACGCAGAAATGCCAGAATATGACCGCCGGCCGGGCCTCCGAAAATACCAAATTCGTGCTGCAGGCAGACCATATCCACGTTGCCGATATTAAGGAAATCCGCGGCGCGCAGGTAGGACGATAAATCCTGCTCCTCAATCTCAAAGCGAACTACTTCCGGATACTCGTAGCCACCGGGGATGTCGTTCACGGACACCGCGAAACACTGGCTTTGGGGATGCGCGGCTTGGACGGCCCCGAGCAGGTCGGTGGTAAATGTGGCGATGCCGCATTTGCGCGGCAAGTGGTCGCCTACAAAAGCGATCTTGCGAACTTTAGAGGTTTGTTGCATCAGATATTCCTTTGCCAGCCGGTTCCCGGCCCCTGTCGTTCTCTGGATTCGCTTCGGTCACGCTGACCGAGACATCCATGCCGAGGAAGGACGAAGCCTTTCCAATGAAGGTGCCCCACAGCGGCAGAACGTGCGTATGATCCCAAGCCACAGCCACTCGGATCAGATTGCGATTGCCGATAATGCTATTGGTTGGGTCGAAATCGATCCAACCGGCGCCTGGAAGATAGACTTGCATCCAGGCGTGGGTGGCGCCACCGCCCTTCGTGCCCGTGTCATGCGCGCCGGAAACGAATATGTATCCGCTGACGAAGCGAGCGGCCAAACCGAGGGAACGTGCTGCTTCCATCATAAGCACTGCGAAATCCCGGCAACTCCCGCGACCAGTCCGCAGGGTTTCGGTAGGGTTCTGCACGCCCTTCTCGCTGCGTCTGGTGTACACAAGATCCTGCTTGATGGCGACAGTCATTTGCCGCAGCAGGCTCATGGTGCCGGTGGTTCCCGAGGGATGCAGGAATCTCTTCACCCAATGCTTCACGTCCTCGCTCGGATAGTGCTGCACCAGCGCGCGAGTCAGGTTGGGAAGCTCTTCATCGGAGTAGCTGAACGGATACTGTTCCGCGAACTCCTCTAGCGGATAGTCGGGTAGCAGGGTTTCGAAATGCTCCAACGTAACGACGCTTTCAAAGCGCAGCTCGGCAGTGGGGCCTTCGAAAGTAGCCACGCCGACTGAGTTGTCGAATACGTCGTGGAGCAAACGAAAATGCGCCGGCTTCGGTGTGATGTCCAATCGCGTACTGACCAGCGTCAGGTCATGACTTTCCCTGGGCCGGAACATCATGCGGTGTTCGCCCAACTCGATGGGTTCCGAGTAACGATACGTCGTGTTATGCCGTACGGTGAGGAGGCGCATCTCTAGGATCGGCTTTGGCAGACTACCGAAGCGCTGTCACGCTTTCCGCGATTTCGTCCGTCCAGACTTGAAAGCTTTCCAGAGTATTCGGGCCGAACGTGGTGGCGATGGCGACGTCAGCTGCGTCGCGGCCTCGTGCGACGAGCACGCGTCCAATCCTTGGCACGTTGTTCCGCGCGTCGAAGGTGTGCCAGCCGCCGTCGAGATACACTTCAAACCACGCCGCAAAATCCATCACGCCATAGGGAGGCGGCATCCCAATGTCGCCCAGGTACCCGGTGCAGTAGCGCGCTGGAATGTTCATCGAGCGGCAGAATGCGATGGCCAAATGCGCGTAGTCGCGGCACACGCCGGTTCGCTCGTTGTACGCCTCCCAGGCGGTGCGCGTAGAGCGCGCGTTCTGGTAGTTGAAGGCGATATGGTTGTGGACAAAATCGCAAATGGCCTGGACGCGCGGCCAGCCCGGCGTCGACTGGCCGAAGCGCGCCCATGCTGCCTCCGATAGCAGATCGGTCTCGCAATACCGGCTGCCCAACAGAAAGACCAGCGTCTCTTCGGGTAGATCTTGGAGAGCATGCTGCCGGGCGAAAGGCGACGACACGTCTGGTTGCGCCCAGTCTCTCACGATCCCCTTGCTTGTCAGGCGAATTCTGCCGATGGGCGCCACAACGCGGCTGCACCAGTTTCCGAAGCCGTCGCGATATGCGGTGACCCGCGTGGCCGGATCGGTGGTCAGGAGATCCGGCGTGATAATGTCCGACGCGCGCGAATAATGGATGTTGACCATGAGGATCATGGGCGTCTCTTGCGGGCAGTTGAAGACTAACTCATAGCCGACGCGAATCAGCATGCGGCCGTCGCCCTACGAGGGGCCCGGCCCAGGATGTATGCACAAACTTCCGCGCTGATCGCAAACGCAACCCAGACCTGCCAATGCGATAGAAAGCCACCGGCGATAAAGAACCTGCTGGTCCAACCGGCATCCACGCCGAACCGCCACGCGGCAAGCGCTCCCGCGGCCACGGCGACAGGCGTCAACAGGAGTCCCAGGAGCTTTAGCCCATCGGGGCTATGAGGCCCCGACAGATGAAGTGAACGCATGACGGCGGTCATCGGACGGCCACCGGCTGGCCGATTTGCTCACCGATAATTTCGCCCGAGACAACCAGTTCCACGCGCCGATTCTGTTGGCGGCCCGCGGCCGTATCATTGGAAGCTACTGGCTGACTTT
>JBEKLB010000328.1:0-7841 GCA_050010415.1 Bryobacteraceae bacterium | reverse complement strand
GTGCCGAGCAGCGGCGATGCGGTGTAGCCGCGGTAATTCACATCGGGTTGAAAGGGGTTTTCCTGCATCTCGTTGATGAAGACGCCATTGAGCTTCCGGTTCATGAAATCGCCCAGGTCAAGCGCGCCGCTGTTATCGATATCGGACGCGCTGGCCGTTTGAACAGGCGCGGCAATTTGATTGATCTGGAGATCGCTTCCGGCCAAAGGTGTCTCGGAGACGACGTCCACCTTGGCGGCCTGAGCGCCAATTTCCATGGAAATATTCCGGGCGACGGGCGTTGCCGAATCAACGTCGATTACGACCGACTGCGCGGTGAATCCGGATTTGGAAACCCGCAGCCGGTATCGGCCAAGAGGCAAATTCGGGAGAACGATCCCGCCCTGTGCGTCCGTTTGGAAGTCGCGCGCTGCTCCGCCTGTGGTGCTTTCCAATCTCCCCGAAACTTGCATCGGCGCCCCGGAGGGGTCTTTGACCTGCAATCGGATTTCGCCTTGAGGGGGTTGGCCATAGAGGATCGAAACGAGGAGAATCGCGAACAGGGAGTAGAGACGGCGCCGGACGTTCCGCCAACCACGGGGTTCCAAAGTGTGCATATATATGATGTTCCGGTTAAGACCCTTCTGTTCAAGGTATTTTGGAAGGAATCAGTGCCAGTGGGTCCCTGATGTGGATCCTAATAGCGCTGCTCCGCCACCGGGCGATCCGTGTGAAAGTACTTCTTATAGGCTTCGATCCAGTCGCTCGCAATCTCGTGCTGGGCGGTAGCCAAATCGAGTTGTCCTTCGCACACCATATTGCGAAGATGATCTTCGAGCGCATCCTTCACCTGCGCGTTCCATACAGTTGCCGAGCTGGACTCGGGCCACAAATTGTGGATGTCGTCCGCCCCGCCCAGCGCCGGCGTGATGAGATAGTCCACCTCATACGCTCTGGGCTCGGCAGCGCGGAGTCCGTATTCATCGAACACCTTTTGTTGAAGCGCTATCGGCACTGGCTTGTTGTTCACGCTCACCTCCCGGCAAATCTCCCTTTCGCTCAGAAGAACGGTAGCGCCCGGTGTGAGCCTCGGATTGGGAACCGTCACAGCCGTGAAACGCGCAGCGGGACGCCTTACGTAAGTGCGGAAAACGAACGGCGTCACCGTCGCCAGCGCCAAGACAACGGCCAGAACAGCCCACCCGAATCGCAAGGAAACCGAGTGAAACCAAGGCAGCCGGGAAATGCGCTCAGGCCCAGCTTGTTGCGCAAGTTGTGCCTTGAGCAAGGCGCGAGGGCCCTCTGGAGGAGGAATGCGCAAATCGAAATCCTGGCGTTGTAAGCGAACGAACTCGCCAATTGCGGTTTCGATTTCCTGCTTGCGCACGCGGCACGCCCAGCAGGCCGCCAGGTGCGATTGAACCCGCCCCGACTCACGCGGCGAAAGTTCACCGTCGACAACCAGGAGCAGTTCTTGATCTGAGAGATGAGATTCTTCTGACATAGTAATCACCGTTCGGCGGCACGTGCGATGTGCGCCAAAGATCGTTCCAAATAAAGACAAACCGAGCCGAGGGAAATATCCAAAACCTCGGCAATTTCTCGATACCGCAGCCCTTCGGCACGCAGATAAAGGCACCAACGGTTCTGTTCCGGCATGGCGCGGACCACCGACACAAGACGTTTCTGGGTCTGGCTGAAAGCCAACTGGTCTTCGGGGTTCGGAGCCGGATCGGCTACGCGTTCCTCCACAAGCATGAGTCCGGCATTCTCCACGTCCCTCCGCGAACGAAAACGCTTCTTCAAGGCCAGATTGTGGGCCGCCCGAAACAGCCAGCCGCGTACATTCTGATGAGACTTACCGCTCCGCAAGTGCCGGACCAACGCCAGAAATACTTCCTGGATAACGTCCTCGGAATCGTGAACAGTCAGCGGGAAACCTGCCAAATACCTGAGCAGCGGGACTCTCAGCTCGTCAAAGAGCCCGATCACTTTCTCATCGATTGTGGACTCAGGCGAGCGACGGCTGTCGGCCACCGCTGGAACCATAAGCGCGTCTGATTCTGTGAGAAAGTCTGCCAAGGGCGTCTTCCGGTTCTTCAGCTTCTACATGGATATTCCTCTCGATGCGATTTTGTTCAGTGTTTTTCGCACGCTTCGGGAACTGTCTTGATATGGTGTCAAGTGACCATCACACGCGTCGACAGCTGGTCGTCGTCCCGAGCGTTCCTCACCGTAACAAGCCGGTTATGCCTGGAAATGCTTCAAGTTCCTGATGTTCACGGATGCGCCCAATTGGAACGCCGAGTGCATTAATACGGCCCGAAAGGGCAACACTTATGCGAAAAACACAGAATCTTCTCTTAGTGACTTTCGCCTCCGTTGTCACTGCGGCGGGCGCGGATGACACGGCCGCACGGCTCGGGAAAGCTACTGCTGTCCTCAATAAAATGACCCAATCTGGCGACATTTCGGCGGCAAAACTCGCCAGTGCCGATTGCGTCGTGGTCATTCCAGGATTCAAGAAAGGGGCCATTGTCGTTGGTGTAGGGCACGGACGTGGATTCATTTCGTGCCGAAATTCCGGCAATTGGTCGGCACCAGGCGCGATCACCCTGGATAGCGGCAGCGTGGGCGTACAGCTCGGTGGCGAAGAAATGAACATCGTAATCCTGTCGACCGACAAAGACCTGCGTTCCAAGCTGCTCTCGGATCGTTTCGCCATCGGGTCCGACGCTTCGGCGGCCTGGGGAAATGGCGCGTCCGCACATGGAGACCCCAACTCAAAGATTCTTCTTTACGGCCGAACCCAGGGAGCGTTCGCGGGCTTCGATCTGGATGGTGCAACCCTGAAACCCGATGAATCCGGCAACAAATCCCTTTATGGCAAGACGCTAAGCAACGGCGAAATCATCGCGGGAGCAACAGCGCCTTCGAGTGCGCAGCGGTTGGTGGCAACCATCGCGCAAGCCTCTGGTCGCTAACGCAACGGACCTTCGCACGGGGCACGGGATTCGGAGGCACGCTATGCGCAGTTATCTGGACTTCATCGGGAACATTGGCCTGTTTGCGCTGCGCGCCGCGCGGCGAGTACTGGTCCCTCCCTTTGAATTCCAGATGATCCTGCGACAAATCGAAGTGGCTGGATGGAAATCGTTGCCCCTGGTACTGGCTTCGGGCCTCGCTCTGGGGCTGGTCCTCGCCCTTCACACACGAACCAGCCTCGTCCAATTTGGTGCTGAGGCGGAAATGCCCGCTATCCAGTCTCTGGCGTTCTTCAACGAGATTGGGCCGCTGCTGGCCGGGTTGCTGATGGCTGGGCGAGTGGGAGCCGGCATCGGCGCGGAGTTGGCAAACATGCGCGCGACCGAACAGATTGACGCCATCGAAGTGCTTTCCATGGATTCTTTCAAGCTGTTGGTGATCCCCCGCATCATTGCATGCTCCATCGCGCTTCCCATACTCACGGTTTGCATGGATGTGATGGGGCTCGCGGGCGGCTACTTTGCGGAACGCGCCACCACGGACCTGTCCATCCAACTCTATATTTCTCGCGCTTTCCATAGCGTGAGCTGGGCGGCCTTTGTTCCTCCAACCCTTAAGACGGCCATCTTCGGAGCCGTGATCGGTCTCATCTCCTCGTACCTGGGGTACACCACCGATGAAGGCGCTGAAGGCGTCGGGCGTGCTGCCACCAACAGCGTTGTCATCTCGTCCCTGGCCATTATTCTGATCGACGTTGTTCTGGTGAAGGCTATCTTCTTCCTGTTCCCGGAGACGGCTATATGAACGGCGGCATCCCTCCGGCAATAGCTTTCCGCGAAGTGTCCCGCTCATTCGGCGATCGAACGGTTCTCAACAACGTCTCGTTTGAAGTTGCGCCAGGAGAGGCCTTCTGTCTCATAGGGCGAAGCGGAATGGGAAAGAGCGTGACCTTGAGACTCACAATCGGCTTAATTCAACCGGACTCAGGCGCAATCTGCGTCCACAACGACAACATTGTCGGAATGGACGAAGACGCACTGTCGAAGGTACGAAGCCAGATCGGCTTCCTTTTTCAGAGCGCCGCACTTTTCGATTCGTTCTCCCTCCACGACAACCTCGCGGTCCCTTTGAAGCGCTTGCGGGAGAAGAAAGCAGATGAAGAGATTGAGAACATCGTTCAAAAAAGCCTGGATGATGTGGGCTTGGGAAAGGACGGCCACAAGATGCCGGCGGAACTCTCGGGCGGTATGCGCAAAAGGGCAGGACTCGCTCGCGCCCTCATGCTCAGCCCTAGTATCCTCCTGGTTGACGAGCCGGTCAGCGGACTGGATCGCGTGACGGCGTCGGAGATCGACGATCTGTTATTACGCGTTCGAAAAAGAGACAACACTGCCATGGTGATTGTTACTCACGACACGCGGGAAGCTCGCCGTATCGGCGACCGCATCGGAGTTCTGGATAATGGCCATCTCATCGCGGTAGGCGGCATCGACGAGTTAGCGAAGAATGAGAGCGCTCTGGTGAGAGCACTGGTTTCCGAGACACAATAATATGCGCATTCATAGCTGGGCCATCGGACTGTTCCTGATCTTGGGCATTGGGCTATTCACCGCAATTCTGTTTCTAATCGGAAACCGCCACGACATTTTCGGTAAACATGTGGAGTACTACGCGGAGTTTTCCGACATCAGCGGATTGCCGCGTGGCGCGCAGGTGCGAGTCTCCGGCATTGAGGCAGGCGAAGTCAAAGGGATTGACGTTCCGGCCAGCCCGGCGTCGAAGTTCCGGCTGAAGCTTCAAGTGAGAGCGAACGCGCGAGGGATGATTCGCACCGATTCGTTGGTCTCTATTAAAACCGAAGGCCTGGTTGGCGACAAGTATATCTTCATTCGAGAAGGTACCAGTGCCGCTGCTGAGGCGGCTGACGGAGCCACGCTTCCGAGTAAAGAGCCCTTCGATCTCGGGGCAGCGCTTGAAAAGGCTGCCCCGTTGTTGGACAAAGGTTCCGCACTTTTGGATAACCTTCAGGGCAGTGTTACTGATCTTCACGGCCGGCTCGACGTGGCGCTCGAATCAGTGACCAAAACTGTGAATCATGTGGACGGTCTGGTGACGGTGGTTCAACCGGACATCAAGAAGATGGCTGGCAACGCCAGCCAGATCACGGACACCATCAACGCAATTGTGTCGGATTTGAATGCCGGTAAAGGGCCAATAGGCTTGCTCTTGAAAGATGAAACCACCAGGAAGCAACTGCAGGCCACTTTGTCCAATGCACAACAAGCTACCTCAAACCTCAGCGAAGCTTCGGCGCGCGCCGATCGGCTGATCGAGGATGTGCAGTCCCGAGACCTTGCGGCTAAAGCGCAGGCCATTCTTGAGAACGTGCAGGCCATGTCGGAACAACTCAACCAGACCATCAAGGGCGCTTTGGGGCCGGATAATATGGGCGAAGACGGCGCGACCAATATTCGTGAGACACTCTCAAACCTCAATCGCGGGACCGCCAATCTTGCGGAAGATACGGAAGCGCTAAAACACGAATTCTTCTTCCGCGGGTTTTTCAAGAAGCGCGGTTTCTATAACCTGGAGCAGTTGTCGCCGGCCGATTACCTGAAGGCATGTCAACGTCAAAGCGCTTGCGGGTCACGGAGCTGGCTGGATGCGTCGAACATGTTTGTTACCGGGAGCAATGGCACCGTGCAGCTGGACGAAAATGGCCGCCACGCGATTGATGGCGCGGTGGCGCCGGTTGTGGATTCACTCCCCGGTCATTTGGTGATCGTCGAGGGTTACTCCGGTACCGGATCGCCGGACCAGCAATTTGTAATGTCGCGAAGACGCGCGAATCTGGTTCGCGAATATATCGAGGCGCATTTTCACATCGTACACAGCGACGTCGGAATCGTGCCTCTTCGGGACAAGCCCCCACCTTCCTCCGGACGAGATACCTGGAATGGCGTTGCGATCGTGCTCTTCGGCGACCGTCCAAAATGATCCACGGTTACCCTCGCGGTTCATACCGCATCGCCACCGCCCCCGAGCCGAACTCCAGCCGGCTCACGAGCTTCAAGTCGACACGTTTGGATAGCCCCGCGAACAACGTCGGCCCATGGCCCGCTAGCCTGGGGTGCACCACGAACTCGTACTCATCGATCAATCCCAGCTCGGCCAACGCGAGCGGGAGCTTTACGCCTCCCACCAACAGTCCCTTGCCCGGCTCCTGCTTGAGCCGCTGAACGGCCGTCCCTAGATCCCCGCGCACGAGCTCCGCGTTCCAATCCACCCGGTCCAGCGTGCTCGACACGACGTACTTCTTTGCCGCATCGATCGTCCGTGCGAAGGGCTCCATCCAATCAGGCCTCGCTCCGGTCTGCGCCGGCGGCCGGAACGCTGCCTCCATCATTTCGTAAGTCACCCGGCCAAAGATGAGGGCATCGGCCCGGTTGAGGTTCTCAGTCGCGTTACGATGCAAGTCTTCGTCCGGCAATATTGCGCGATGATCGCAGCACCCGTCCAATGTGACGTTGATGGAATAGCGAAGGGGTCGCATTACGCAAGAGTAACGCCGCTGGGGTAAACCAGCAAGGTTAGCCTTTTCAGGGCTAGGACGTGCAGCTTACCAGCTAGGCCGTCACTAACTTTGCTTCGGACCCGCGTTCCAGATTGGCTTCGATGTTTTTGCCCAAGAGGCGAAGAGCGGCCGCCGCGACGTGATCCGTCGTGAAGCCCAGATGAGCGAGAACGTCCTGGCCAGGCGCCGACGCCCCAAAGCGCTCCACGCCAATGACCGTACCCTCGTCACCCGCCCAGTCACGCCATCCTATCGGTGAGGCGGCCTCCACCGTGACGCGTTTCTTGATGCCTCGCGGCAGGACGCTTTCACGGTAAGAGTCCTCCTGGGCCGCGAACAGGCTCCAACTCGGCATACTGACTACGCGTGCCTTTACTCCGAAATTCTTCAGCTTTTCCCGCGCCGATACACAGAGACTGACTTCGGAGCCGGTGCCGATGAGGATCACATCCGGAGAACCGCTCTCGGCGTCCGCGAGCACATAGGCCCCCTTTGCGACACCGGGATTTTTCGCCCCGTCGCGGTCAAGATGTGCGACTGTCTGCCGCGTCAGCACTAACAGCGTCGGACCGTTGTGTTGAACGGCAAAAGCCCACGCCTCCACGGTTTCGTTCGGATCAGCAGGGCGGATGACCGTAAGCCCCGGAAGTGCGCGCAAGCCCGCGAGGTGCTCGATTGGCTGGTGAGTCGGACCATCCTCCCCGAGCCCGATACTGTCGTGCGTAAACACGTAGATCGCCTTGAGATGACTCAAGGCCCCCAGGCGGATGGCAGGCTTCATGTAATCGGAAAAGGTGAAAAACGTGGCGCTGAAGGGAAGCACACCGCCATGTGCGGCCATTCCATTCACGGCTGTTCCCATCGCGTGCTCGCGAACACCGAAAGCAATGTTCCGCCCGGCATAGCTCCACTCCCCGCCGACTGCACCCAGGGTTCCCGGCCCCGACACTTCGGGCGATTGGAAATCTCCCAGACCCTTAAGGGGCGTCCTGGTGGACGGGTTCAGGTCCGCCGATCCGCCGATCAGGTTGGGAATATGCTTCGCCAGAGCATTCATCGCTTCGCCGCCCGCGGCGCGAGTTGCGATCGGTTTATCGTTGGGCTTCCATTTGGGTAGATCGGCGTCCCAGTTTTGCGGAAGCTTGTCGCTGATGATGCTCTCGAACTCAGCGGCTTCTTTAGGAAACGCCTGCTTGTATGCGTCGAACTTCCTGCGCCACTCATCCTCGACTTGCACGCCCTGAGGAACAGCCTGACGGAAGTATTCCACTGAGTCCTGCGGCAGGTAGAATTTGTCCATAGT
>JBEKLB010000327.1:0-7858 GCA_050010415.1 Bryobacteraceae bacterium | reverse complement strand
ATTCGCGACCACCTCAGAAAAAGGCTCGGGCTTCGTGCGCCATCGGATATTCCAGGGTCTGATGAAGGATGAAGAGAAGAGGGTACGAACCAACCGAGACCCAGACAGCTTGATCACTCCGGACAATTATGCCTTGGACGTAGTTGGCACGGATCGAATCGGCAACTCTGACTGCTCAGTGGTTCACGCTGTTCCGAAGCGCAAGGAGATGGATCTCTTCGAAGGAAAGATCTGGATCGACAACCAGGACTCTGCGATCGTAAAGATCACGGGCCATCTCGCCAAAAGCCCGTCGTTTTGGGTCAAGCAAGTAGATTTTGTGCGGGACTATCAGAAGATTGACGGGTTCTGGCTTCTTTCGAGAGAAGAGGCGGTTTCAGCCATCAGAATATTCGGCAAGGAGACACTGACGGTCGATTACCAGAACTATACCGTCAACAAATTAGGTGCCGGTCAGTCCCTTCCAACGAATATTGCTTACACGCGTCACGTTGCCCGTCATCACGATGAATAACAAGGCTAAGGCTGGAGGAAAACGTTTAGTATATCTCGCTGCTGGAATCTCAGCTCTCGGCGGCATGCTTTTTGGTTATGACATCGGTGTCATTTCCGGAGCCATCCTATTCATCAAGAGCGATTTCCGCCTATCCCCGAGCATGGAGGAGATCGTCGTCAGCTCGGTTCTGCTGGGATCGCTCGTCGGCGCAGCGGTCGGAGGAGTTTTGGCCGACCGTATTGGACGCCGGAGACTATTGATTATCACCGCGGTGGTTTTCGGTGTGGGCGCCATCGGGGCCGCTCTGGCGCCGGGTACCGAATGGCTAATTGCCGCCCGAATCGTTGCCGGCGGCGCGATCGGCATCGCTTCGTTCGTCGCACCACTTTACATTTCTGAGATTGGCCCGGTCGATATCCGCGGAAAGCTGGTTTCGATCAATCAAGTCGCTCTCACCAGCGGCATCGTCATCTCTTACCTTATCGACTACGCATTTGCCGGGTCCCAGGCGTGGCGCTGGATGTTTGCGATGGCTCTCATTCCGGCGGCCGCATTCGGAGTTGGACTGATCTTTATTCCCAACAGCCCGCGATGGCTTGTCAGCCGCGGTCACGTGGACCAAGCCCGGGCCGTGTTGAATCGGATTCGCCCCCCGGACCAGGTGGAGAGCGAACTCAGCGACATTCAACATAGCGCGGCGCAGCAGAAGGGTCACTGGTCCGAACTGTTCAGCCCGCTGTTGCGATCGGCAATGATCGTGGGCGTTGGACTAGCCATCGCGCAGCAGATCACCGGCATCAACACCGTCATCTATTACGCTCCGACTATTTTCAAATTCGCCGGCTTGTCTTCTGCGTCGGTGGCGATTCTGGCCAGCGTCGGAGTCGGAGTCGTCAACGTCGCTTTGACAATCGTGGCCATGGAACTAATCGACCGGGTCGGGCGGCGGCCGCTTTTGTTGGCCAGCCTGGCGGGAATGGCAATTAGTTTGGTCGTTTTAGGGCTGGCGTTTGCGATGCCGCAATTGTCCGGAAGCCTGGGATGGATCGCGGTCGCCAGTCTCATGGTGTATGTCGGCTCGTTCGCTGTGGGACTAGGGCCAGTTTTCTGGCTAATACTTTCGGAGATTTACCCGTTGCGTATCCGCGGTCGGGCCATGAGCATCGGGACGGCCGCCAATTGGAGCGCCAATCTGATCGTGGCAGTATCGTTTTTGACGCTCACACGCGTCATGGGTAAAGCTGCGACCTTCTGGTTGTATGGGGCTGTCAGCATCGGGGCATGGCTCTTTGCGTTTTTCCTGGTTCCGGAAACCAAGGGCAAAACTCTTGAACAGATTGAAGCGTACATGCGAGCGGGAAAGCATCCGGTGGCATTGTGAAAGCGGGCATAGAGGATGCTACGCACGCTCCAGGAGACGACCTTTCGGGAGGTGTCACTTGATGCGACGCATCAGGAACGTTCAAAAAAATGGCGATAAGCCGGATCTACAATCGCGAACCGCCCGGGACGCTTATCACTGGGAGTGCTCCCTCTGGAGAGACTTCGACCTTCGCGTCTTTTCGATGCTTGTCGGCGAGCTCCGAGTCCGTTTGAGTGCCGCCGGGTATGCTTAAGACTGGCAGCGCTCCCTGCGGAGAGACTTCGACCTTCGTGTCGCTCTTGTCGGGTTGTTTTGCTTCTTTGGACATACTTTTGTGCTCCTAAATAGGATTCTGACGCTTTGAACCTTTCGCTGACTGAGCAATCGGAGACAGTGCTCGCAAGAAACTATCTGTTCCAATAACAAGCCCGTCATGAAGATGCAATCCGTATATTTGACCGCCCACTGGATATTCGTAACGATGTCGGGCTCCTTTCCGAAGAATATGATCCCGTCGCAAAACGCCTGCTAGGCAATTTTCCTCAGGTGTTCTCTCACGTCGGCTTCGTAAACACGGCTTTCAATCTAAGCTGCGCTTTCCGTCGGCATGTTGTTGGCCCGTCAGGCTAGGCCGACGATGGCGCGGGCCAAGATTGCGGTTCCCTGATGTCTCATCGCGGGGCGGGTCACGGTGAAAAGGCTCTCAACATTTGTTTGTCTCCATACGAAATGCAAATCAACGGCAGAAGATTCTGAGGTGGGTTGCGCACCAGGAAAAAGCGCTTCTGTTCAATATTGCACAGTCTTCAGGTTCAATAATCCTCAAGATCGGGTGGGTTTGGATTCAATTCGAAACTCCCGGATCCGCGATCACGGGCCACAGGAAGGTTCCGCATGTATGGGAGACGTCTGAGGTTTACGTTTCTGTGGTGTGCCAGTCTTTGTCTGTGTCTATGCGCGGTCCCGGTTTATTCGCAGATCTTGCAAGAGGAAACGCTTGCCGGTGCAGACGCTCACGAAACGGCGGAGAATACCAAGGGCTACCTCTTCGGAGAGTGGGGAGGAGTACGAACGCGTCTGTTAGAGCGTGGAGTGAAACTCGATTTGCACTCTATCAGCGATTCCCTTTGGAACATCAAGAGCCAGCAGAACGAGCGATTTGCGAGTTATAACCGCGTCCGGGGGACCGTGGACATCGATTTGGGCAAGTTAGTCCATCAGCAGGGCTGGTCTTTCCACGCGACCGCTGTTTGGCAGACCGGCAACAATCTCGGCTCGTATCTGGGCCTCGTCGCCAATCCCAGCTCGATCGCCAGCATGAATACATTTCGCCTCGATTCCTGGTGGTTCCAGAAGAGTTGGCTGAAGAACCGGATCGCTATTCGAGCGGGCCAGTTCGCGGGTCAAGATTCGTACGGGGACCAAAACTTCGGGAAGTCTTTTGTAGCTGAGCCCATCGGCGGTCCATTGGACAATTTATCCAATACCTTTGAAACATTCGATCCTCCTTCCACGCCGGCGCTGGAAATCCACGTTGTACCGATCCACGACGTCTACGTGAAATCGATGGTTTTGTCCCAGGACCGCTTGCCTTTCTCAAACAATCCAACTGGCCTGGTTCCATATTTCCATGGCCCTCCGGTGAGTGTTTCGGAAATTGGATTCACTCCTGGCAAGAAGGCATCCTCCATGGTTCCCACTGACAACGCGACAACCCGAAAGGGATACTCGGGCCTCTACCAGTTCGGCGCTTCTTACAACCCTGGGAAGTTCTCTGTGCCGATGAGTGCGACACCACGGTCGGCAAACTACCTCCTGTACTGGATCGCCAGTCAAGCAGTGTGGCGCCCGGACCCGAAAGAAGCGAAGGGTTTGGATGCAACGTTGTCGTATGACTGGAGTCCTCGGAGCATCAATTCGGACTATACGATGTTCGCAGCGGGGTTGCGCTTCAACGAACCGCTGCCACTGAAGATTCACAACACGATGTCGCTAGGCTATGTGCAAAACAGTTTGAGCCCACAGTTTCTCCCATCCGGCGCGCCAGCGTGGCAGACCGAACACGGCGTGGAGTTCAACACGTTGCTGAATGTTCTACCCATGATCATCGTGCAGCCGGTGATTCAGTACTACGCGAATGTGGGAGGAGGCGCGCAGCGCGCGGTCGTTTTCGGATTCAGAACCAAGGTCGAGTTCTAAAGAAAAACATATTTCTTCCGTGCGACGTGCTCGCCCAATCCTGAGCGCGACAGTCAATTTAAAAAGTGAGCAATTTTGAACAGTCTGAGGATTGCGCGATTTTGTACACTTCCGCCAAATGTGGGATCGGGTCGTTAGATTTCTGCGCGCTCATGAGAATGCGCGCTATCTAAAATTCGCCTGCCTCGCGTTGTTGATTGCTGCAAGCAGCTCCTGCAGTCGCCCGTCGACACCAGTGCAGGATAGTCACGCCTATGACCCCGGCAGCGGCAGCCTTACTGGCGCCACGCTAAATCCCGCACCCAATGATCCACCCGGCGAGTGGCGCAGTCAGGCGCGCGATTACGCCAATACCCGCTACAGCACGCTCGACCAGATCAATACCAGTAACGTCAGCAGACTGCGCGTGGCTTGGACCTTCTCTGACGGCACCCTGAACGGTCATGAAGCCGCGCCGCTGGTGGTGGACAACACCATGTATGTGGTGACTCCGTTCCCAGACATCCTCTACGCCCTCGACCTGACCCGAGCGGGAGAACCGATCAAGTGGACCTTCAAGCCCAACCCCGCGCCGATGGCCAAAGGCAAGGCTTGCTGCGACACGGTCACACGCGGCGTGGCCTACGCTAATGGCAAGCTCATTTACAACCTGCTTGACGACCACACCGTTGCGGTCGACGCCAAGACAGGCAAGGAGGTGTGGCGCACGAAGATGGGCAATGTGGAAACCGGCGAAACCATGACCATGGCGCCCTTTGTGGTCGGGAACAAGGTGCTAGTCGGCGACAGTGGCGGAGAAATGGGCGTGTGGGGCTGGATCGCCGCGCTTGACGTCGACAGCGGCAAAGAACTGTGGCGCGCCTACAGCACCGGATCGGATCAGCAGGTTCGCATTGGCGATGACTTCAAGCCTTTCTATGAACGGATGAAGGGCAAGGATCTCGGCACGAGCACCTGGCCTGCGGACATGTGGAAGCACGGCGCCGGTTCGGTGTGGGGTTGGATTTCCTACGACCCGGAATTGAAACTGATCTATTACGGTACCAGCAATCCGTCGCCGCGCGTTCCCGACCAGCGCCCCGGCGATAACCTGTGGACCAGTACGATCTTCGCGCGCGACGTGGATACCGGCATGGCGCGCTGGGCGTACCAAACCACGCCCCACGATCGCTGGGATTACGACGCCGTCAACGAAGACATCCTGATGGACCTGCCGATCAACGGCCAGGTACGCAAGGTGCTCGTCCACCTCGACCGCAACGCCTACGGCTACACCATTGATCGAGTCACTGGCGAAGTGCTGCAAGCCGCACCCTTCGCCTACCAGAACTGGTCGACCGGTTTCGACATGAAAACCGGGATGCCGATTGTCGATCCGGACAAGGAACCACATCCGAACGTCAAGCTCGTCAATGTGTGCCCACCCGACATTGGCGGCAAAGATTGGCAGCCATCCGCAGCCTCGCCGCGCACCGGTCTGGTGTATGCCGATATCTTCAACATCTGCATGGATGTCACCGACAACGAGGCCAGCTACATCCCCAGCTCGCCATTCGACGGGATGGACATGAATCGCTATCCTGCGCCAGGCGGGAACCTTGGCGAGTTCATCGCGTGGAATCCGGTAACCGGCAAGAAGGTTTGGGGGATCAAAGAAATTTACATGACCATGAGCGGCGTGTTGGCAACGGCGGGCGATGTGGTGTTCTACGGCACAACGGATGGCTGGTTCCGCGCGGTGGATGCGCGCAGCGGCAAGGTGCTGTGGTCGCAGAAGCTCGGTTCCGGAATCATCGGTCAACCGATTACGTACCTGGGCTTAGACCACCGGCAGTACATCGCAATTTCCGCCGGCGTTGGGGGTGCGGCAACCGTGCGCGCCGATGTTATTGCGCTCCGGCCGTACGATTTTCCGGCGGGTGGGAATACGCTTTATGTGTTTTCGATCGATGGCGACTCGATGAGCAGCGGCCCCGGCCAGATGACCAGCAAGGACAACGTCTCTACGACGCGGCCGGAAACCGGCAATGGCACGCAGCATTAAGGCTCAACGAGCGTTGAGTTGCACGAACCCCGATGTTTGCACGAATGTTGAGGCTTTATGAACCTGCGGGCAATTCACAGTGCAATAGGCATAGCAGCGCTTGCGCTGCTGTCCGCCTTGGGCGGGTGTAAACATTCCCAGGGCGGCAGTACGACGACTCGGCCGGTCAACTTTCCTTCCGATAACCTCATTGGCGCCGTCCCGTTGGGCCAGGTCGCCGGAGAACCGGCTCGTGTCGTAACCGCGTTGTCGATCGACAATCCTTATCACGACAATCTGCAAGCGATTCAGCAAGGTAAACAACTCTATATAAGGATGAACTGCGCCGGTTGCCATGCCTACAACGGCAAAGGCAACATGGGGCCTGACCTGACCGATACGGAATGGCGCTACGGCGGTCTTCCGATCCAGATTTACGAAACGATTCGAGATGGACGGCCGCAGGGTATGCCGGCGTGGGGTGCCGCGCTGCCGCCGGACGAAATCTGGAAACTGGTTGCCTATATCCAGTCTCTGGGCGGAACCGTGTCGATCAGCGATTACGAGCATGCGCGACAAGGCGACCAATCGGGCGAACAAGTCGCCCCCGAGGCGCAGGCCGATGCACAGTTCGCGCCCACGACGCCGATCTTCCCGACACCAATTCCCGCGAAGGCCCAGACGCCATCGAGTTCACCAACTCCAGCGAAAGCCGGTGAACCGAAACCATGAACCCACCGCTTGCGCTTCTGTTCAATAAGTTGCCGATGTTGCTGGCGGTTCGCGTGGAACCGCCGATGGCCTATCCGCACACATTTGGACCGGCGGTCGATCCGATCACACGGCTCGGATGGGGTCTGGGCATCATCTCGCTCCTCGTCATCGTCATCATCGGTATACTCCTGCTCGGCGGTGTCTTGCGCAAGCGCGTGGCGTCTTCGGCTGCAGATCCTCATCAGCTAGCCGTGCGCCGCGACGCCGGCGGTATGGCTTGGATCTATGTTGGCGGCGGCATTTCAGCGTTCGTTCTCGTCGGCTGCATGGCATGGACGCTGCTCGTTACGGCCGAAGTGACCAGGCTGCCGAGTGCTCCCGGGCTGACGGTGCAGGTCACAGCTTCGCAATGGTGGTGGAGTCTTCGTTACTTGAACGCGAAGCCCTCTAACATTTTCACGACGGCTAACGAGATTCACATTCCAGTGGGCCAGCCGGTTCGCTTTGAACTCGCCAGCGCCGATGTCATCCACTCGTTCTGGATTCCTCAACTCGCGGGGAAGATGGATGTAATTCCGGGTCAGACCAATGTCATGTGGTTGCAGGCTGACCAGCCGGGCACTTATCGGGGACAGTGCGCCGCGTACTGCGGACGGCAGCATGCACACATGGCTCTGTTCATTGTGGCAGACACTCCCCAGGATTTTGCGGCGTGGCAAGATCTCCAACTCACAGAGACGATCATGCCGACCACGGAAGAGAATCGTCGCGGCGAGCGGATTTTTCAAACGCACTGCGCCGCTTGCCACACCATTCGCGGCATGAATCCTGCCGGAATCCTGGGGCCCGATCTTTCGCACTTAATGACTCGCAGCACGATCGCCGCGGGGCTGCTGGCGAATACACCCGGAAATCTTGCGAGCTGGATCGCGAACCCGGAGTCTGTGAAACCCGGCACGCGCATGCCAGCTCAAATCTTATCCGGACCGGAGCTGGCGGCCGTGACGTCCTACTTGAACACGTTGCACTAGAGGAGTGGATTATGGCTGTTATCGAAACTGAT
>JBEKLB010000326.1:0-7920 GCA_050010415.1 Bryobacteraceae bacterium | reverse complement strand
GCGGCGTTGGTCACCGCGGTCGGATTGGCTAGTTGTAAATTCGGATTCCCGAGCTTCCCGCCCAGATAGCTCTGCACGGAGTTGTCGATGTCTTCACCCAGACCGATGAGTTCCGTCGCGCCGTAGGCGTACAGCGGGTAGGCGTTGGTAAATGTAGAGGTGTTATTGCGGTTGTAGCGGAAGTTCAATCCCATGGTAATCGTATGCTTACCCTTGGTCCAGTTCACATCGTCCAGGACGTTATTGAGCGGATTGGTTCTTCCCCTGGCGCGTGCGCCCCAATTCTGAAGCGGCGCGAGAGCCGTCGGCTCAAATTGGAATCCGGTGCCGGATACGCCCGAAAGATTTTCATCCAGGCTGGTCAATCCGTAGGTGAAGGTATTCACGAGCGTAGGGGTGAGAACGGCTGTGTATCGGGCTGACAATCCTTTATTGTTGTCGCGCTCAATGGATGCCGGTGCCTGTCCCGGAAATTCGGCGAGGAGTTGATCGATGGTGTTGTCGCCCAGCGTGCCCCGCAGGCTGAGAGTGTGTTTGCCGGCGTTGTCTAATCTGTAATCGAGCTTGGCTACCCACGACATGTCACTCAGTTTGTCGGGAGCGTTAAAGCGATAACCGCTGAAATTCAGCCCGCCATCCTGTCCGTAGGCCGGGTCGTTGCCCACCGGATATTGATTCAGAAGTTTCTGGTAGGGTGTGTTCAGACCGATGCCCAACGGATCGATCTGTGGAAGCTGGGACGGCTGTATGGTCTGCACGCTTCCATCGGTGAGCTGCACCTGGAGAAGCCCTTGCTTGAGGGACTCCGACGGCACGGCCCGCACCTGCGCTACGCTGCTGGCATCAATGCGCTGTTCCCAGTTGACGAAGAAGAACAGGCGGTCTTTCTTAATCGGTCCGCCAACGGAAGCCCCGAATTGATTGCGGACCAATTGCTGCACCGGCACGCCGGACTGATTATTGAACCAGGTGTTGGCCGACGTCGCGGTGTTGCGGTTGTATTCGTACAGTGAACCGTGCAGCTGGTTGGTGCCGCTCTTGGTGATCAGCACCACCTGGCCACCTGACGACCGGCCCTGATCGACGCCCTCGCCGCCCACCGTAACGCGGAATTCCTGGACCGAATCGAGCGGGACCGGCAGCACTGAGTTGAACCCGGAGTTCACGTTCGCCGCGTTCCCGTTCACGCCCTGGTAGGTGTTGCCTGTCGTGGTGTTCTGTGCCACCAGGCCGGCGTTCTGGTTGTCGTTTACATCCACGCCATCCAGCGTGATGTTATTTTGATCGCGGCGCGCGCCCAGCACTTCGCCGTTCGTGGTGACGCCTGGTTGCAGGCTGAGCAATTGAACTACGTTCCTGGTCTCCAGTGGAAGTTCGCGCACCTGCAGCTCTGAAAATGCATTCCCCACCGAAGCGTCCACCGTGTTGATGGCGGATGCCTCGGCGGCCACGTTGACGGTCTCAGTGGTCTTGCCGAGTTCCATATGCAGATCGAGCGTGGTGGGCGTATTGACCAGTAATTGGACGTCGGTGCGCGTCAATTTGGCAAAGCCCATCATTTCGACGTCGATTTTGTAAGTGCCCGGAGCAAGCTGAACAAACTGATATTCGCCGCGTTGATCGGTGGTAAGCGAGCGGTTGAAGCCGGTGCCGGCGTTGCTCAGCGTCACCACGGCGCCGGCGATCAGACCGCCCTGTGGATCGGTAATGGTGCCTCGAAGCAGTGTTGTCGACTGCGAAAAGCCGCTGATGGACGCAGCCGCAGTAAGAAGAAAATACACAAATAGTCGGCGCAGGCCCAGTTTTGCACGCATAGCCACAACTCCTGACAAGTAGAATTGGAGTCTGCGAGAAACGAGCTCGCTACGCGTGGCGGTGCGTCGCGCCATTGCGACGAATGCACCAGGACGGCCTACCAGCCAGCATAGGCTGGTGGGAAAAGTATATGGCGGCAGTTAGGGGATGTCAATTGTTTTGCTAATAAATAAAATGAATCGTATCTATAGTCGAATGCCCGTGTCCCGCACCTGTAGGACGCCCGCCGCATCTATAATGAATTAACCGCTCATGAAGAAGTTGTACCTCCTCGTCGCGCTTTGCGCTCTCTCGCTGCTCGTTTCCGGCCAGTCCCCCGGCCAAGCCAAGGACCAGGCCAAGAATGCCGACAAAGCCCCGCCGCCCGATACCGGCGACAAGTCCCGCATCACCCTGGATGTCTCGCGCGTCAACATGCTCTACACGGTCTCCGACAAAAAAGGCCGCTTCGTCACCGATCTCACGAAGGACGATTTCGAGGTCTTCGAGACCAAGAAACCGCAGACCATCATCGAGTTCGCGGCCGAGACGGATCTGCCTCTGCGGCTCGCGATTCTGATCGACACCAGCAACAGCATTCGCGATCGTTTTCATTTCCAGCAGGAAGCAGCCACCGCGTTCATCGACAGCACCGTCCGTCCCGACCACGACAAAGCCATGGTGGTGAGTTTCGATACCTCGGCCGAGTTGGTGACCGATCTTACCGACAACATCGCCGACCTCGAGAAGGCCGTCGAGAATCTGAGGCCGGGCGGCGGGACATCCCTGTATGACGCCATCTTCTTCGCCTGCCGCGACAAGCTGATGGAAGATCAGCCGCTCTACAAATTTCGCCGCGCCATGGTCATCTTGAGCGACGGCGAAGACAACCAGAGCCGCTACACGCGCGATCAGGCGCTCGAGATGGCGCAAAAGGCCGACGTCAACGTCTACACCATTTCCACCAACATCACACGCATCGAAACTGACGGCGACAAGGTAATGCGATACTTCGCGTCGGAAACCGGCGGCCAGGCCTTCTTCCCCTTCAAGGTTTCGGATTTAAGCCAATCGTTCGAGAACATCGCCAATGAGCTGCGGCATCAGTACAACATCTTTTATCGCCCCGAGCCGCTCAAAGTAGACGGCCTGTATCATACCGTGGAGATCCGCGTGAAGGGGCACAAAGATCTGATCGTGCGTGCCCGCAAAGGGTACTACGCTCCCAAACTCTAGTACAATAGAAGTTCTCCCCCGAGACATTTTAGAAGGACTACGTTTTATGGACGAAAAAGAACGCACACGCACCCTCGGGCTCACCCTCGGCCAGATTGAAAAGCAATTCGGCAAAGGCTCCATCGTGCGGCTGGGGTCGAAGGAAGCGGTGGTGCAAGTGGCGGCCATCTCGTCGGGCTCCATTTCGCTCGACAACGCACTCGGCGTGGGAGGATTCCCGCGCGGCCGCATCGTCGAAATCTTCGGACCGGAATCGTCCGGCAAAACCACGGTAGCGCTGCAAGTGGTGGCCGAAGCGCAGAAGGCCGGCGGCATGGCAGCCTTCATCGACGTGGAGCACGCGCTCGATCCTATCTATGCGCGCAAGCTCGGCGTGGACGTCGACAATCTGCTGGTCTCGCAGCCCGACTATGCCGAGCAGGCACTGGAAATCACCAGCGCCCTGATCACGTCGGGATCCATCGATGTGCTGGTAGTGGATTCCGTCGCGGCTTTAGTGCCTAAGGCCGAGCTCGATGGCGAAATGGGCGACAGCCACATGGGCGTGCAGGCACGTCTGATGTCGCAGGCCATGCGCAAGCTCACCGGCAGCGTCTCGAAATCCAATACCTGCCTGATCTTCATCAACCAGATTCGCGAAAAAATCGGCGTGATGTTTGGGAACCCCGAAACCACCAGCGGTGGCCGCGCGCTGAAGTTTTACTCTTCGGTGCGCGCCGACATCCGCCGCATCGCCGCCATCAAGGAAGGCGACATCGTAACCGGCAATCGTACCAAGGTGAAGATCGTCAAGAACAAAGTTGCGGCGCCGTTCCGCGAGGCCGAGTTCGACATCATTTATGGCGAAGGGATCTCGCGCGAAGGCGACCTGATCGATCTGGGTGTGGCGCAAAATATCGTGGAAAAGAGCGGCTCCTGGTACAGCTACAAAGGCGAGCGCATCGGACAAGGCCGCGAGAACGCTCGCCAGTTTTTGAAGGACAACCCCGACATCCGCCAAAACGTGGATACCGAGCTGCGAAAAGCGCTGGGCCTGGTGCGCAAGGAACCGGAAGCCGTGGCGCCAACGGTACCAGCTCCCGAGGCGGCGAAGCCGGTGGCTGCCAGCGCCGCGCGATCACGCTAAAGTCTGTTTAAGCCAAAGCCTGTTAGGCCAATGCAGCTTTGCAATAGTCGAAGCATTTCTTAACTTCCGCGACGGTGTCCATCCCCGGCTTGCCGTATTCGTATTCAATCATGGCCGGGATGGGATACTTCTTGGTCTTCAACACTTCGAGCACGCCCTTGATGTTCGTGTCGCCCTCGCCCAACGGCATGTTCGGCCCGTGATTCTTCTTGCGATCTTTGATGTGCAGCGTCAGGATTTTCGCGTGATGCTCTTCGAGGAAACTCACCGGATCGAAGCCGGCGGCGGTGAAATGCCCAATGTCGAGGTTGATGCCGGTGTACTTCGATCGCCCTGCCAGCGCCTGTTTCCAATCGTCCGGCGTCGAAAATTCGTTGGGCTTCATGCTGTCGTGATCGTGATAGCCGACGTAGATCTTGTATTGCTCGGCGTACTTGTCGACGCGCGGCGAAATGTCCACGTTGGCAGACGCAGTGATGCGCGTAACGCCCATGGCCTTGGCCATGAGAAACCCCTTTTCAATTTGCTCGTCGGTGAACTCGTCGCGAAAGCTGTAGTTGAAAGCGTAGAGATCGATGCCTGCATCATCGAACTTCTTGCGGATGCCGCGGATCTCGTCCATGGGCGGATTGGAGCGCCAGGCCGCGATTTGCGAACGATCTTTCGGCAGGATCTGGTTGTCCCAGAGCTCGGCGTAACCGAGACCGATCTCCTTCATCGCGGCGATGCAATCGTCGAGTGAAGGAAGGGTGCGAAAGCTGTAAGTCTGCGCGCCGATCATGACTCCGCTGAACTTGGAATCAATTACACCGAATGCCGGAACCACCACCGCACTCGCTGCTAGCCTGGCGAAGTCTCGTCTCGTCATGGCGTCGATGATATCAATTGTGAGGAAGCAATGGCTTCGGCGATTTGTTTGCCGTGGAAGCGGCCGTTTTCGATGAAGATTTCGTTGGTGTGCATGCCGGCGACGATAACTCCGGCCAGGAAAATACCTGGGCGATCGCTCTCGAACGTTTGCGGATTGATGCGCGGCTTCTGCGATTCCGGCTCCAGGCGAATGCCGAGCGAAGCCAGGAACTCGAGATCGGGCCGATAGCCGGTCATGGCGAAAACAAAATCGTTCGCGAGCTTTTTGGGGCCGTCGGGAGTTTCCAGCTCGACGTACTTGGGATGAATCGCCGTCAGGTGCGAGTGGAAGTGCGCTTTCACCTCACCGCTCTTGATGCGGTTCTCGATGTTGGGCTTGATCCAATACTTCACGCGGCTGGAAATTCCGGAGCCGCGATGGATCAGCGTGACGCGGGCGCCCGTCCAGAACAGTTCCAGCGCCGCGATGGCCGCGGAGTTCTTCGCACCCACCACCAGCACGTCGTGATTGTAATAAGGATGCGGCTCCTTGTAATAGTGGATCACCTTGTCCAGTTCTTCGCCGGGGACATTGAGCATATTGGGAACGTCGTAATAACCCGTGGCGAGAACGATCTTGCGCGCGCGATACTCGGTTTTGCTGGTGGTGACGTGAAAGTCGCCATCCTGTCCGTTGATCGATAGCACGCGCTCGTATTGATGGATATCGAGGCAATAATATTCGGCAACGCGCCGATAATACTTCAACGCTTCGGTGCGGCCGGGCTTTTCGTTGAGCGACGTCATCGGCAGACCGCCGATCTCGAGCAACTCCGGCGTGGTGAAAAACACCATGTGGGTCGGATAGTTGTAAAGCGAATTGACGACGCAGCCCTTCTCGATCAAAACCGTGTTCAGGCCGCGCTGCTTCAACTCGATGCCACAGGCCAGGCCGGTGGGACCGGCGCCAACTACAACCACGTCGCGTTGCTCCACTGCTAGAGCATTCCTTCCACAGTCTTGTAAGCGGAGTCGAGTGCGCCTGCCAGCGCCGCGGGGTCCTTGCCGCCGGCTTCGGCCATGTCAGGGCGTCCGCCACCCTTGCCACCTACCGCCTGAGCCACCGAGCCCGCGAGCTTGCCCGCGTGAACTTTCGAAGTCAGGTCCTTGGTGACGCCCACCACGATGGCGACGTTCGAATCCTGAGAAGAGCCCAGGATCACAACGGCAGTCTTCCATTTGACCCGTAAAGAGTCCACCATGGTTCGCAGCTGTTCGCGATCCATGCCGGCCACCTGCGCGGACAGAACCTTCGCGCCCTTGATATCGCGAGCGCCGCTCTCGATTCCGGCCACTTCGGAGCGCGCAAGCTTCTCCTTCATCTGTTCGATCTGCCGTTCGAGCGCGCGTTTCTCTTCCACCAGCCTTTCCTGCGCCTGCCTGGATGCCAGCGCCTCCTGTTGGAATTTCTCAATGATGGCGGGGCCGGTGAGCGCTTCGATGCGCCGGACTCCGGCCGAAATGCTGGATTCATAGTCGATCATGAACAGCCCGATATCGCCGGTGTGATGAACGTGCGTGCCGCCGCACAGCTCTTTACTGAAGCCATCGGGAAGCGAGACTACGCGGACACGATCGCCGTACTTCTCGCCGAACAACGCCATGGCGCCGGTGTTGAGTGCCTGATCGAGATCCATGACATCGGTGTGGACCTCAATGTTTTTGGATATCTCTTCAGCCACCAGCTTTTGAACTTCGGCCAACTCTTCGGGATCGGTGTGAGCGTAATGTGTAAAGTCGAACCGCAGACGATTGGGATCGACGATGCTGCCGGCCTGCTTGACATGCTTGCCGAGCACTTTGCGCAGCGCGGCATGAAGCAAATGCGTCGCCGTGTGATTGCGCATAGTCGCGGAGCGCGATTCCGAGTCGACGACGGCAGTTACATGATCGCCGGTCTTAAATGGGAGGGAGCCGACAGTTCGATGAGCCGTCACGCCCGGGGCTGCCGAGTACGCACTCTCCACGCGCACACTGGCCCCCGTATCTTTCGAGGTGAGAACTCCCGTATCGCCAACCTGCCCGCCCGCTTCGGCATAAAAAGGCGTCCGATCAAGAATGATTTCGTTCTCCAAAACAGCAATTACGGTGGCGGGAGAGCTGAGCGTTTCGCGGCCGACGAATTCGGTCTTCGGGAAAGTCCGGTAGATCGGATTGACCTGCGTTTTGTCGGCGCCCTTCCAGCTGGCCCGCGCACGGGTCCGCTGCTTCTCCATCTCGGCCTGGAAGCCTTCCTGGTCGATGGTTAGGCCCCGCTCGCGAGCCATCTCCTCCTGCTCGTCGAGTGCCAGTCCGAACGTATCGTAGAGCTTGAACGCAGCAGCGCCGGGAAGAACGCCGCCGGCGGCCGACTTGGCTTCATCTATGAAGACCTTCTCGGCAACCTGGAACGTGGTTGCGTAGCGATGTTCTTCGTCCTTCACCACGCGCGCCACGCGCTGGATGCTTTCGAGCATCTCCGGGTAGCCAGGCTTCATCAGGTCGGCAACAAAGCCGGTGAGTTCGTATAAATAAGGATCTTCGCGGCCGATCATGCGAGCATTTCTAATGGCCCGGCGTATGATTTTGCGCAGCACATAGCCGCGGCCTTCGTTGGATGGGGTAACGCCGTCATGAACCAGGAACGCGGCTGAGCGCGAGTGGTCGGCATTGATGCGCAGCGCAACATCGGTGCGAGGATCGTCACCATATGCGACGCCGAACATTTCCGCTGCGCGATGAATGATGGGACGCAGCAGATCTGTGTCGTAGTTCGAAAGCTTGCCCTGCAGGACGCAGGAGATGCGCTCGAGTCCCAGGCCGGTATCGATGGAGGGACGCGGGAGCGGCGTCATCACGCCATCGGCCGAGCGATC
>JBEKLB010000325.1:0-7962 GCA_050010415.1 Bryobacteraceae bacterium | reverse complement strand
TACCTGAAGCGCGCATTTCTCTACCGCTGGAACCTGTTGTTGTTCCTGGGAGGGGCCGCTGCCTGCACGCTCAGTCCGTGGCCGGACGCATTGTTTCCCTTGTTGTTGGCTGCGGAGGTGGCTTATTTGGGCGGTCTGGTGTCGCGGCCCAAATTTCGCGATGCGATTGACGCGCAGGTCCACAAGGAAGCGCAACAATCCGGAGCACGGCCCGGAACGCGGCAGGGCACGGCGGCCGGCAGTGAATCGTTGAGCGAGATTGTCAACTCCCTGACTCCTCCAGCCCGGCAGCGATTCGATGCCCTACGCTCGAGGTGCCTGGAGATGAAGTCGATCGCCCGCGGGGTGGGGAATCAATCGGTTTCCTCGTCCGAAGATTTGAGCACGCCTGCCTTGGACCGCTTGTTATGGATTTTTCTTCGACTGCTCGCGTCCCAACAGGGGCTCGACCGCTTTCTCCGCTCCACGGACGAAGCCCAGATTCGCGCGCGCATTGAGGATATCAAGACAAAATTGAACAGCGCCGCCGCTCAGGAGGAACGCTTCAAGCATTCGCTCGAAGATAGCGTGGCGGTACAAGAACTGCGCCTCGAAAACTACAAGAAAGCGGGCGAAAATGCCGAATTCGTGCGCGTGGAACTGGATCGTATCGAAGCTAAAATCCAAGCGCTGGTGGAATCGAGCGTGAATCGCCAGGACCCCAATGTGCTGTCGAGTCAGATTGAGGGAGTCACCGAAAGCGTGCAATCCACCGAAGCGGCCATCAGGGAGCTGCAGCAGATAACGGGTGTCGTGGATCAGATGCAAGAGCCGCCGGCGATTCTGGACGCCGATTGGCGAAAGGTGGCGCAGTGACATCGGCACAACAGCACGTTGTTCCGAATTGGTTCCCGGCCTGGGCAGCCGAACTGTCGGAACGCTATTTCTCCGGCTCAACATCGCTCTTTGTGTTGCACGGCAACGTGCAGGATCTGCTTCCTCTCTGCGCCGACGGGTCGTCCTACGGAGGTCTCGCGGATTTTCTAACCGAACAGATCTTCGGCCGTTGGGACCTGGTGCTGTATTACGATTTGGCTCGCGGGCTGCGGGTCTTCGCGGGGCGAGATGGAGCGCGCCTCAAGGACATGGTAGTTCGGGCGAACGAAAAGCTGGGCGACCTGGCGTCGGCGCGCAAGGATTCTGCGAGTGCGTTTGCTCTGTTGGACCGCTTCGTGCGGAACAACATCATGGCCGGCGAAGAAAACGTAAGCGCCGCCATTTTGGTCGACCACGCGTCATTCCTACTGCCTAGTGGCGAGCCAGGGCGGCTGAGCCCGGCAGCATCGCAACAGGTGGTCACGGTTCTCAATTGGGCGGCCAGCCCGCACCTGAAACGTTTAAACATGGCCGTCGTCCTGATGGACGAGAGCGCCGCTGCATTGAGTGAACGGATTACATCCAATCCCTATGTTTCCGGTATCGAGGTCCCGATGCCCGATGAAGCGGAGCGCGGGCGTTTCCTGCGTTTTGCTCTCGAAGGCCGCGATATCAAGACCGTTTCCGAGTATTCGGAGACTGAGCTGGCTCGCCTCACCGCCGGAATTTCGTGCGTCGATATCAACGTCCTGGTACAGTCCGCTTTTGAAACTCAGCATCGTCTCGACGCCGCGCGCATGCGAGGGTTGAAGAAGGAACTGATCGAACGCCAATGCCGCGGCTTGCTCGAGTTCATGGAGCCCAAGTGGAATACCGACGTGCTGGTAGGGCACGCTCCCGTGAAGCAGCGGCTGCGTGAAGATGCGCAACTCTTGCAGCGCGGAGATACACAAACCCTGCCGATGGGCTACCTGGTTTGCGGCCCGGTGGGAACCGGGAAAACGTTCCTGGCGCAGTGCATGGCCGGAGAGATGGGCGCGCCCTGTGTAACGCTGAAGAATTTCCGTTCCAAATACGTCGGTGAAACGGAAGGGAACCTGGAGCGTGTGCTCGGCGTATTGCGAGCCATGGGACCCGTGGTGGTGGTCATCGACGAGGCTGACGCGGCTTTGGGCAATCGTGAACAGGAAGGCGATTCGGGCACTTCCAGCCGGGTCTTTTCTCTCATTGCCGGGCAGATGGGGGATACGCGATTCCGCGGGAAGATTTTATGGATGCTGCTGACTTGCCGCCCCGATCTTCTGCCCATCGATTTGAAGCGGCAGGGGCGGGCTGAGGTTCATATCCCTCTGTTTTATCCTGCGCTGGTAGAAGAGATTCGGGACATGTTTCAAGCTATGGGGCAAAAGGCTGGGGTCCAGCTGAGTCCGGAAGAAATTCCCGAAATCCAATCGGCTGGGCGGCTTTCGGGGGCCGACATCGAAGGTATAGTAACCAGAGCTGCGCGCCGCAGCCGGCTGCGCGGCGAATCCGGGATTGGCAAAACCGCTCTCGAGCAGGAACTGGCGGACTTCCTGCCGTCGCTCGAAGGCTTGGAGAAGGAGATGCAAGAGACGGCCGCGATGCTGGAATGTACTGACGCGGAGTTTCTGCCGGAAGCGTTCCGGAAACGCGTGCAGGAGCCAGGCGGGCGTGAGCGGCTGCAACATCGTTTTTTGGAGTTGCGAAATCATTTGCGATAACACGAAAGGCCTTTATGAAAAGAGTGGATTGGTTTGACGAGACGACGCATGTTCCGGTGATTGACGAACAAGTTCAAAAATTATCGGTATTTGTAGATGCGATGGCGGACGGAGTCATCGACCGTGCCGAGTTGGAGAAACAGCAGTCGAGTGTGATCGCGGCCATGCAGGCGGTGGAAGCTGAGCTGAACGACGATCAGCACGCGAAGATCACGCGGCTCCTGGTCGAATTGAGCGCGTATAATATCATGCGCCTGCTGCACGAGTTGCAATTGAGCAGGCGCGAGCAAGCGTTCAACCCAGCTCGGGCCGTGTAGGGCGGACTTCAGTCTGCTGGCTTTTTCAGCAAAAGTGGCTGATTCCTCTATCGAACGGAGAGAATCCGATCGACACTTGAATAAAAACTAAAAGGTCCACCCGCGTACAAACCAAGCGGTCGGAATCTCAAAGCCATCTAGGACAGAGCGCGCAAATTATTCCGGAGGCCCTCGGGATTTCCATCCGCAAGCAGGCCTTCTACTTCCCGATGCGTGCGCTCCCAAACCGGCACGGCCGCAGCCAGCAAACTCCGGCCTTTCCCGGTCAGCGTCATCAGACGGCTGCGACGGTCTTGTTGGTCTGCCGTAACTTTGACCAATCCGCGCCGCTCCAGCGGCTTCAAGGCCGCAGTCAGCGTGGTGCGATCCATAGCGAGCAGCGACGCTACAGCTCCCATGGCCGGAGGCTTGGGCCGGTTCAGCGACATCAGCAGCGAAAATTGGCCATTGGTGAGATCGAACGGCCGCAGGGCCTCATCGAAGCGCCGTGCCAGTGCCCGGGCAGCTCGCTGCACATGCAGACAGAGGCAGCAATCGCGAACCAGCAGGGTGGTTTCAAAGGAAACTTTGGTAGCGCTTGACATCCGTGGTAATGTTGATATCAACGTATAACGAGGTTGACGTCAATATTTATTGTAGAGCTTCAACATTTATTGTAAGGCTCTAACAATCATTGTAGAGGAAATCGGACGCTACACGCCCGGTTGTCTCGCCCGAATCATGGCTGACCGTCTGCAGGGCGCTCGCGCTGCGACGCGAACCGGCCAAGGACAAAAAGGAAGGGGAAAATGCGAAAACTCACGCTGCTCGGCTGGGGAGCTGTGCTGCTCTCCATGGCTTCGTTTTGGGATCTTCCCGCGCAAGAAGTTGTGGCTCATATCCGTGGAACTGTGACCGATCCGTCGGGCGCGGGAGTTCCAGGGGCGGAAGTAAAGGCCGTCAATACCGATACCCATGTGTCCGCCACGGTAATGACCAGGGACGACGGAAGCTATGAGTTCCTTAGTTTGCCGCCTGGCACCTACGACGTTGCGATTACCAAAACCGGTTTTCGCGCATCCACCGCTCGCAATGTCACGTTGACGTTGAACCAGGTTTATAGTCTTGCGGTCGCGCTGGAAGTGGGAGAAATAACCCAATCAGTCCAGGTGGAAGCCAACCCGACGCAGGTGGAAACCAGCACGACACAGCTCGGCACCATCATCAATGCCAAACAGATCGTGGATTTGCCCCTGCTCGGTCGCAATTGGACTCAACTCCAGCAGTTAGTGCCAGGCGCCGTCAGCCAGAGCGACGCCAATCGCAGCAACTATGCCATCAACGGAAGCGAGAGCCAGCAGAATTCGTTTCTCTTGAATGGCGCCGACGCCGTGGACTATCGCCTGAACGCGGTGGGCCTGACGCCCAGTCCAGATGCCATCGATCAGTTCAACCTCATCGACAGCACGATTAATGCCGAATACGGCCGCAACTCCGGCGGAATTCTGAATGCGATCGTCAAATCCGGCACGAATCAGTTCCACGGCAGCGCCTTTGAGTTTTATCGCGACACGTTCTTGAACGCGCGCAACTTTTTCTCGGTGACGCCTCCCGTCTTTCATCAGAATCAGTATGGAGGAACGGTTGGCGGCCCCATTTGGAAGGACCACACTTTCTTCTTCCTGTCATACCAGGGAACCAGAAACCGCCGTCCGGACGCCAATCAGCAGTCCGAGACAACCCAGGTATTTAGCGCGGCACAGCGTGCCGGCGACTTTCCCGATATCGCGAGTTCCACCACGGCCTCGCCGTTTGCAATGGTCGGCGAGAATGGCGCCACCTACGCGGCAGGAACTCCCTACAACGTTCTCTTTCCAAACGGCCAGATTCCGGCGGCGAATTTCAACCCGCTCGCTCTGGCATTGATGAACAAATACGTTCCGCAGGCTAATTTCGGAAGCAACCAGTATTCGTTCTCCTCCATCGAAACCGAGGATCTGGAGCAGGGAATCGCGCGTATCGATCACACCTTCGGTACCAAAGACAGCCTGTGGGCCAGTCTGTTCATCGAGCACGACAGCGTACAGCATGGGGTTCCGTTCCTGGGCTCCACGCTGCCCGGCTTCGCAGAGAGCGATCCGGAAGCCACCAAGCAATACACCGCGCAATGGTCTCACACCTTTAATCCCACCACGCTGAACGAATTCCGCGCTTCGTGGTACCGCTTGAATTACCAGGCCGTGACTCCTGAGAATCCGGCGCTTCCATCCTCCTACGGCTTTTCTGGGATAAATTCGCAATTCCCGAGCGTAGCCAGCATGCCTTTAATTAGCCTCAACGGCTACTTCAATCTCGGCGGAAGCCCGGATGGTCCGCAACCATCGAGAGATAACACCTATGAAATGACCGAGAGCCTCTCAAAAGTGGTTGGCAGTCATACCATGAAGTTTGGCTTCGATTGGCGGCGTTATGAGGTCAACGATTCGTTCGATGCATTGAACAACGGCGAGTTTGCCTATGACGGAACCGGTCCCTATAGCACCGGCGATCCCGGCGCGGATTTTCTGCTCGGAGTACCGGATATATTCGTCCAGGAAAGCGGCGGCGTACAGGCGTTCCGTAGCTACGAATACTACTCGTACGCCCAGGATAGCTGGAAAGTCCGGAGCGATTTGACGTTGAATTACGGGCTTGGCTGGCAGATCGACACGCCGCTGGTCAATCATCGCTACGACGGGTTATACAACAACTGCTTCATCCCAGGGCAGCAATCTACGATATTCCCAACGGCGCCAGTGGGTTTGGATTTTCCTGGCGACCCCGGATGCACCACATCCGGCTATCACCAGCACAACGATAACTTTGCGCCGCGCTTCGGATTTGCGTATTCACCCAACTGGGGCCCCCTCAGCGGCGGCTCGGCCAAGAAATTCGTGATTCGCGGCGGATACGGCATCTATTTCAATCGCGCCGCGGAGGAACTGGCGCTCCAGCAACTGGGCGCTCCGCCTTTCTTCATCGAGTCCCTGGCGGCAACCGGAATTGGCGGCAGCCCTTCCTTCGCCAATCCCTATGTCGATATCTCCACCGGACAAGCCGCCCCAAATCCGTTCCCCTTCACTGGGGCCACCAAAGGCCAGAATGTGAACTTTTCACAATTCGAACCGTTGAGCATCAGTACCGTGAATCCGAACCTGACCGACGCGTACGCGATGAATTACAACCTGAACATCCAGCGCGAACTGCCTGGACAGATGATCCTGCAGATAGGCTATGTGGGAGCTCAAGGCCGGCATTTGGACATGGTCTATGAGGGCAATCCCATTTCGCCGGCGGGATCAGCTGCGTGCGCCGCCGACCCGACGTGCATAGCCAACCGGGACAACCAGGCCATCTTGTACCCAAGCCACACCATGTACGCACCGGGCAACGTATTCGCTTCGGTCGGGGTGCAGGGCAGCCAGGGCGTCTCCCATTACAATTCCATGCAGGTGCAACTCCAGAAGCGCCTGGCTCGCGGCTTGATGTTCCAGGCCGCCTATACCTGGAGCCATTCCATCGATGACAGCTCGGGTTACGAGGGTAGCGGCGCAGCCTCGGGATCAACTCGCACCAGCAATCCGTTCAATTTCGCCTTGAACAAGGGAGATTCCAACTTCGATGCCCGGCACCGTTTCGTAGTGAATTACACTTACGAGCTGCCCCTCCCGCGTTGGAACAATGCTTTCGGCAAGTATGTGGTGAGCGGCTGGCGGCTGGCAGGCATTACCACGCTGCAGACCGGCTTTCCGATCATCGTGGGCGATTCGTCCGATTTATCACTACAATGCCCGGTCTCGGCACCCTTCAGTTATTACGGATGTTGGGACGCGCCCAATGTGTCCGGCTATCCGGGGATTTACAATCCACGCAACGCGACGCTCCAGTTCGGATCGAATCCTCCTCAACCCAACTACTACTTCAACCCGAACGCCTTCTCGCAGGAAACCCCAGGCGTGCTGGGCAATGAAGGAAGGAACAATTTCCATGGCCCGGGAATCAACAACACCGATCTGTCTCTCAGCAAAGTGGTTAGGCTCAACGAATCCAAGCAGGTTGAACTTCGCTTGGAAGCCTTCAATGTCTTCAACCACACCAACTTCGCGTTTTCGCAGAATATTACCGCCTGGGAGGATTTCAACGCGCCCAGCACCTTCGGGCGTGTGACGACGTACAACCCCAACGCGCAAGGGCGAGTGGTTCAGCTCGGCGCCAAAATTTACTTCTAGCCCGTCAACGCAGTTCCCTCAATAGGGGGAGCCTTCGGGCTCCCCCTTTTCTTTAGCGTCCGCACCCCGCCTGCAAAGGTTCTCTATTGGCCTGCGCAACTCACGTTGTCGTTCCAGTCCATAAACGGGCCCATGGGGTTGCTCCGCCATGCCCAGACGTGAAGCTCGAAGAACGGCGGTATGTTGTATCGGTTTGGGCTGTCAACGAATAGGAAGGTTTGACCGTCCAAAACGGGCGGGTTGGGGTTGCTTTTCAGCCAGGTGGCTGCGTCCACGATGAACTCGACGCCCACCAGACTCATTTGACCGCCCGACGGCTCATAGATCAGGGCTTGGGGGCGAGTGGCATCCAGGGTTCCGTTGAGCAGGGCGCCATTGACGTAGTGGATGCCCATAGCGCCGTGGTCGGATCCGCTGACGCAGCCGAGAAAGGGGCCGTAGCCCGCTGCGGTGGCGATGGCTACGTCCATGTACTGGGACGTCGAACTGCGGACGATCTGAATCAGTTTACTCGGCTCTGCTGCCACGTTCGGCTGAGCCCAGGCCACAGACGAAAGTGCCATGCCGGCAAACACAAGGTACGAAGCGACGAATACTGGTTTTTTCATGATGGTTCTCCTTTTGATCTTTTGAAAATTACTCCGCTAACCTCCCGCCTTCTGGATCTCATCGGGGATTCCGGAGCTCGTGCGATACAAGTGCACTTTGGCTGGTTCTGGCCGAAGGGGTCAATCCCGGGAGCCTCCATTCGTTCCCAAAGTTTTCTCCATGACCAAGTTGTTATAACGAACAGGGTTCCAG
>JBEKLB010000324.1:0-7964 GCA_050010415.1 Bryobacteraceae bacterium | reverse complement strand
GCGGCGCACGTTGACCAGTTCCTCGTTCTTCAGCTTTTCCAAGTGGTGCGAAAGGGTTGAACTCGGAATACCTAGTTCGCTCTGGATCTCGCCGACCACGAGGCCCTCAGGGTGGGCAGACAGAAGGAGCTGCATAATCCGCAGGCGCGGCTCCGTTCCCATTGCCGTAAACATATCGGCGTACTTGGCGACCTGTTCCGCACGCTTCAATTTGGCCGTTGCCATATTTCTATAATAGTGGAATTATGGAACTTGTCAAGAAGGCAGTGCCACGCAGCCAGAATCGGGCTCGTTTCATCCCGTGATTTCGCTTCCTGCTACTCTTCCGCGATCAGCGTTCTCCCAGCCCCTCACTATCTTCGGTCAACGGATGGCGGCGCCTGATCCTTCCCCGCCGATCTCATCAGCCCCAACGATTTCCGTCCTGAGAGTCTGGATGGGTCTCCTCTCGCAACCAGTTTTCTGAGCGCTCGTGCATTCGTGTACGCGTAGCGCACGAGCGTTTGGTAACCGTTGATTTGACATAGGAGATTTTATCAATGAGAATTCCGTTTTTGCTCGCCTTGGCAGGGGCCTTAGGAAGCAGTTCGCCAAGCTATGGACAGAGTCCGGTACCGCTCTCTCAACTTGTTGCCGAAGCTTTACAAAACAATCCCGATTTGAAGGCTGGGGAACATACATGGCTGGCCGCCACGCAGATGACGATGCTCCCGGCGGTTTAAGCGCAGGAGCCGAGCCCACCGGGCGGCGGGATGGCTCGGCGACGAGTTGACGTTTGGGTATATGTACGAGAACAGTGGGTTTGATGGGTTCCTGCACACCGCGTTCGGCGAGCACACCGAATCGGCGGGCCTCATGAAAAACTTTCCGCTTCCCCGAACGAAGGTTGTAAGTGGTTATACCTGGGTTCAGACGGGCCTCACCAGCTTTACCGGTAACGCTCGCGTGCAAAACAGACTCGACAGTAGCGCTTCGCTGGGAGCGATCATTCACTTCAACCGCCACAGTTCCATCTGGATTCAGGAAAGCTACGGCGAGGTCGTGACGATGCCGTGGTTCACAACCTCAAGTATCGGGTACGGGTGGAGCTGGTGACGGAAAATGAGCCGGAATTCGTTGCTGACTGGTAGCAGCAGTGCGCCCGCTTCGAACCTGCAAAAAATGTTCTCTCGCATATGGGTTTTCGCCGGGTTTTTGCGCGTTAGAAGATGACGGCGGAGACGAGTGATATACTCCTGAGCGCTAACTCGACGCCAAACGGGCTGAACACCCAGCTATGGGAGGATTCTTATGAAGTATTGCAAATTCAAAACATCAGGCGCCCTGCTGCTGATTCTTTCCGCGCCACTCGTTAGCCGGGCGCAAACGCCTGTGGTCAATGACGCCACGGTCAATCTCGCCAAAAAGTATATTGCCCTGGCAGGTTCGAATTTCAGCCCCACCGGCGTTGCGCCCACGGTCACGGTGGGCGGAACATCCCGCACCGTGTATTCGTTTACGAACACCGCGATGGTGGTGGAGGTGCCATCTACTCTGGCGGCGGCCACATATCTGGTGACCGTCACCAACAGCGTGCCCAACGCCGGATCAGCCTATGTGACGGTAGGAGCGGTGGGACCACAGGGTCCCATCGGACTCACAGGTCCACAAGGTCCGGCCGGAGCGACAGGCGCGACAGGTCCAGCGGGGGCGACAGGTCCGATTGGTCCGCAGGGACCAGCGGGCACAGTTACGTTGCCGTTCAACGGAAGCGGCACGGCCTCCGGCAGAGCCCTCTTCAACATTGTCAACACCAACCCGGCACATTCGGCTATAGCCGGTAACGGCGCGCAGGCTCTCTCCGGCGCCAACACTGGCGGTGCAGGAGTTGCGGGGTACGGCGGAGCTTCCAATGGCACCTCTTCCACGAACGGTATTGGCGGACCCGGCGTCTCTGCGTTTGGGGGCGACGGCACGGCCGAGGCTGACAACGGGGGCGTTGGCGTAATAGCGACTGGAGGCAGCGCCAACAACAGCGGCGGCACCGGCGGCACCGGTGTCGTGGCTTGGGGTGGGAGCTCCAACATTGGAGGCGACGGCATCAGGGCAATTGGTGGCTCTGGAACGGTGGAAGGGGGCGCTGGAATATACGCCGTGCAAAGCAACGGGAGCGACGCCGGCGATTTCGCGGGCAACGTGGACGTCGCAGGCTCTCTCAGTAAATCCAGCGGCTCGTTTAAGATCGATCATCCGCTCGACCCGGCCAATAAGTATCTCTACCACTCGTTTGTTGAATCGCCCGACATGATGAATATTTACAACGGCAACGTCGTCACCGATGGCAGCGGCACGGCCATCATCACTATGCCCGCGTGGTTCGAAGCTCTGAACACCGATTTCCGCTATCAGCTCACCGTGATTGGCCAATTTGCGCAAGCCATCATCGCGTCTGAAATCACCAACGGAAATTTCACAATCAAGTCCAGCAAGCCGGGGGTGAAGGTCTCCTGGCAAGTTACCGGCATCCGCCAGGATGCTTGGGCCAACGCGCATCGCATCCAGGTGGAAGTGGACAAGCCGCACGGGGATCAAGGTCACTATCTCCATCCGGAATTGTTTGGTCACGAGGGCGAACCAAATATCCTCGAAATGCATCATCCCCGGCCACCTGCGCCCGCGCCGGGGCAATAATTGGCCCCATTGTGAGATCGGGGCTTCGTTATCCTACGAGGTAATGGACATCAACAAAATGCTCGCCCAACTTCGAGGGGAACGAGACTAGCTCGGCGAGGGCGATCCTCAACTTGGCAGCCAGGCTGCACTCGCGCGTTCAGGAAACAAGCTGGAACTGTGCGGCCCATCTAGCTGCGCCGTGCGCCACAACCACCGCAAAATAGGCCCTTACTCGCAAGCGGCCCGCCACAATTGATGCAGAAGGCGCTTCCAGAGGTTTGCGCGGCGGTGGGAACCCTGCCGGATCTGTTTGCCGCGAATCTGCGAACAGTTCTGAGGATAAGAATCGCTGCAATCGCCACCAGGATAAGTGCCCGTAAGCTGAATGAAGGCATTTCTCAATATTCCGAATCGACTGTCGCCGTCACCAGTTCCATCGGCACAAGTGTTGGAAACGAATAGCTACTCAGTGTGGCCGTTGGTCATACAGGGAGTGGTAGCTGGATCAGGGATGCCAGTTCCGCATGTCCTGGCTCAGGATAGGCGATCCTGCAAGCATGGACATCAACAAAATGCTCGCCGAGCTGTGGGCGGAACGCGAAAACCTCGAACAAGCAATCATTACTCTGGAACGCCTCGCCGCCGGCCGTGGCAGGCGCCGGGGTCGCCCGCCGGCCTGGATGACACTCGTAAAACGTCGCGGCAGGCCGCCGGGGAGCAAGAACAAGCCGAAGGATGCCTGACGCCGCGCTCAGCTCGATCTGACTTGGTCGCTTACGGGAAATGGCGCGCGTATCCCCCATGGCTAAGCTCGCGCAAGACGGCTCTCAAACCTTTAGCCGGGAAACGCACGGTGAGCTAGCCAGCACCAATCTCTACCGGGCCACCGACTGGCTCCGCGAGCGGGTTGTTAATTGGTCGGGCCAGTCGCTTATCCTGATCGGAGTGGAGTATTTCTTTGCGTGCCCGTACTGTTCTGAATGGATATCGATGGTGCTGGATACCTCAGTGAAGAGGCAAACCTATATCGAGGACTGCGAAGTGTGCTGCCGTCCGATAGAAGTGCTTTACGCCGTCAAGAATGATGAAGTGTGCGAGTTTGAAGCCAGGGCGATCTGACTCGATGAGTTTCTACCCGACAACTCATTGAAATCTCCGTCTGCTACGATCAGCCGGCCGAGATTCGTGTCTTGGCGTTGAGATTCGTGACCGCATCCGAGTAGTTTTGTGTCGCTTGGTTGCGTTCAAGAACGAGGCGCAATTGTTCGTCACATAACACCGTTCATATTCCCACCGCTTGCGCTGTCTTTTCTAACCCTCACTCCGAGACTTCGAGTAATGCGGCCCAAATCGATGACTTCCACAGACGGATGGTTGCGACGGGTATGCGGTGCGTGCATACTTCCATCATGACACTCAAGAACGCGGCACTTTTCGCACTGATCGGGATGCTTCTGCTCACAATTCTGCTTGTGGCAGGTTTAATCCTCGATGTGCTCAACGTCTCACGAGGTCTAATTCCTGCAACGAAGATGTTGTCGTCTTTAATCCATGCGTTGGCTGCAGTGGCCGTGACGGTGTTTTTTTACGTGTTCCATAAAACCCAGTCTTGACGCCCGAAGGCGATGATGGTGTAAAGAGGGCCCATCGCAGTCAGGAGCAAGACCGGAAGGCACTAACAGAAGAGCGGGTCATCGGCGATGAAATCGAAACTACTTTGGCTGATCATCTCGGAGAACAACAGCGCTTTACCGTCTCGGGAAATATCCTGGATGATCGAGTTGTCGTGCCAATAGAGATCGGTTTCTTTCGAATCTACGGCCGACAGATAGAGAAGCGAGCTCGAAACGGCCACATGCACCAGCAGGACGCGGCGGTAAATAGAATCTCATCGCTGGAGGATGACCATGCAAGGCCACCTACTACGCCCAACCACAACTGGGTGAGCTTCCTCCTCTGTTTTTTCGTGTCTACTACAGTAACGACACCCAGGCCGTGCTGCGATCCGGCGTCGTAGATGACCACGATGTTGGGATGATTAAGCGATGCCAGCACTTCAGCCTCGCGCTGAAATCGAAGCATCCGATCGGGATCTTGAGCAAAAGCGGCCGGTAAGACTTTCAGAGCGACCTCGCGCTTCAGTTTGGTGTCGCGCGCCTTGTAGACCCTGCCCATCCCACCTTCACCGACCAGTTCAGTGATGACGTATGGGCCGATCTGCTGACCCATGAGACGATCGGGAAGCTGACCAACTGCGTTGGCTACCGCAACCGCCAGTACGTCGTCCTTCGATTTGTCATTTGCCAGCAGCGACTCCACCTGGCGGCGCAGTTCGTCATCGCCGGCGCGAGAGAGGAAATCGGCACGCTTGACGGGCGCGAGGTCGACGGCTTGGTGAAACAGCTTCCTCGATTCGCCGCCAACGCTCGTCGGGCATAATTCTCGTTAGCTAACCCAGAAAGAATCGCCGCAGCCACGCCTCTCCCAGCCGTAGATCACGCTTGCTCGTGGCGAGCGAGACGCGAAGAGCCATAGGAGCATTCTGGCACAAACGCCAATTCCAGCTCATCGCGGCGTCAGCGGGTCTCGCCTCGCGGCGCAGCAAGAAGCTCCAGGAATATTGCGCCGAGGTTATCCGCCGTGTCCTGTCGGAACGGCAAGATTGAAACCGCCGAAGTCCATTCCGCTGAGGAAGCCGCCTTCTCAGCCACCCTCCCTGGCCTTTTCGCCTGCGGAAGTGCTGATTCGATAGAGCAAGCTTGGGGAATTCGTGACAAAGTAGCCGACATACGCGACCAGGAGGCTACTACTCGCTCTTTTGCCGATAAGTAACGCGCACCTACGCTGGTCGCCGCCCGGTGCCCGAGCTTAGGGCAACACGTCAAACGCTACGTTACTGGTAAGCGTTGCCGTGGGAGTGACCACCTGAACAGGGCCAGTGGTGGCGCCAGAGGGTACAGTGGTTGTAATTTCCGCGCTCGAAACCACGGTGAAGGCGGCTGCAGTGCCGTTAAAACTGACGCTCGTCGCGCCCGTTAAATCGTTGCCCAAAATCTTGACGGCCGCTCCAACCTTCCCGGAGGTGGGCACTGTTTTCACAAATGGGGCCAAGCCTGTGGACAGGCGATAGACCGTTCCGTAGCCGTGGGCTCCGCCCCCGTTCGTGGTCCCGTAGAAATCGCCGTTAGTTCCCTGAACCGGCGCCGCGTAGGGACCCGATCCATTCGTATTGTCAAAAGCGGCCAGCGTGGTTAGCGCGCCACGCGGGGTGATTTGGTAGATCGTGCCGAAGCCGCCACTGGTCGTACCGTAAAAGTTTCCATCGCTGGCCAGGATCAATCCTCCTAGAGGGACTTGGCCGTCCGGGCAGCCCGTCTCGGTGCAAAAACTATGAAGGGTGGTCAGCGTGCCACTCGGTGTGATTTTGAAAACCGTGCCTTCGCTGTTGTTATTGAGTCCGCCAGCCGGGGTTACTCCGAACAAGTTCCCATTGGGCCCGAGAACCAGACCGGCGTTGGGTCCTGAGCCGTCCGTGCAAGCGGAGCCGCCTTCAGCGCAGAAGCTATACAGTACGGTTTCCGTGTCACCTATGAGCTTGAATACGGTGCCGCAGCCACTGTCGTCGCTGCAGTTGGCTCCGCCGTCCGTGGTGGTTCCATAAAAAACCCCGTCTCCGGCCTGGATCAGCCCTGCACTCGGGTGCGCGCCGTCGGGACACCCGCTTGTGGCGCAAAAGCTGTACAGCGTCGCCAGCCCGCCAACCGGGTTGCTATCGAAAATTGTCCCAGAATTGTACATCCCGGCCTGATTGGTGGTCCCGAATAAGCCCCCGCTGTGAGCTTGGAGGAGCACGCCATAGGGTGCCCAGCCATCTGCGCACGATGCCAGATTGCAGAAACTGTAAAGCGTGGTCAGCTCGCCAGACTGTGTAATTCTGTAGAAGGTGCCACGGTTGTTAGCTCCGCCAAACAAGGTTGTTCCATAGAGATAGCCATTGCCGTCCAGTATGAGTCCCATCCTGGGTTGTTCCCCGTCCGTGCAAGCCGTGCCGCCCTGGGAGCAGAAGTTGTATACCGTCGAAAACACGCCGCCGGGAGTGATTTTGAAAACCACGCCTTGGCTGTTGGCGCCGCCACCAGAGGCTGTCCCGTAGAAGTCGCCATTGGCAGCCTGGACCAGCCCTCCCCACGGGTATGAGCCGTCCGTATCATGAAAGTTGTGCAGCACAGTGAGAGTCTGCGCCGATAGCACGCTCGCCGAGAAAGCACACAGAATAAGAACGGTGTTTGTCATTTTCCTCAATTTTAGAATCGACGGTGTGATTCCCGATAAAGTATCGCATTTCGTAGGTTTCCACGTGCCCAAGAATGGAAGTGGATTTGGGGAGGGTGTCATTTGTGGTTGCTCCTTTAGGGTGCAACGACCATTCTCGGGTCATTGCCCTGAAAATAATTCAAGTTCGGTGACCATCCGGTCGACGCCACGCAGGGGGGAATGAAAACAGCACAGGCGCGGCTGACCGCGCAAAGATCTCGGCTAGCCCCGGCTCGAAGGAAAAATGATATCCGGCGCCAATGGTTAAGGTACGTTGTGGCCGCCTGAAACTGTCCCCGGTTCTCTTCGAACTTCGGAGGACCAATCGACGCGAGAAACTCGTTGGGTCTCAATCGCGTGCCGGTGGATAAGGGCATGATGGCTGAACAATCTTACCGCAAGCGCTGTTTTAGAGGGTTTGAGCGCCAAGTCGTGCTTAACGCGCTATACCGAAAGTGGACGCACAGAGCGAGTCCGATTCTGGGCGATCACCGCGGCCAGACTTCCGCCTGATATCTGGCATTTTCCGCGCTCTGCAACAACGCAGATCCGCGACTAGGCCGGTTTTGCGGCCAAGTGACTCTCTCTTAGTCTGTGTCGGTCATGGCAAAAATCCAGAGTTTTCCGAAGGCGACAATCGAACACAACTTCGGTTAGATCCCAAGCGACACCGAGGAACCAAGGCGTACAGGCTTCCGAGCTTTCCGCCCAGCAATTTCACCGTAACGCAAACCGAATATCGCGTCGCAGACCTCTAACAGGATGGTGAAAAAGTAATTGGGATGGGGTGTGACCAGGGAAGACAAAACAACGTCATTATGTTTTAGACCTATGTGAGGAAAAGATACCCAGCAAAGCGCGATGTTCAGTTACCTGTCACCGGAGGAGCGTGTTCCCGCCGGTCATCCCTTGCGGCCGATCCGAACCATGGTGGATGTGGTGTTGAAAGGACTGTCTCGATCGTTCGGGCAACTATACATCGATTGGGGACGGCCCTC
>JBEKLB010000323.1:0-7995 GCA_050010415.1 Bryobacteraceae bacterium | reverse complement strand
GAAAGCTGCTGCTGCGCTTGCGGACAGAAAACGTCCCGGCCTGATAGTTCGTGAATCCCAGGTTCGTGCTGGTCGCGAGTATTAAGAACGACGGGTAAGGTATGGCTGCCTGCGTAGAGGCGGCGGAGAAGCCGGCCGTCCCCCAGCACCAGCGTGAATCCCCCAGGCTGCGGCTGCGCTTCCATCGCGACCTCGACCAACTGCGGTTTGCTGTTTTGCCTGCGTCGCCAGTAATCGAGAGTCGTAATCACAATCTTGTGTTTGGCGCAATACTGCCGCCGCGTCATTCCGCTTTTGACAAAGCCCTCGACGAGGCCCCGGATTTCCTGCTTGCTTCGGATCCTGCCATTTTCAGCAGCATCGCTCGCGCAATCAATACGGGTTCCTCAGACGCTTACAGTGCTACGGAGCAAATATTATGATGGTCCGGGGGGCTCTATAGCGCTTTGACCGAAGGGAAACCTATGAAGGTCGTCCGTACTCTTTCGATCTGCACCTTCCTTTTGTCCCTTGTCGCGCCTGCCGATGCTCACAATCCGGATCGCGACATCCACCAGCTTGCGCACCGGTCGTGGGGCGAAAAGGACGGGTATCCTGGCAGGTCGGAGGCTCTGGCACAAACCGCGGATGGATTTCTGTGGATAGGCTCTGATATCGGGCTTTTTCGATTCGACGGCGTTCACTTTGAACGATATGTGCCGAGCTCGGGAGACCAGCTTCCAGAAGACAGGGTGCACAGCTTGCTGGCGCTGCCCGATGGCAGTTTGTGGATCGCTTATGGGACTCATGGGAATGGGAACAGGATCTGTTTCCTGCGGAACGGCAACGTCAAGAGCTACGGTAAAGCTGACGGTGTAACGTCGAACCTCACCGCCATCGTACATGACCGCGAAGGCACCATTTGGGCAAACACCGACACTGGAGTCATACGCTTCAACGGTACGCGTTGGGAACACATCGGCAAAAATTGGAACTTTCCGGAAGACGTGCCTCGCGTAACTTCAACAGCATTATTTGTGGATAGCCGCGGAACTCTTTGGGTCGGCGTCAACCATACCGTCCTCTATCTCAAACAGGGATCGAAGCGATTTGAGCCGACGGGCACATTTGCCGGTTACTCGACATCGATCGCTGAGGCACCGGACGGTACTATATGGTTGGCGGACACCGACAGCTATGTTCGGGCCATCAGCACGTCCGTTAGCGCGAAATCCGCCGCCATCATCAAGTGCGAGATAGAGACGCCTATAGGCACGCCTCCAAGGTGTCCCAGCGAGGATCCGCTAGTGATCAAGATTAGGACCGTGAACGACCTTATCTTCGACCGCAACGGAAGTCTTTGGATGACGACGGACAGTTTCGGACTGGGCCGAGTTCCTCATCCTGAACGGCTGAGGAACCAGCCGATTTGGAAGAACAGTGACGCACTGCAAGAGTTCGCTTCAAAAGACGGCTTGAGTGCCGATAACTGCAATCCCATACTCGAAGACCGGGAGAGAAATATCTGGGTCGCAACCCGGGATGGACTGGACCAGTTCCGCGATACCCCACTGGTTCCGGTTACCCTGCCAACATCGACCATTAAAATAGCAATCGCGCCGGCTGACGGCGGGGATATCTGGGTTGCCGGCAGCTGGAATTACGTCGCACGAATTCATGGCGGCTCCGGGGATGTGTCACTTGTCCCCTTCGAAGCGTTCAAACCGTATCGAGATCCTGCCGGCCTGACCTGGATAATGAGTAATTCGCTTGGACAATGGAAGGACGGCAAGTTCCGAAAAGTGGCGCAGTCTCCAGATGGTCTCTCCGGCAGCTTCGGCGCTTGGCAAGTCGCGGGTGACAAACTCGGAACACTGTGGGCCTTTTCCGACGGTTATGGTTTCTTCTCTTTGGACCATTATCGATGGAAAGCCTGGGCAACTCCGCCGGAAGTGGCGAAGCAGCGCGTTGCAGACATGTTTTCCGACAGCACGGGGCTTATCTGGGTATCAACCTACGAGGGCGACATCATCACGATGGACAAGGGAAACGTTGTGGACTATCCCGTTAAGCCGAATAGCCCCCTACGCTATGTCCGAGCCTTCGCCGAGCATGCTCCGCATGAGATATGGGCAGGCGGGGCAGGTGGTCTAGTTCTGATCGACAGGGGCCACTTTCGCGTCATCAGACCGGCGGCTTTGGATTCTTTAGAAGATGTCACGGGAATTGTCGATGCAGGGAGCGACGGGCTTTGGCTCAATACGGCAGGTGGCGTCATTCACGTCTCCAGAGATGAGGCAGACCGGGCTTTGCGGTATCCCTCCTATCGCTTTCAGGGGGAGCGATTCGATTCCTTCGATGGCCTTCCGGGACAAACCCAGGCTGTAGATCCATTCCCGAAAGCGATCCAAGGCACGGACGGGCGGATATGGTTCACCGCAACAAGAGGCGTCGCCTGGGTCGACCCGAAGAACATTCCGAGAAATGCCGTGCCGCCGCCCGTTTCGATTACCTCTGTATCTGCGGATCGTTCGCGTTATCCGCGATTGGCCGATCTGCGGCTCCCCGCGCACACCACGAACGTTCAAATCGACTACAGTGCACTGAGCTTATCGGTGCCAGAGCGAGTTCGTTTTCGCTACAAGCTGGATGGAATCGATACGGGATGGCAAGACGTCGGTACGCGCCGCGAGGCTTACTACAGCAACCTGGGGCCTGGGTCGTATCAATTTCGCGTGATTGCCTGCAACAACGACGGCGTGTGGAACGAGTCAGGCGCATCCCTCGATTTTTCCATCGCTCCGGCGTATTATCAAACCGCTTGGTTCCGCGTCTCGTGCGCGGCCGCTTTTCTGGCGTTGCTCTGGGCGCTGCATCGGTTCCGCCTCCATCAGATCGCCAGCGAATTCAATGTGCGCCTGGAGGAACGAGTTGTTGAGCGAACCCGGCTCGCGCGCGATCTGCATGACACGCTGTTACAGGGTTTTCAAGGGTTGATGCTCCGCCTTCAGGCCCTAGATGATTTGCTTCCACAGGGAGAAGCAAAGGATGAACTCGAACAAACCCTCGACCGCGCGGATCAGGTGGTCGCCGAAGGCCGCAAGGCCGTTCACGATTTGCGCTTGTCTACAGTGGTCACCAACGACCTAGCGCGGGCGATGAGAGCCCTGGGCGACGAACTGTCCAGCGAAGACTCCGCGACGTTCGGCTTCCTGGTGGAAGGCGAGACGCGGGAACTGCATCCGATCGTTCGGGACGAAGTTTACCGCATTACTCGGGAGGCGCTTCGAAATGCTTTCAGCCACGCCCGGGCGCGTCATATTGAAGCCGAGATTATCTACGCCGAGAACCTTTTCCGGTTGCGCATTCGCGATGACGGAGAGGGCATTGCACCCGCAATCCTGGAAGACGGCCGTGCGGGCCACTACGGTCTGCCTGGAATGCGTGAACGGGCCGCGGAGATCGGCGCCAAGTTGGATATCTGGAGTGGCATTGGAACCGGCACGGAGATCGATTTGAGCGTTCCTGCCTCCATTGCTTATGGTAAACGGCCGGGGCGTTCCCGTTTGCGGGTGTTCCGGACAAAGGCAGAATGAAGTTGTGATCCGAGTTCTCTCAGTAGACGATCATCCCGTCGTCCGCGAAGGCATCGCTGCGCTGATTGCCAGGCAGTCGGATATGGAACTGATCGCGGAAGCCTGCAATGGGCGTGAGGCTGTCGAAGCTTTCCGCCAGCATCACCCGGACGTTACGCTGATGGACTTGCAGATGCCGGAGATGGGCGGCATCGACGCGTTGAGTGCTATTCGCGGCGAGTTCCCGGATGCGCGAATCATCGTCCTGACAAGCTATGCCGGTGATATTCAGGTTTCTCGCGCTCTAAGAAGCGGCGCACGCGGGTACCTACTAAAGGACATGTTGCGAAAGGAACTACTGGAGACGATTCGCGCTGTCCATGCCGGCCAGAGGCGCCTGTCAACTGACGCCGCCGCTGAAATTGCCGAGCATGCCACCGATGACGCCCTGACCCCACGGGAAACAGATGTACTGCGGCTAATCGCCGCTGGGAATGCCAATAAGGAGATTGCTACGCAGTTAGGGCTCACCGAGGAAACCGTTAAAAGTCATGTCAAGAATATTCTCCCCAAACTTGGCGCAAACGACCGGACTCATGCCGTGACGATCGCACTGAAGCGCGGAATTATAGATTTATAGGCACGATATCCCTCGGAAGAGGGATGGTTAGGACCGCTTTGTAGGGTGTCCGACGTCGGTATCAATTCCATACCATTAGGTTGGGATTCGCTCTGCAACGTCTATTTTCGACCTTTCCTAATGGCTGGCCCGGTTTCGGCCTCTTGCTGCTGCGGCTTGGCGTAGGTATCGCTCTAATCTATCTCGGCATCAGCCGCCTTTTGGGCGCGCTCGGACAGCCGATCGCAGTCGCTTGCTACTTGATCGAGTCTGCGGCGGGTATCTTTCTGCTCGCCGGCTTGTGGACCCCCGTGATGGGGGCGCTTATCGCGATTGATGAGTTATGCATCGCGTTCTCGCTCAATTCTTCACAGCCGGACAGCCGCTTGATTCACATCTTCTTGGCGGTGCTAACCGCTGGCGTGGCGATGCTCGGCCCTGGCGCTTGGTCCATCGACGCTCGCCTTTTCGGAAGAAGGCGCTTCATAATGGCGGATCGCAATCGGGGTAGGAAGCCATCCCTCTAGAGAGGGATCAGACTCGCAACCATCGGGGGACTTGATCGAGATCGATCTGGGGGCGATACCAGGCGGGATTCGCTGCACAATCAGGCACAGAAGAAAGTAGTCCGCTAAACGAGGAGAACGACATCATGACCCCAGCTTTGATCGGATCCAGCCCGAAATTCCGGGCATTGATGACGGTAGTGGAGACGGTTGCACCAGTGGACTCCGCCGTCTTGATCCAGGGCGAAACGGGCACTGGAAAAGAAGTAATTGCGCGAGCCATTCATGAGGCTAGTCCTCGCCGTAACCACCGTTTTGTGGCCCTTAACTGCGCGGCGATTCCGAGCGCACTGCTCGAGAGCGAACTGTTCGGCCACGAGAGGGGCGCTTTCACGGGCGCGTGCACACAAACCCAGGGACGATTTCAGATGGCGGATGGGGGCACGCTCTTTCTGGATGAGATTGGCGACATGCCGTTGGAACTTCAGCCCAAGCTCCTACGCGCCCTGCAAGAGCGGGAGTTCGAGCGGTTGGGTAGCTCCCAAACCGTCCGGGTCAACGTGCGGGTGGTGGCGGCGACAAATCAGGATCTCGGGCAACTGGTGAGCAAGAAGCTCTTTCGCGCAGATCTGTACTACCGGCTGAACGTAATTCCAATCTGCCTGCCTCCGCTGCGGGAGCGCGTTCAGGACATCCCGTTGCTGACGGAGTTCTTCGTAGCCAAATTTGTTGCCAGCCTCAACAAGCCCATCGATTCCATTCCCGATGAAGTGATAGCGGTCCTCCAAGCGTACGACTGGCCAGGCAATATTCGCGAACTACAGAATTTCATCGAGCGCGCAGTGCTGTATTCGCCCGGGTCGGTGCTGCGTCTGCCGCTGGACTTAAAGCCGACGGTGAAGCAGAGCTCAGAGAGCGCACGCACGCTTGCCGATGCCGATCGGGATCATATCCTGGAAACATTGGAGCAAGCCAACTGGTTGATCGGAGGGCAGGATGGAGCGGCCAATCGGCTTGGATTGCCGCGAACTACGCTGATTTACAAGATGCGCAAGCTGGGAATTGAGACACACCGATCCTCAAGAGCGCGCCCCATTCGGCAGTTGGCGGGTGAACAGTGCCAAGCGGGCGCGAGCTGTTGAGGAGACGCCGCGTCTCCGGGCGTGTTGCTGGATACGAGCTACTAACCAGCTGTCATCATGATCGACTCTTCCGATTTTGGGAGAAGATGGATATTCAACTTTGCGATGCGATTTCGGTCTAACAATTGCGCCTTATGCGTTATGCTTAGGCCTGATTGGGGAGAGAACTGAGGCAAAAAGCTGATTCAACAGGTCACGAACAACTCTGTTGAGGCGCCTCCAGGCGCGAAGCGCGCATCATACCGACCTTACATACTGTCCCTAGTGTTAGCGACGCTCTTTTCGGTCGCTGCCTGGTCGCAAACCCAGCTTGCGACTGTTTCCGGCACCATCACCGACGCAAGCGGCGCCGTTGTCCCCAGCGTCAGCGTTACGATTGCCAGCCAAGCCACTGGATTGAAACGGAGCGCTCTTACGGACACGGCCGGCCAATACCGTTTCGCCGGCTTGCCAATTGGAAACTATTCTCTTCGCATCGAGAAAACAGGATTCCAATCGCAAGTTCGCGAAGGAGTTGATCTCGCTTCGGCTACCGAGGTGACGATCAATTCCCAACTCGCGATAGGCGACATTTCACAGCAGACCACGGTCAGCGCGAACGTTGCCGCCATTGACAACACGACGTCGACTATCAGTGGACTACTTCCAGAGCAGAGCCTGGCGGAACTGCCCCTCGACAACCGCGACCTTTTCAGTGCGGTTGCGCTGGAGCCCGGAGTCGCTCCTAATCCGAGTAGCGGTCCCTCGTTGCTTTCGAGCGGTAAGTCCGGGCAAGTGGCAATTAACGGGATACGCCCGAATATGACGAACGTTCTGATCGACGGGATGGATGCGACCGATCCGGTCTTCGGCTATTCGCCCGCGGGCGCTTCCGGTTTTTTTCTCGGATTGAACGAGTTGGCGGAGGTCCGGATTTTGACCCAGACCTTCGACGCAGAGTACGGCGGGCACGGTGGGGCCGTCATCGAGATGATAACCAAGTCCGGCAGCAACCAGTTTCACGGATCTTTGTGGGAATTGTATCGAGGTGCGTCACTCGACGCTAAGAACTACTTCGATTTGGGCGGCAATCCGATCCCGCAGTTCGTCCGCAATCAGTTCGGCGCCGGAATCGGTGGGCCGCTGCAGCGTGATCACACGTTCTTTTTTGTCAACTATGAGGGGTTTCGCGAAGTACAGGCATCCACGGCAATCGCCACGGTACCGGATGCACTCGCCCATCAAGGGCTGCTGCCATTCGCCGGTAATCCGTCCGCCTGCACCAACGCCACCCCCGGCGGATGTGTCGCCATTCCGATGAATCCCCTGATACAACAGTTCCTGAATCTGATGCCGCCTTCGAACGGACCGGCCAATGGGGACGGCACCGGCGAACTGATCACCGCGAACAAAGGCACAACTCGTGAGGACCACGGTATGGTTCGCGTCGACCACAACTTCTCGAGTACCCATTCGCTATTCGCGCGCTACACTGTGGATGACAGTTCCTCGCAGGTTCCATCCGTGGGGACGCCTCCGGGCACCTATGTGCCGGGATTCCCGGCTTTTCACCTGGCGCGGAATCAGTACGGCACTGTTCAGGACCGCACGACATTCGGACCTCAATGGATCAACGAATTGCGCTTTGGTGTCAACCGGACAACCGCCTCTTCTTCGCCCGATAATACGCATCCCGGGCTGTCTACTTCTTTGATACCCGGCCAACCGATGGGACTGATCGATGTTACGGGTATGAGCTTGTTAGGCAACAGCCCAATATTTCCGGTAGGCGATTTTTCGACCGTTTATCAGGTTCAGGACCAGGTGTCGCGCACCATCGGCCGTCACACCTTGAAATTCGGCGGGGAGTTTCGAAGGCTCCAGGAAAATGGCCCGCTGGATTTCGGTGTTAACGGATTGTACGAGTTCCAGGACCTGACACCCTTCGGTTTGCAGGCATCCAGCAACAACCCTGCTCTCGAATTCTTCCTTCAGGGATTGCCCCTGGCGTACGTGGGGGCCAATCCCTCGAACGCCAATTCCGACCGAGGATACCGCGAAACCATCGCGTCCGGTTTTGCCCAGGACTTCGTGCGCGTGAACAGCCGGTTAACCATAAATGTCGGATTGCGCTACGATTTCTACTCCAATCCCACCGAAGCGTTCGGGCGCGAATCGGCTTTTCCGAACCCGGC
>JBEKLB010000322.1:0-7999 GCA_050010415.1 Bryobacteraceae bacterium | reverse complement strand
ACGCCGATCCGGGTCCAACCGAAGTTCCTTTCCACATGAACGCGGCCAGAAGCGGCGATGCGGCGGCGCAGAGCGTGGTCTTCGAGCAGAGCCTGGATGGCGCGGGCGAAATCCTCGGGCTGATCTGCAATCCAGACGTTGACCTCGTTCTGCAGGCCCAGCCCGGCGCAACCGGAGGACGTAGAGACCACTGCCCGATCCATGGCCATCGCTTCCAGGACCTTGAGATTCGTGCCGGCCGAGACGAGCGTGGGAACGATGGCCAGGTTCGTTTCGACATAGAGTGGCCGAACGTCGGAGACGAATTCGAGTAGATGGATACGATCGTCTGGAGGAATATCTGGAGTAATGGATGCGAGGCCGGTGTGCTCGCGCCAATAGAGCAGCGGATCTGGACCGGCGACCACGGTGAACCTGATTTCCGAAGATTGCTGGCACAGGATGGGCCAGACCTGTTCGACGAAGAATCGATAGGCGACGATGTTCGGGAAATGGCGGAATGATCCGATGAAGAGCAATCGCTGGCCGGGACGCTCGATTTCGGGAGTGAATCGCGCGAGATCGACGCCGTTAGGGATGACGGTTACGTTCGGCTGCTGCAGCAGCGCGCGATCCTGCTCCGACATGACGACCACTTTTCGGTACTCCTGAATCCAGTGCTTCTCGAATCTTTGCCAGCGCCAATGATCCCAACGCTCCGTGAGGCCGGGCGAGCGGTCGCGAATCTGGCGATATAGGGCGAAGGTGACGTCGTGTTCCACCAGCACGTCGCCACGGTACGGCGCAAGCATGGTGTACTCCACTTGCACAGCCTCGATTTTGTATTCGGCGCGGACGCGGGCCAGCGCGGCGGCCATGGCTGGCGAATGAAATTCGTGGACTTCCGGGGGCGCGAGCGTAGACCAGCGCGGTTCGCGATAGCGCGGCTTATCGGCCAGGATCACGCGCGCGCAGAGTTCCAAGACGGGTCGCAAGTCGTAAGCGGTTTCCGCGTCGCGAAAGGCGAACAGGAAAATGTCGAACTCGGCCGACATTTCGCGCAGCAGATTGAAGATCCGCACCGCACCGCCGTGGGCCAGGGGAAACGGGAAATAAGGACTGAGCACGGCGATGCGGCGACGGCGTGGCGACAACGGCCGGCCTTCGATCTCTTGGATCTTGGAAGGATAAACCGAACGGTCCTGCTTCCAGGGCGCGAGCCACTTGGGGCGAAGAAAGATGCGATCGAGCGGCACGCCCTTCACAAACAGAAAGGACGCGATGGCGGCGCCCAGGCTCAGTTGATGACGCTCGAGACGCGCGTTATAGGCGAGGATTTTCGCGGGCGCCAGGAGGAACGCCGCGCGGCGAAGTGGGCTATAGCGCCGGTCGCCATCGAATAACACCGCAGCTTGACCGATGCGGTAGGCACGAAAACGCCGGCGAAGCTGGCGATAACCGCCGAACTCTTCGGGCCGGACCAAAAAATGCCGCCGCTCCGGAACCAGGCGCTGGATTTCGGCGAACATCCGATCCGCCAATTGCGGGTCGCCCGATGCGACCGTAACGACGATGGCTTCTGGATCTTTGCCGAGCAGCCGGAAGATGAATTGCTTGAGCGCGGCCCTCACACGAGCTCAGTGAAATTCAATCGCTACCACTTCGCCCGTAGTGTGCAGCTTGGCATCGGGCTTTGCATTGTAATGCACGGTCACCTGTCGCGCCTGCTTCTGCGCACCGCAGCTGAACGTTTTCTCGCCCCCGCCGCCGAGTGAAACCTGAGAAGGATCGGCCATCAGCAGCTGTACGGTTTTTCCATCCGTGGTTTGCAGCACCAGGCGCGCGCGGCTATCCAGACAATCCAGCCGTTGGAACACACCCTGCACACTGGCGCCCGCGGTGGGCGCCTCATACCAGGCCTCGGGCTTGGGCGGCGCGGTTCCGTTGGGATTCATTTTCTTGCGGGCGGCATCTTCGGACGCGTGGATGGCAGCTTCGCTCTGGTTCTTCACGCGCAGCAGGTCGGCTTGCTCTTCGTCCTTGAGGCGCTTGCGCTCGGCCGCTTCCTCATCGAAGCGCGTCTCCTGGATATTCAAACGAACCTGACGGATGCGCTCGCGCTCTTGGTCATCGGCGGCGGCATGCTCGGCGCCCGCCCAAGCCTTCTGGGACTCGGTGAAATCCTTGGCGGCAATGTAGGTCTTCGCCAGCGCCTGCCAATAATCGCTAGCGCGCGGGTCCAATGCGGCGGCCTTCTTCAACAGCTCGGCGCGCTTTTCGAGATGCTCTTTGTCGATGGCCGGGTTCAGTTCCGCCAACTGATAGTACGGCTCGCCCCAGCGCGGATTTAGCTCGCCGGCTTTTTTGAGCTGGTCTTCATCGGATTTCAAGCGTCCCAATTCGAGCCAGGCGCGAGGGCTCTTGCTACCCCCATCAATCGCATCCTGGAGCGCAGCCTTGGCTTCATTATCTTTTTGTTCGTCCAGTTCGATCAGCGCGAGACCTTCCGATCCCGCAGGCCCTTTCAGTGCTTTATAAGCCGTGGTGGCCTCCGCGACATGACCGCTCGAGTAAAGCAAATCAGCTTGAGCGGTGGGCACGTCCTCGGAACCCAGTTGCACCGGCTTGAAATCGCGAGTCAGGCTGAGTGCGCGCCCGGAGATGGCGTAGGTGGGGAAATTTCCCGCTTTGAGGTACGCATCAGCCTGCTGCTGGATCTGGACGCCGCTCTTCTCAAATGCGTTGTGGCAGGCGGCATCGAAGTCGCCGGTTTGTTCCAGGTTCGAAATCATGACGCGCGAGCGGCCCGCGTATTCCGGATTGGTCGTCACCAGGTGCAGCAGAGCCCAGCCGGGCGTTCGCTCCGCTTCCGGGACGGGAGCGCCCAGCGTGATGCGCGGCCCATCGATCTGGACGGTGGAAACCAGCGAGATGATGCCCTGCTCGATATCCGGCGGCAGACGATTGGTGTTCTCGTAGAGCAACAGGCGCGCGAGCTCCTTCAGGTTGTCGCGCGAAAATCCAGCCGATTCCGTGACTGCGATCATGCGCGCGTCCCGGCCCAGCTTGAACTGCTTGGGAGCGGAGGGGATTTCGGCGGCGTTCTTCACGATCAGCACGTGCACCGGCCAAACCATGCGCATTTCTTCTTTTCCGGTGATCACGCGCAGGGTCTCCCGGAATTGCTCCAGGAGCATCAGTTTTTCGCGAGCGGGGCGGTCACCGGCGCTGCTGAACACTTCGAACGGACCCGATCGCAGGGCGATCCAATGGTCTTCCGCCGGTAAGAGCGAGGGCGCCGAAAAGAGCGCGGGCAGGAGCAGAACGAGGGACAGCCGGGACCGCACGATTCAATGTTATCTCGACTGTTAGCTCCCGGGGGTGTTCCCTGTTATGATCCGAACAGCCATGGGTAAGGTTATCGCTCTGATCATGCTGTTTGCGTTAATCGCAACGCCGATTGCAACGCTGTTCTTTCTGTCGTCCCACACCAAGCTGGCTTTCGATCCGCAACCCAAGGACATCGGGGTGAACACGCCGGTGGCGGTGCGCTTTTCGAACCCGCATGGGCTGCGGCACTTCACTGCATCCATCGAACAGAATGGCGCGAGCACGCTGCTGATTGAAAACAAGAGCACGGCGGACCGGCTGAAGTTCTGGCTGGCGCAAGTGCCGGAACAAGACGTTCGGTTCAACGCCGGGAGCAAGGAAGCGCCGAATCTGAAGGAAGGCAAAGCGCGGTTAGTAGTGGAAGCACAGTCCAACGATTTCCGCGGCGCCACCGACAGCATCTCGACGGACGTGGACGTGGTGCTACGCCCTCCCTCCGTTTCGGCCGACGGGTTTCAGCACTACATCAACCAGGGCGGATCGGAGATGGTGCTCTTGACGCTCTCGGGCGGTTGGAGCGAGGCGGGCGTGCGCGTGGGCAAGGATACTTATCGGAATTTCCCGATTGTCGGAAATACGCAGCGGCTGGTGCTGTTCGCCTATCCCTGGGACTTGGCCGTTGACACAGCGCCGGTGGTGTTCGCGAAGAATTCGGCGGGCACGGAGGCGACGGCGCGGTTCTGGTTCAAGGTGTTTCCGAAGAAATTCCGGATGCGCGACCTGCCGATCGACGATAAGTTTCTCGACAAAGTTGTGAATCAGATCGATCCAGGTGGGACTGGCGATCTGCTCTCGCGGTTCCTCAAAATCAACGGCGAAATGCGCCGCGCAAATAACAAGACGCTGGCGGATCTGCGATTGAAGACGGCCGATAGATTTCTGTGGAGCGAACCGTTCCAGCAATTGGCGAACTCGAAGGTGGAGTCCGAATTCGCCGACGTGCGCAGCTACATCTACAAAGGGAAGAAAGTGGATCAGCAGACGCATCTGGGGTTCGATCTGGCGGTGTCGGCGCATACGCCCGTGCTGGCGTCGAATGACGGTAAGGTGGTGTGGGCCGCGATGCTTGGGATTTACGGCAACTGCATCGTGGTGGATCACGGCTACGGCTTGCAATCCATCTATGGGCATTTGAGCTCGATTGGAGTGAAGGAAGGCGACATGGTGAAGCGCGGCCAGGAGATGGGCAAGAGCGGATCGACGGGGCTGGCGGGCGGCGATCATTTGCACTACTCGATGCAGGTGGAGGGCGTGGAAGTGAATCCGGTGGAATGGTGGGACGAGCACTGGATCAAGGATCACGTGCAGAACCGGCTGAATCAGCAGTAAACGGCCGATTGAACTAAGCTGTTGGGAGAATTCGCCGCTTGCTCGACACTGTTTAACAGATGGACCAAGAGCAGAACGATGTCGATGAGGTGATGAAGCAGGAGAAGCAACGCGGACGCAGGCAAATCGACTTTGAGGCCAGGAGGAAACGAACTCAGCTTCTGAGAGATATGAAAAAGCTTCTGGAAACCGCACGGAACCGGAGTTCCTGGAAGCTATGCGTGTCGTCGGGATGCGCGAAGGGTCCCCCGGCTGGTTGGAGGCGATGAGGATTTGGCGCGACTACCGATCTTAGCAACAGCTTCATTGAGGACCATTGACTTAGCCGCGCGCTCCTGGGGCGGAAGCCCATCGAGATGTCTCTCAAAAACCGCTGCCAATTCCTTCGCCGCCTTGCCCAGATTCTTACGATCCATGTTCTTTAACAAGTGTATCCCAATTGCACCGTGCTATTGGAATTCGTAGCCGGGCTTCAGTTCGCAGCGATACAGCTTGGTTTGATCGGCGCCCACCTGCAGACTGCATTCCGCCCATGAAAGCTGGAGCGCGGGTCCCAAGGGAAAAACAATGTCGTCGGCTCCCAGATCGGCTTGGATGCTGGGACCTTCCGCGGTGGCAGGCAGCGTGAAGCTCATGGAGCGGCCATAGATGGCCGGATAGGCCTGGCGAATGGCGTCGCTCGGCGTGCCGCGGGTGACTTCCGCTTCCACCAGAAACGTCACGGTATCGGACCAATTGCGCACCATTACCGCAATCGTGCGGCCTGGGGTGGGAATGGCGCCGGTTTCAATGTTGGTAAACGCGCATGGGCCGGCAATGCAGGAGACACGAGCATTCTGGAACTGTTGTCCCTGACCGGCGTCGATGGTTACACCACCGACCGCCGCTTTCCATTTTCCGTCCGGTGAACACGGAGCATGGCCGGAACAAAGAACGTTGCCGGTATTCGGCACGGTGAAGGTCTTGGCGGTGCTCCCGACATTTACGGTGTTGGAGGTCTTCTCCGAATAGCGAACCCGAACGTCCTTCACCGTGATGTCGTGGACGCCTGGCGGCGCGGCGGCCTGCGCTGGCAGCGGCTTCATTCGTACGACGTACAAGTCGCGCATCGCATTGCCATTGGGTGGCGCTATCTGCATCGGCTGGTAGCCGGGGTGACGAAACTCGATCAAGACTGGCTGCTCCCGCCATCCGCCGTTGGGTAGCGTCAGGCGGAAGAGACCCGAGGTATCGGATGCGCCGCCGTCGACGCTACGGTCGCCTTCCGTTGCTATTACCCGCACGTTGGGGATCGGCAACTGCTTCCTGGGATCTCGGTCTTCGCGTAGGACTACGCCGGTAACCGTCAGGCTTCTGCGCCGCACCTTGACCACGATGAGCGCGGCTGAGAGCCCGAGCGCCAGCGCTATCGCGGACCAAATTGTGACTCTGCGGGCAGTCATTCTCGCCGTCGATTTCAGGATACCGGCCAAAGGCTCTACAGTGAAAGTAGTGACTCGGAGGCGCCTCACCCGGAGGTTACTGCTCAAAGGCCTGGCCGCTGCGCCGCTGGCCGCGGCCGCACCCAGCGTGGGACCGAACCCGACGCTTGCGCCGGAAGACGATGAGTTGCTCGAGGAAATCGAGAAGGCCGGTTTTCTTTACTTCTGGGAGCAGGCGCATCCCGACACGGGACTGGTGAAGGACCGGTCCAAAGCCAACACTTCCGACAGCGGAATCGTGGCCAGCATTGCGGCTACGGGCTTCGGGCTTACGGCGCTTTGTATCGGCGAAAAGCGCGGCTGGGTGTCCTATGCGGACGCGCGCGACCGGGTGATCACCACGCTCGATTTCCTGGCTCGCAGGATGCCCACCCACCGCGGCTTCTTTTTTCACTGGGCCAACATCACCAGCGGGGAGAGAATCTGGGACGCGGAAGTATCGTCGGTGGACACCGCGATTTTGCTGTGCGGCTTGCTCACTGCACGCCAGCATTTCCGGTACCTGGAGATTACCCGTCTGGCGTCGGAGATTTTCGCTCGCGTGGATTGGAGCTGGCTGTCGGAAGACACCACCATGCTGCCGCATGGCTGGACGCCGGAATTCGGATTCCTGCCTTATCGCTGGGATTACTACAGCGAGCTGATGATGATCTACCTGCTGGGGCTGGGGTCTGAAGCTCATCCGCTGCCACCGGATGCGTGGAATGCCTGGAAGCGCACGACATTTGAATACGATGGGCTGCGGTACATCGGCTCCTACGCGCCGCTGTTCGTGCATCAATACTCGCAGGCCTGGTTCGATTTTCGCGGAAAGCGCGATCGCTACGCGGACTATTTCAAGAACTCGGGCATCGCCACGGAAGCGCATCGGCTGTTCTGCCTCGAATTGGGCAAGCAATTTCCCGATTATAGTGACGACTTGTGGGGCATCACGGCATCGGACTCGCAGAACGGCTATGTCGTGTGGGGCGGCCCGCCCGAGATGGGCCCCATCGACGGGACTGTTGCGCCCAGCGCCGCCGGAGGATCCCTGCCTTTCCTGCCGCAAGCCACGCTGCGAGTTTTGAAGAACATCCGGAAACGTTTCGGGGCGCGCGCCTGGAGCCGCTATGGATTCGTGAATGCGTTCAATCCGCTGAAAAACTGGTACGACAGCGATGTAATTGGAATCGACACAGGTATTACGATGATCATGGCCGAAAATCTGCGCACGGGATTTGTTTGGGAAACGTTTATGAAGAACCCGGAGGCGCAACGCGGGCTGCAGCGAGCGGGATTCATGAAATATCCAGGCTAAAATCGGCTTGCTCAGGCCAGGACGGCGACAAACCAGCGGCCCGAGTGCAGCACTTGCCCGGTTCCCATCTCCCCGGTCAGTTGCTCGGGAGTGAAGTAGCGCTTGTACACCACGTGGCGCGAACCGTCGTTCAAAATGCGCTCTTGATACTCTTCGGACGGAACTTCGTCGCGCTTGGCGGCGTCGACGATCAGAAGAGATTTTGAAACTCGCCGGGCTTCGGTCAGAAAAAGATGGCGGGTGGTTTCGTCGAGATGGCCGTAGAAGTGGCCAGTTAGCAGGCAATCGAATTGCGCCGCACGGAAGGGCATGGCCAGGGCATCGCCGTGAACAAAACAGGCGTGGGGCATTCGGGCACGCGCGACGGCGAGCATGGACGCGCTTTGGTCTAAGCCAGTGATAGCGCCGCGTAAGCTTTCGGTCAGAAAACCGGTACCACAGGCCACGTCCAGGAAGGAATGGAAAGGGAGCGTGGCGAGGACGGCTTTCAAAGCCGCGAGTTCGGCGGCCCAGCCGGAGCGGA
>JBEKLB010000321.1:0-8002 GCA_050010415.1 Bryobacteraceae bacterium | reverse complement strand
ATCGTGATGCTGACGCGGGAAGCTTACAGTCTGAATCTCGCACCGGTCCTACTGGGCCAGAAGGTGGGTATTCTTTTGTCTTACGAAGACCCCACCAGGAGCACTGTCCGGCTCTGCTTTCGGGTTATGGATCACACCGGCCAGCCTGTCTGCTGCGGGTATCAGACGCTCATCATGATGCACAAGGATACGCACGAACTGGTTCCCGCGCCCCCTTTTCTGGCAAGCTTTCTTGACGCGGGCGCCGAGCGGAATCTGATCGAGCCATTAACAAACCCATCCTTCGCCGAATCCGCTCAGACAGGGAGCGCCGGAGTCAGGCGGATCTTTACGGAGAGCATCCGGCGGCTGGGTAAGGCGGTGGCTACCGCACCTTTGAAGTCCGCGTACCCGAAAATCGTCGACGAAAACCTCAGAGAGTACGAATTCCAGGATTCGCTATGATCGATCGTCGCGAGGGCAAGCTGGTATTTACGTTTCCGGGCCAGGGCTCCTTTAACGGAGACGTCCTGCGCGAGCTGCACGAGAGCTCTGCGTGGCAGGCCGAGTTCCTGCAGGCGGGAGATATCAGCCGCCGCATTCTAGGCCACGATTTCCTTCTACTGGTGGAAAGCCGTTCGCTGGAAGAGCGAGAGCAGATCCTGAGAGCGTGCCCGGATCTCGATCAGGTGGGGATCTACGTCACCAATTATCTGATAGCCGTCGAGCTGATTGCGGCGGGGCTCACGCCGGACCTGCTGCTCGGACACAGCTTCGGTGAACTGGCGGCCCTGGCCGTCGCCGGCGTCTACACGTTCGAAGCCGGGCTCCGCATTGTGTGCCAGCGCTCTGCCATTCTGAGTCATCTTGCAAGCGGGGGCCGGATGGCGGCGCTTTCGTGTAATTCGGACCGGGCGCTTCGGTTGATTCGCGGCCTCAATGGCTCCCCGCTTGAGATCGCGGTTTTAAATCATAGGCGGCAAACAGTAGTCTCTGGCTCGCCGGCTGAGCTGGAACGTCTGCGCGAGTCTGCAGCCAGTGAGGGAGTCAGCCTAACCTTGCTGAAATCCCGGCATCCGTTTCATTCTTCGCTGCTGCGGCCGGTAGTGGAGCCGTTCCGCCTGATGCTCTGCGGATACCCGTTCGAACCCGCTGCGATTCCGGTTTATCTCTGTACCGAGCGCAAGTTCCTTTCTGCCGGCGCCAACATTCCTTCTGTCCTCTCGGAGCAATTCTTCAAGCAGCTCGATTTCTCTGCGATTCTGCTTGAGCTGCATGAGCTCGGGTTCTACCGCTTTGTCGAATGCGGGGCGGGCAATATCGTCACAAAAGTGACGCAGGAAGCCGGACTCGAAGGGGTCGAGGCTTACGCCAGCGCTCCTCTTGGCGATGGCGCCGAAAGAGGCTGCGCCGAGATTCTGCGAAAATTCGGCGCGGAGATTGTCACCAGCCGGCGGACTGACGCGACGCTGGTCGAACTGATCCGGGACATGCATGCGGTTCTCGGCCGCGCGTCCCGCGCCATGGAAGAACTTGCGGCCGAGAACAACCCGGTTACAGTGGTAGAACCTACGCTTCAAGCCGAACCCGAACCATTACCTGAGCTGGAGCAGATCGCCGAGCCGGAACCCTGCGATGCCGATCCCATCGCCATCGTCGCCATGGGCTGCGTGCTGCCTGGAGCGCACAATCCGGAGCAATACTGGAGCAACATCCTTGCCGGCGTCAGCGGCATTACCGATCTGGGCGACGAAGACCCCACGGCCGCGCTCGATTTCCTGGGCGGCAGCGCCGGCCCCGAGCAGAAGATCGTTTCCGACAAGACCTACACGCAGTTGAGCGGAAGCGCCGGGACGATCGTCTACGATGCCGCGCTGCTGTCATCGTCCTATTCCGAGGCGCGGTTTGAGAGACTCACCCGCGCGGAAAAACTCCTTGCCATGGCATCCGCCCAGGCGTTCGCGGGCGCGCTTCGCGCGAAGCTGTCCGCAATCCCCGCCGATCGGATCGAATGCGTCCTCGGCGCCACCGCCGACGGATCTCACGAATACGACTACGCCGTATTCGAAGAGAGCATGGAAGAAACATTGGCTCAGGTCGAGCCCGATGCGAGCCGGCGCGCGGCGTTTGCGAAGTCTTTGCAAAGGATCTGGGGCGAGCCCGCAGCCGACAATCCACGCGCACCGCAGAGCGATAGCTGCCGGGCGGTGATCGAGTTAACGGCGGGCCGACCGATCCGGACCTATGTCATCGACGCCGCATGCTCGTCTTCGCTGTACGCAATCGGTCTGGGCGTGACGGCCCTTCAGGATCGAACCAAAGACGTGATGCTGGTGGGAGGCGTGTTCGCGCCGGCGCTGGGCAACAGCGCTTTGTTCGCGCAATTTCGGGGACTGAGCCCTACCGGCAGCCGCCCCCTCGATGTCTCGGCCGATGGCGTGATCTTCGGCGAAGGCTCCGGAATGCTGGTGCTGAAACGCCTCTCGGACGCAATGGCCGCGGGTGATCCCGTGCTCGGGGTGGTGCGCGGCGTCGGCGTATCGAGCGATGGCAAGAGTCCGGCGATCAACGTGCCGCAGTCCAAAGGCCAGAGCATGGCCATTCGCCGCGCCTACGACACATCCCACATCGACCCCAATTCCATCCAGTATGTGGAAGCGCACGCCACGGCTACGCCGGTGGGCGACGCTGTGGAGTTCGGCGCTCTACAGCGGGCCATCTCGCGCAACCCCGAGTTACCCCGCATTGAGCTGGGCAGCGTGAAAGCTCTGATCGGACACACAGGATGGGCCGCCGGCGCCGCATCGGTCATCAAACTCTGCAAAGCGTTCGAAAGCCGCACGATTCCGCCTCAATACAACTACAACTCTCCCAACCCAGCAATCGATTTGAACGCTTCACCGTTCCACATTTCGACGACAGCAAGTCCATGGCCCGCCAATGCAGGTCTGCCGCGGCGCGCCGCCATTAACGGCTTCGGCTTCGGCGGAACGAACGCCCACCTGATTCTGGAGGAATTTCACCCCGCTTATCACGCGAAGCTGTGCGCGGCCGTGAGGCCGAAGGCTCCCGCACGTCCGACGCTCGCCGTGATCGACGCCGCCGCGCTGTTTCCGTCGACGAACGGAATCGAAAAGAGCGCAGCGAACGCTCAGCATGCGTTTGCCCGCGGCGCACTTCGCTTGCCCAAAGGTCAGAGGCTGCTTCCCGATGTGACGGAGCACATGGACTCCGGCCAGTATCTGGCTTTGCTCGCTGCGGAACAGGTGTTGCCTGCGCTGGGCGACCGCATGAAGGATCTGCGCGGCGAGATCGGCATTGTGATCGGCGTGGAATCAAAGACCGAGCGCGGCATTCGAGCGAATCAGCGGATCTTCCTCGATCGACTGAAACGCAAGTTCGCGGAAGACAAAGTGTCCGACGGGCTGCCGCTGGCGGAACGCGCGGCCATTCTTGATCGCATCTGCGCGGCTGTCCGCAAGGACGTGATTCCGTCCGGCCCTTATACCTTGCCGGGGTTGATGCCGAATGTAATCTCGGGGCGCGTGGCCAGCATGTTTGATCTGAACGGACCGAATGTCGTGATCGACATGGGTTCGAACTCGCTGTTCCAATCGCTCATGGTGGCCAGGGATTTCCTGATGCACGGAGAGTGTAAAGCCGTGCTCGCCGGAGGATTGAATGCCGTGCGCGCCACGCCTAAGGACGCCGAAGCGGCATTCCTCGCTGTTCTCACGACTGAAGCAACCGCGCGGGAGCTGAACCTTCCCATCGCCTGCCTTCTGACCGTGGGTGGTTCGCTGCCTCAAACCGCAATCGCGTCCTCGACGGGCCTGAACTATCGTGGCGCGCACGGTGCGATTGAATTGTCCGAAGCGATTGCCAGTGTCCGCGAAGGGAAACGGGAGATCGTGGTGCGGGAGCAACAGAGCGATTCGGCTCTGGCCCGGGAACTGGTATTCCAATCTGCACTGCCAGAGGCGAAACCCGCTCCAGCTGCCGCTGCAACTCCAGCTCAAGCTGCCGCTCCAGCGTCGGCCACTTACGCCTATGTCCAGAACACGCCCATTTACCACTACACTCCGGTAGAAACAGCCGCGCCCCTTCCGGTTCAGTCGATTCCGAAGCGAGTACGCCGGATCCTGTTTCTGACCGACCAGCCGGCGCACTGGCGGCAACTGGAGAAATCCGGAGCGCTGGGCGGCTTCGATTATCACGTGATTTGCGCGCACGCGGCTTCGCTGGCGCTCAGCACTCCCATCGACATTGCCAGCGAAGAGGACGTAAAAGCCGCACTGGCCGCTCTGCCGGGTGAGTTCGACACCGTGGTGGCCGTCAAATTTTCAGGCGAAGGGCATCCCGACTCTCTGCTGACCGCGCCGCTCGAGAACGTGCTCGGCCTGATGGATCTTTCTTTCGCCGTGTGCCGCCACTTTTATGAGCAGTTCCGGGAAGGCGCGATGGCGATGGGTTCGTTGTGCCTGGGCGCATTCATCGGCGGACGGTTGAATCCGTATAGCGGATTGCTGGCGGGCTTCGTAAAATCGCTGGCGCGCGAATTGCCCGCCGCTGTCTGCAGAAGCCTGAACGTGGATGAGATTGATTTCCGGCAGGGCATGACCCGGCTCGATGCCGAGCTTTCGCACCGGGACAAGGCGGTGGAAGTCTGCTATCGGGACGGCGATCGCTACGCGATCGAACTGGCCCGCCTGGAACGCCCCTCGCAGGGTGACGCACCGCTGCTCAGCTCCGATTCCGTGGTGCTGGCAACGGGAGGAGGCCGCGGCGTGACCGCCGTACTCAGCGAAGAACTGCTGACGCGCTTCGGCTGCACGGTGGTGGCACTGGGCAGGACCGACCCGGCGATGGCGCCCGCTCCCATCTTGCGCATGAACGCGACCGAGCTAGCCGATTACGAGCAGGAGTTTTATAAGTCCGAGCTGGCAAAGGGCGACGGAGTCAAGATCACGCAGCTCAAGAATCGCTTCCGCTCTTATCAGGCAGCTCAGGAAGTCAATGACCTGGTGCAGTCTCTTTCGGCTCTGCCGGGACGGTTCGAGTACATCACCGGCGACATCACCAACCCTGAATTCACCACGGCAGTTGTGGAGTCGGTCTTCAAGAAGTACGGCCGCCTCGACATGGTGCTGCACGGCGCCGGCATTCAGATCTCGAAGGTGCTGACCAGGAAAACGGTGAGCGACTTCCACAGCGTTGTGGCGGCTAAAATCGCCAGCCTGCAGCACATCTACCGCGCCTGCGAGAAGCACCGCGCGGGCCGTCCCGTGCACTATCACCTGCTCACGTCCGCCTTCAGTTACATGGGCAACGATGGCCAGCCTGATTACGGCGCCGTGAACGAGTCCCTGAACCGTCTGGCGGATGTTATGTCCGCAGCTCCGGAATCGCGGGAAACCCACTCGCAGTGGTGCTCTGTGGCCTGGCTGGGATGGGCGGGGATCGGAATGACGCGCGGCTCCGAATTTGCGGCGCTTGCGGCCAGCCGTGGATTGCGCGGCGTCACTCGAAGCGAGGGCCGCAAAATCTTCTCAGAGTTCCTCACCGGCCAGGCCACGGCTCCGATCAACATCCTGATGGCTGACGGCGAGCTCAAGTTCTACGACGTCGCTACAACGCCCAGTCCCTACAGGCCCAGTCTCTACACACCCGGTCTCTACACACCCGGTCTCTACGCGCCCAATCCCGACGTGCCCGCGCCGCAGCCGGCGTTACCGCTCCGCGCCCGCAAAGAAAATATCACCGTGGAGCGCACCGTCACCGCCGATGGCGCGCCCTACATCCTGAATCACTGCGTGGATGGAATCCCCACGCTGCCGGGCGCATTTCTGATCATGATGGTCGCCGAAGCGGCGCTGGAACTCCGGCCGGACCTCAAGATCACCGCGTTCGAAGATGCCGCCTTCCGCAGATTCGTGCGGCTGCGCAGCGACGGTCCCACCAAGCTGCGCCTGAACGCGGGTATCGTGACCGAGAACGATCAGAGCACTCTAATCCGCGTCGAGGTCGTTTCCGACTTCACGCACAAGAGCGGCAAGGTGCTTCAGAAGGATGTTGTGCAGACCGAAATGTCGGTCAGGCTAGGGTCGTCGGTCAGGCTCGCTTCGTCGGTCAATCGCGCCCGGTCTGCGGCCGCCAACGGCGCCAGCAGCGCGAAGGGACGTGTTTTATCTGATCCCTATGTCATGAAGGGTTCGCCGGTTCACTTGAACGGTCCATTCCGAACGCTGAATAACATCGTGGTAGGCGAGAGCAATCGTTCGGCCGAATACAGGCTGACGGAGATGTCCGGATTCGGCTCGGGAGGCCGCGCATTCCTCTCCAGCCTGATGGTGATGGATTCGCTGTGGCGCTTTGGAGCCATCGATCTGCACCCCGACAACACGCTGCCCGTGTATGTCCCCGAGGCGTGCAAGGTGATGAACGTCTACTTCGATCTCGGCACTTCCGGCGTCGCGTCGAATCTGTCTGACGAACTTTCCATGACGGGTTCGAATCCCACCGAGGATCAGGATCGCCTGACGATCGGGCCGGTTGAGGTTAGAGATCCTGTGGGTTCCGTATTGCTGACCGTCGATGGCGGGATATGCCGCCGGCTGGGGGAGGTGCGGAATGGTGACTAAGCAGGGTGGGTCCCTGGTCGTCGCACTCGATTCGGCCCAATTCACGCCAGAAATACAGGCATCTTGCCTTGGCGAAACTGAGATTCAGGAAGCTGCGGCGATCTTGAATCGGCGACGGAGAGAAGAGTGGGTTGCGGGGAGAATCGCGGCGAAGTATGCGTTTCTGAGCGGTGGGCAATTCCCGGAATCCGCTGGCTCCAGTGCGCCGTACATTCGAGTTATGGACAGCGCAGATCTTGCAGCTTTCAGTTCCGAATCGTATCGCTCGGTTTCCGTCGTCAGGAATCAGGCGCCGGGCGGAGGTCCAGCGCGCGTGGGGTGGTCTTCCGGCAGCGGCACCGTGCAGGTCGCGATCTCGCACAGCGCGGGAATGTCCTGCGCCTCGGTCAGCACCGGATCAGTCAGGGCTAAGGGACTTTGTTCCCTGGACCTCGAAACCCCCGCGCCCCGGGTTCCGGAATTCTACCTTCACACTTTTACCAACCGTGAAAGAGACTGGGTTGGCGCCTGCGCCGGCGCCTACGGATTGCATCCCGAATGGCTCTACACGCTGCTCTGGAGCGCCCGGGAATGTCTGCTCAAGACAGCGCGCTTCACGGCCCTGAGCCTTTGGAACATGCCCACTCTGGAGATCGAAATTCTCGACGGCGCCGAGCGCCTCGTCAGGGTTCACAACTCGAAAAGCCTTTCCGGCACTTTTGAATTTCTGCAGGCCAGCACTTCGTGTGGCCCTTTCCGGCTCGCAGTCGCCGGCGCCCCTAACCTGATTCTGACCGCCATTACAGGACTGGACTAAGGCACTTATTATGAGCACAGCTATCCCAACCAGAATCGGAAATCTTACGGATGAGGTCCGGGACGTCTTCTGCGCCGTGACCCGCTATCCGGTCGATATTCTCGAGCCGCACGCCAACCTTGAGGAAGACCTGGGCATCGACTCAGTCAAACTCGGCGAAGTGTTTGCGGTTCTTCGCGAGAAGTACCAACTGCCTGACAAACTCAACATGCCGCGCGAAAGTCTGCGCAGTATCGAGAGCATCGCTGCTAGTCTGCGCGAGCACGTGGAGAAGAATTCCTATGCTGCGCCGCTGCCTGCCGCGCATCTGAACGGGCACGGGAGCGTAAATGGAAACGGCCATATGAACGGGAATGGCCATGTGTCGCATGGCGCTCCGGCTGTCTCGCGCGAAGATTTCTACAACCAGGTTCGCGACGTCTTCTGCGCCGTGACCCGCTATCCGGCCGATATCCTCGAACCGCACGCCAGCCTTGAGGAAGACCTGGGCATCGATTCGGTCAAGCTGGGCGAGGTGTTTGCCGTTCTTCGCGAGAAGTACGGCCTGCCTGCCGCCATGGATCTGCCTCGGGAGCAGTTGAAAACG
>JBEKLB010000320.1:0-8017 GCA_050010415.1 Bryobacteraceae bacterium | reverse complement strand
TTCTTACCGCTTTGCCGCACCAGTTCGGCCGCTTTTGCGTTTCCGGCGGAATCCAACTCGAAGCTTTGGCCGTCGGGCGTCACAATTGCGAAGGACTTTGTCTTTGCGCGCGGGCGGCAGTAGTGGATCTCTAAATTCCCCTCACGATCTACATAGGCCTTTGTGTCGGTCGGGTTCACATTACGCTCCTCGTTCGTGCGCGTCCGCTTACAGGAAGTATCCGGGCACCGCGAAGAACTGGTAGGGGCCGAGGAGCGGCTGGTCGCCGGTATCGAACAGGTCCGGCAGGCAGTGATACCTTTGGGGCGAGCGCAGCAAGCTATGTTCGCGTTAGTGGACAGCCTAGCGAAGGTTTTGCCGACGTGCATTCCCGCGGCGGACGGACTGGCGTTGGAAGCAGCCGTTGCCAAAGCTCAAGGCCGACACGCCCGGTTGTTAAAGAACGCGGGGCAGGCGATGGGCAGCGATTCACGTCTAGCGATGCGCGACTTGGTTAACCAGGGCAAGGGAGACAGTCGGTAGCGTTCCAGCCGAAATTCGGCCAGCAGTTTTTTGACGTTGACTGCGGTGAAGCGGCGAGGAAAACCGAACGGGAGTAAGAACAAGCCGAAGCAGCGCCGTCTACGCCTCACGGGCGACTTAATTCCAAGGGGCGATGTTGTCCGCCCCCCGAAATGACCCGTCAGCTTCAAGCCGTGACGTGAGCAGCGATCTTATGGAAGGTCGAACTGGCAACCTCATAGGTATGAATTTGAGGCGTCCCCTCAACAACCTTACCGAGGGTCTTTAGCAATCCTGGATAGGCATCGCGGCTATAGGCGTCCGCGTTTTCTTTCTCATGCCACAAGCTAATTGCGACAACGTCCACTCCGTTAGGAGCTACGAACGTAATTTCGTCCTGGAAACCTTTTTGTTTTCGAAGCAACGGCAGAGCTTCGGAGTCAATCAGCCTATTCAGCTCCGCAACGCTATTGGGTTTCAAACGAATGGAGACACTACGAGCAAACATGGCAACCTCCTAAGGTTGGGTGCGACTAAGAGTGCGCAGCAGACGAACTGACTTAGTTCAGATGATCTGCGGGTGAGCAGAATTGCTCAGGCACCCACCACTATGGGCCGGCAGGAGTTGATTGTCAAGGTAAACAGGCCAACGTCACCGTGACGCTTAGTGCGTTAGGCCTCAGCGTGAGAAACCGACCTGGAGCCAAGCTGAGACGCTCTCGTTAGCCAGAGACGCTCTCCAGGCTTACTTCAGAACCGCCGCTCGATCCGTGCCACTGATAAGAGCGCCAAAGACATCAACCCCGCAGTGGAGACAGTAACCTTCGTAGCTCGTTCCGTCTTGGTCGATTTCTTTGACAATAATTTCGGTGCTTGGACAGTCCGGACAGTTCCCTCTGACGAGATGGGGGAGGTCTTTCATACCGACAAACCTAGCATTAAATTCGTGCGTATATGAGAAGTGAGCAATTTTGAACACCGTTTTACTTGGGCTCAACCGGCTCAAGGGCCACGTGCAAATAGGCCCGCCGCCGCCGCGCCTTCTCCAGCCCAGGTGAGTGAAGATGCGTTCCCGCGGGATGGAACCCGACAGCCACTGGATCGCGGCACGACGAAGGCGAGCCTGTTCACCCAACTCGGCTTCCATGCCGAACTCACGGCTCTGCCCATCCTCATCGGCGACATGTAACTGTCGATACCACAGCCTTCGCGGCATTCCTGTCCTCACGGCAGGCGATCGCTCGAGACCCCACCTTAGGGTGCGAATTTCACAACCCTAAGGTACCTGCCTAATTGAGCCAAAGTCCTTCTGCCCGCAGAGTGTATAGGTGATCGTCGCAAAAGAGCTCACACGGCCTGGCGACTCCTCGCGTGAGGAGAGACCTTGCGCAGCCAAGGGAGAGGTTGCGTGCGTAAGGTCAGCATCTTAGTCGTCAGCCCTCCAGCACTGTCTCAGATCATCGAATATCTTTTTCGCGACCGGCCTGAGTTCGAAGTTGTAGGTCGTTTGAGCGGGTTGAGAAGCGTGGGGCAGCAAGTAGGACGGCTGCGTCCCGAACTGATCGTCGCGAATGTGAAGCCAGTGACTACGGCCGTTTGCCAGGTGGTCGCTTCCATCAAGCGCTCCAGCCCTTTGTCGAAGCTAATCCTCGTCTGTCCGGCAAGAGACTTCATGACCAGCGCCCGCCGGTGCGGCGCCGATGCCTGCCTGGAGCACGAGGAATTGGTCCGGCGTCTTTTCAAAACCGCTTGGGTGTTGTCGGCGCGCACAAAGCCTCCGGCCTCCAGGAATCGAAGCGCCCGTGTGACCCGATCTTTTCCGGCCCAGGAAAAGAATGGAACCCAAAAAAGGAGAGATCAGTGAAAACGCTCGTTCGTACAATTCTGCTTTCGGGATCCGTGTTGTTAATCGGTACGATAGAGACTGCCTCTGCCCAGCTTACGAGCACGGGTATTGAACTGGCGCCCGATTACGACACCCTAGTACCACCTTCCGTTGGCCTAACCTACGTCGACCCGACCTTCGGATCGACTATTCAGCGCGTGTCGAACGCCCTTGGGACACTCAATGCGGACGGGGGCGGCTATCTGACCTGGATCGAGAATGAATACTCGACCATGAGCGCATTCAATAGCAACAATTCGAATTTCATTCTGGTGCACGAGAGTTACTTCGGTCTGTACTCCGGTTCCGGCCACTACATGCACGATCTTCCACTGGAGATCAATTCCTCCAGTGAGCCGAGATGGTCACGGAAAGACAACGTAACGCTCTACTACCATTCCGGCAACATGCTCAAGAGCTACAACATTTCCACGGGCGCCATTGCCGTGGTGCACACCTTCAGCGAGTACACGTCCATCAGCGGCAACGGAGAAATGGATATTTCCTATGACGGGGATCACTTTGTGTACTGCGGTGACGGCCAGTATATTTTCGTATACCAGATCAGCACCGACAAGAAGTTCACGGTGTTGAACACTGCTGGACGCAGCTTCGATAGCGAGTACATCACGCCCGAAAATAAGGTGATTGTTAGCTGGATCGAGACCGGCACCGTCCGGTACACCGGCCAGGAGTTGTTTGACATCAACATGAATTTCCTGAGGCAAGTGGGGCACGCCGATGGTCACAAGGACGTCACCTTCGATACCGATGGCAATGAAATACTGGTTTGGACCAACTCGAACGATCCGCTGCCGATTCCGAACTGCAATAACGGAATCGTGAAGATCCTCCTGTCCAACGGCACGCAGACGTGCCTGGCCCAACTGGACTGGAGCCTGGCGGTCCACATTTCGGCCCCGGACGGCAACGGGACGGTCTTTGTCGATACGGAGGCTCCCAGCAATCCCGAATCCGGCGCCAGCGGCTGGGTCGCTTATACCAACGAAATCTTGCAGGTTAAGCTGGACGGCTCGGGAGTAATTCGCTGGGCGCAGCATCGTAGCCGCCCTTTGAACAGCTATAACTGGCAGCCGAAGCTTACGGTCAGTCGCGACGGCACCCGGCTGCTCTACGCCAGCGACTTCGATTTGCAGGTGATCGATGGGTACACGTCGGAGTATTCCGACACCTACCTGATTGTTGTCGGCAGCACGGGCATTAATCCACCACCTCCTCCTTCGCCTACGCCCATAGTGGTTCGCTACGAGCAGAACAACCCGGCGGTCCAATATACCGGCACCTGGTATCCCAATAGCGGGGCGTTCAACAGCGGCGGGTCTGCCACACTGGCCATGGATGCAGGCAGCGAGGCGAAGTTTACGTTTACCGGAACCGGCGTCACGTGGATTGGCTATCGCGATGAGTGGTCGGGCCTCGCGAAGGTCTATCTGGACGGCGTCCTCAAGGCGACGATCGACACGTATTCGGCTGCCGCGCAGGCTCAGGCGCCGGAGTACTCGATAAGTGGCCTCAGCGACGGCGCTCACAGACTGACGATTGTGGTGACCGGGCAACGGGACAGTGAGTCGAACGGAGATTGGGTCTGGGTGGACGCCTTTGATGTGACGACCACCTCTTGAACTTCCGCTGAGACGCAAACGCCGACATTGTCAACGTTTGTCAAAAGCGTTCACCCGTTTGATGCGATGCGAGCGTCTTCCACTCGAAGAGATAGCACGGCTCATCCTAATCGCGGACGACAAGAGAAAAGCAGACTAGCCTGCGCGCTTCCAATAGCCTGAGCAATATTGGGCAGACACTCCAACGCCAAAAATGCCTTAATTGTCCGGTGAGGACTCCCAAATGAAGTCCTGGGTGCATCTTTCAGGCGCTCGGAACACAAACTGGAATCCCAACTGGAGGGTTAGGAATGAGCCGAACTGTACCACCCAATTGCCACGTTGATCCCGAAGTGCCGATTACGGACGGGGCAACGAAGTGCGCAACCGGCGCGCTCGGCGTTGGCCAAAGTGCCTGCGCGAGGTGTGGGGCTGCCGTTGCGAGAAATGCCAGTTGTTGCCCTCCGTGCCGGGAGTTCTTCAGGAGCCTGAGCGGCTGTAAGAGTGATGCCCGCGCGTGAGTGAAACTAAGTCGGCACGGCCGAGAGGGCAGGCGTGAAATCAGAGTCGAGCATTCGAACCATCGCGTTTCTCGGCAACTACCTGCCGCGCAAATGCGGCATTGCCACGTTTACATCGGACCTACTGGGGGCGGTGGCAGCCAAACATCCCCAAAACCGGTGCTTCGCCGTGCCGGTGAATGACATTGATAAGTGTTATCAGTATCCAGAAATCGTTCGTTTCGAGATTGAGGAGCGGGATCTCGGGTCTTACCGGCGCGCCGCCGACTTCCTGAACTCCAGCAACGTGGACATTGTCTCAGTCCAACACGAATTTGGAATCTTCGGCGGGACAGCCGGCAGCCACCTGCTTGCTTTGCTGCGCGAATTGAAAGCGCCGGCGGTGACTACGCTTCACACCGTTCTCCTCAAACCGAACGCCGACCAGCGTCGCGTGATGCGCAAATTGATCGCCCACTCGGCCCGGCTAGTAGTTATGACGGAACGAGGCCGGACGATTTTGCAGGAGGTTTATCAGGCGTCGCCGGCCAGGATTGATCTTATCCCGCATGGTATTCCCGACGTCGCATTTGCCGCCCCGGATTGTTACAAGGATCAGTTTGGCGTGAGCGGAAAGAAGGTATTGCTCACGTTTGGGTTACTATCGCCGAACAAGGGAATTGAACATGTGCTCAATGCTCTGCCGGAGATCGTGACCGAGTTTCCCGATATTGTTTACATCGTGCTGGGTGCGACGCATCCCCACGAGTTGCGCACGCGAGGGGAAACCTACCGGCTCGGACTACAGGCCATCGTGAAGGAAAACAAACTCGAGAACCACGTGACTTTCCACAACCGCTTTGTGGAGTTGGAGGAACTGACCGACTGACCGAGTTCATTGGAGCGGCGGATGTTTACATCACTCCGTATCTAGACGAAGCCCAGAGTACGTCGGGAACGTTAGCGTATGCGTTCGGCGCCGGCAAAGCCGTAATCTCCACACCTTATCGGCATGCCACCGAATTGTTGAAAGACCAGCGTGGCGTACTGGTGCCATTCGCAGATCCGAGGGCGATTGCGCGCGAGCTGAGCGGCTTATTGCGTGACGAAGCACGCCGGAACGCCATGAGGCACAATGCTTACGAGTTAGGCCGCACAATGGTGTGGAGTAACACGGCACGGTTCTACCTGGGTTCCTTCGAGATGGCGCAACAGCAGGGAATTGCGAGGCCCCGCAAATCCGGCGCACAAGTTTGCCGCAAGGTTACGCCATCAGCCGCATGAAGCCCGGCGCTGCGACCGGTTCACTGGACGTCAAACGCGTCCACCCAAATCCAGGAGCCCGCCGAAGCTGCATCGTGCGTGCTTGTCGTGACGATCATTAAGGTGTGCGTACCTGGGCTGAGGTCCTTGATCGAATAAACGGACGATTGCGCCCGTTGTGGAGACGCATAGGTATCCACGGGCGGCGATTTCAACGTGCCATCCACGTAGACGTCCGCGATTCCCGACCATTGGTCTTGATATCCGATCCAGGTGATCCCGGTCCCAGTGAACGTGACGGTCGCGCTGGAGTTGGGGTCCGTCGCCAACACGGCACTACCGCCGCTCATGATCGGGTTCGTGTTGAGATACCAGTTGCCGGTGTAGGTAACCGCGGGATTGTTCTGTTCGATGCGTCCTGCCGGCGCGCTCACTCCGCCGACGATCCCGGTGCCGTCTTCAATATCGAAAGCGTTGATCCAGATCCAAGAGCCGTCGGTATCGCCGTCCCTCCGGTGCAGGACTTGAATGGAGAGAGTGTGCGTTCCGGGAGCCAGGCCATGCACACTGAACAGGGGCTGTTGATACAGTGTGGTCGGGCCATATGTATCGACCGTGTACGGCGTGCCGTCGAGATAGACCTGCGCGATCCCAGAGTACGGGTCGAACACACCGATCCAGGTGATGCCGGTTCCCGTAAAGGACAAGACCGCGGTGGCCCCCTTATCGTTCGTCAAGTACGCCATGCCTCCGATGTTGGGGGTTTCGTAATTCTGGTACCAGATGCCGGTGTAGACGATGCTTGGATTATTCTCTAAGATCTGCGTCGTGCCTGCGTTGGCGGAAGCTGCCAAGAGGAGCAATGCGGATGCCGAAAACAGAACAGTTTTCCGAGTATTCATTTTATCAGGTCCTTCTTGCTTTTCTGGAGCACGTGTGACTCCAATATCACTGGCAGGTCGGTGAAAACAGCGTCATTTATCGGGAGGTTTTTGTGAGCGGTCGAGTTTCCTTTCGATTCTCCCCACTGTGTTTTCATCTCTGGCTTCCAAGGTGGGGTCACTCGTCAGCTTCATCGATCTTTCGGTAGCCTTACCCTTCAGCTCGCGAAGCTTAGTTTTTATCTTTTCGTTAGCAATTGTTTTCAAGATATCCTCCCCGTTGCAATCAGGTTCCCCGGAACTGAACGTATCAGGTCAGCGTCGGAGCCGTCTGCTCACAATTGCTCACGATACATTGCGGATCGCCCGGAGCGTCAGAATGTAGAGAGTTTGGATTGCGGCGGCGAGCAGCTTCGGAGAATCGCGCTGTTACAGCCGAACCACCTTCGGTGAAGTGCAGCCTTTCAGAGCATTGCGAGTGTCCACGATGAGGCGGGCATCGCGGACGATGCCAGCATAGTCGAAGCCCGAGTGATCGGTGACGATCACCACGCAGTCGGCCCGCGAGGACATCGTCAAGGAATCTTCGGCCAGCAGTTCGCGTTGGCCCAAACGGAGCTTGGGAACAAACGGATCGCTGTACGTTACACGGGCGCCGCGCCGCTCCAGAAGCAGAATGATGTCGAGAGCGGGCGACTCCCGGACATCGTCAATATTGCGCTTGTAAGCGACGCCCAGAATATGAATGTGCGAGCCTTTGACCGGCTTGGAGTGTTCGTTCAGAGCGGATTGAATCTTGTCCACAACGAAGTGCGGCATCTGCCCGTTGATGTAACCTGCCAGTTCGATGAAGCGCGCTTCAATACCGGCCTGCTTGGTTTTCCACGAAAGGTAGAAGGGATCGATGGGGATGCAGTGTCCGCCCAATCCAGGTCCTGGGTAAAAGGGCATGAATCCGAATGGTTTTGTGGCGGCGGCGTCGATCACTTCCCAGACATTGAGGCCCATGCGGTCGCACATCAAAGCCATTTCGTTCGCTAGGCCGATGTTGATCATGCGGAAGGTGTTTTCCAGCAGCTTCACCATTTCCGCTACACGCGTCGAACTGACCGGCACCACCTTCTCGAGAGCCTGCGAATAGAACAAGGCACCCATCCGGGTGCAGGTGGAAGTGATCCCCCCCACCACTTTCGGGATATTTGCCGTGTGATAGTTGGGATTGCCGGGGTCGACACGCTCGGGCGAGAAGCACAAAAAGAAATGCTCGCCAACCTCGAAGCCAGGCCGCTCCAGCATGGGCAGCACCAGTTCGTCGGTGGTCCCCGGATAGGTGGTCGACTCGAGAATCACCAGCTTGCCTGGGCC
>JBEKLB010000319.1:0-11364 GCA_050010415.1 Bryobacteraceae bacterium | reverse complement strand
GGCCCGAAATAACGATAATGCCCCGTGATTTTCCAGTCGAACAAGACATCTTCCATCTTCGGACCCTGTCCGACGTTGTGCACGATCCTGTAGCGTCCGCTCATCCAAGATTTCTTGTCCACTACAATCCCGATGTGCGGTATGTTCCCGCCCAGGTCCCATGTGACCAAATCGCGGGGCGTGTAATCTTCCGCGCGATTTGTAATCCGCAGCGTTTCTCCCTGGCGCGAGAAGAACACCATCAGGTTCGGCACCCGACGGTGATCGATGTTCGTATCCGAGCGCCAGGCGTGCCACGTCCACTTGCGTGGATATGCCGAGAAATTGTGGAGCATGTCTTCGTGGACTTCTTTCTGCAGATCCACTCCGACGGCGCGGTAGGCGCGAATCACCTCGTCTGTGCATACTCCGGTGCCAGCGGGCACGTCTCCGCCGGGATACGGAATCTTGACGTACGCCGGATCGTAGCGCACAGTGTGATGTGTCCGCTCAATAGCCGCCGCCACCAGCCGTTTTAGGAATTCCGCGTGGCCAATGGATGAGGCTACGTTGGCTTGAGCGGCAGCGTGGGCCGCCAGGAGCGTTGCGGCCAACACAACCAGCGCCGCGCGTCTAGTTCGATCGGCAAGGAGGCGTATACCCACTATTGGTATCGTAGCGCGGCCATCGGATCCACCTTCGTAGCGCGCCACGCTGGAACGAAGCACGCGAGCAGTGCCACCAGGCACAAGAGAACCGACACCATCGCGAACGTCAGCATATCCGTGGATGTCACGCCGACCAGCAAGTCCTTCAGGAAGCGCGTGAGCAGGATCGAAACCACCAGGCCGATGGAGATGCCGATGAGCGCCAGGCGCAATCCCTGGCTCAAAACCAGGCGGAAAACTTCTCGAGACTCTGCGCCTAGCGCCAGACGAATGGCCAACTCCTGCGTGCGCTGGCGCGTGGAATACGAAATCACGCCATAGACGCCTACCGCGGCCAGCACCAGCGCCAGCAATCCAAAAGCGCCCACGAACGTGCCCGCAATGCGCGTGGGTACGGTGGCCAGTTGGATGGTGTCCTTGAGGGTGCTCACGTCATAGAGAGGCAATTCGGAATTCAGCTGGTGAACGGTATTCTCTAGCGTTGCGGCGAAAGCCTTGGGATCGCCCGTGACGCGTGCGTGAACCGTCATCTGCGCGCGATAAAGCTGGTACAGCGGAAGGTAAAGGAAAGGTGCGGGATCGGCTTTGATATCCGAAATGCTGGTGTTCCTGGTCACGCCCACGACCAGGAAGGTCTTATCGGAAATATCGGTCACAATGCGCTTGCCCAGCGGATTCTGGTTCGGCCAGTAGCGGTCTGCGAAAGCCTGGTTGACCAGCGCCACCGGCTGCGACATTTCCGTGTCCCTGGCGTTCAGGTCGCGCCCCGAGGCCAATGCAATCTGCAAAGTGTGCAAATAGTCCGGGCCCACCATCTCCTCATGAACCTCCATCGATTCGTGCGGCTGCCATTGGTAACCCTCCGGCTTGACGCTAGTGGAACCTCCTCCAAAGCCCAGCGGAACGCGGTTTCCCACCGTCACGGCCTCCACACCTGGCAGCGCCCGGAGCCGCTCTATGAGCTGGCGGTTAAACTGAATTCCGCTAGCCTCCGTATAGCCCGCCGAAAACAAATCGTACGAAGCGAGCAGAACGTGCTCGGCATTGAAGCCGGGTTTCACTTGCTCGGCATTGACGAAACTGCGAATGAACAGCCCGGCGCAGATCAACAACAGCAGAGAGAGAGAAATCTGCATCACCACCAGCGCGCTAGTCAAGCGTCCTTTATTCCGTCCGCCGGCCGAAGCCTTGGTCTCCTCCTTCAGTACGTCGGCCGGCTGAATCCCGGAAGCCCGCAGCGCCGGGAGCACTCCGAAGACCACGCTGGTGATAATCGAAATCACTAGAGTAGCCAGCAGCACCCTGCCATCCGTATGCATAGACAGGCTGACAGGCATGTCCACCGGTGGCACAAAGAGCAGGAAGCTCCCCGAGGTCCATAGCGTAAGGAGAGCGGCGAGCGCGCCGCCCGCGAGCGACAGGATCAGGCTCTCGATCAGAAGCTGCTGCAGCAGACGCCGGCGGCTGGCTCCCATGGACAAACGGATCGCGATCTCACGACGCCGTGAGACGGCGCGCACCAGCAACAAATTCGCCACGTTCGCGCAGGTCAGCAGCAGCACCACGCCCGAGATGGCCAGCAACATCGGCAGCAGCGTGGAGAGGAATGAGTTGGCGCCGAACGGTCCGCGCCACAGCGGCGACAGCGTCACGGCTTCGTGACCCTTGTGCTCCTCCGGGTAGCGCTGCACCATGCCCTGCATCAGCACGCTGAGCTCTTGTTGCGCCTGGAGCACCGGAACCCCCGGCTTCAATCTTCCCAAGGCGGGCATCCAGAAATAGTGGTAATCGTGAATCAGGTCGCCATTCGGAAGGAACGCCTGCTCCATCATCATAGGCACCCACAGGTCTGACCGCAGACCCGTCTGGCTGCCCTGAAAATTCGGAGGCGCTACTCCGACGATGGTGAATACGTGCCGGTTGAGGCTGATGGTCTGGCCGAGGATCGTATCGCTGGCATGGAAATGCGTCTGCCAAAAACGATAGCTGATCACCGCCACCGGCGCGCCGTCCGGCGTTTTGTCTTCGGCCGGCAGGAAGCCGCGGCCCAGGATGGGCTTCACGCCCAGGACATCGAAATAATTGGCAGTCGCGGCTGTTCCCCAAATGCGTTCCGGCTTTCCGGCGCCCGTCAGGTTGATGGCACTTGTCATGGAATGGCCCGCGAGGCCGGAAAAGCTGCGCGCGCCTTCGCGCAGGTGCACAAAGTCCGGATAAGTGAGCGGGAAAGGATTCTGAGGGTTGGTGCCGAGCGAAATCGCCACCAATTCGCCCGTCTTCGCCACGCCGGGAATAGGATTCAGCAGGGTGGAATTGATCCAGGAGAAGATGGTAGTGTTGGCCCCGATGCCGAGCGCCAGGCTGACCAGGGCCACTGCGGTGAACCCGGGCGATTTGCCGAGCTGCCTCAGGCTGTACCGGACATCCTGCCAGAAAGAGGTCATAACGATAGTTATGGCATCTTTCTGGCCAATGGAAAACACCCGAACTAAACGCTGGCCCGGATCCAGACGGGAGTCAGATGTTCGGTTGTGGGATATCCGCCTCGGAAGTGAACACAGGGAGGCGGGAGCTTAAGCCTCGCGGCTTACTTCCCCACCATGTGAATAAAGTCCTTCTCGTTCTCCAGGCAGTAATAATCCAGCAGCTCGCTATCCATCACCAGCGGATCGCTCAGCTTTACCGTCCATGGCGCGGCCGTCACTTTGGCCGAGTTGGTCAGCGGATTCCCGTAGGAGTCCAACCACAGATCGTCGCGGAAACCGATGGTGTGGACCACCAGCGCGTCGCCTTCCCACTTCGCCACGGAGTATCCGTTCCAGGTCGGGTTCGGATCCGGCGGAAGCGGCCGGCCATCGGTGAAGATCTGCCGGTATTGCATGTTGCGTTCGGTCAGGACGATCAGACGTTCCGGAATCTGAATGATCCTCTTGTAATAATCGTCCGTCCAAATTCTTAAAGCCCCGCGCGGCATGCAACGGACGTTGGGATCGTCCTTCATGTTGTCCGCTCTCCGCTTCTTCACCAGCTCGGCCGCCCACGGCTGATAAGGCGGACCCTGCTTGAGGGTGTTGGCCAGGTTCATAAACTCCGGCGAGATCTGCAAATCACCGCAATGTGCGCCGCAAGGCTTACCGAACGGGATCCATCCCCACATTCCCGAAAGATCCGGCTTGCCGTCGGCAGTGCGCGGCGCGGGCGCCGAGAGATTCGGCTTGCCGTCCGGCGTCCGAGGTATCCCCGGAGTGGGGTAATCCAGCCACTGCGCGAATAAAGTTGGTGCGACAGCGGCTAAAATCAACGCCCCCGCCACATGGTGCAGGCACGAACGACTTGACATGGGCCTGTCTTGCTCCTCCCGTAGCTCTTCAATCTTAGAACCTTGCGGGGCCAAATGGAAATGGGCCAGCCCGGCCCCGCCGGCGATGCAGTTTCCCCTTGCTTACCGAGGGAAGCTCGGGTATACTCATCTCGGTAACCGCTATGAGCAAACCGAACGACCTGGTGCAAGGCACTCTCGACTTGCTGCTCCTCAAAATGCTGGCGCTGGAACCCTTGCACGGCTGGGCCATCAGCCTGCGTTTGAAGTCCATCTCCGGCGACGTGCTGCAGGTCAGCGAAGGCTCGCTCTACCCGGCGTTGCACAAATTGGAGCAGGAAGGCTGGATTTCGGCCGAGTGGAAGCAAACCGAAAATAATCGGCGGGCGAAGTTTTATTCGCTCACCCGCATCGGCCGGAAACAGCTCGAATCGGAGGCGGCGAACTGGCAGCGCCTGTCGTCCGCCATCTCGCACGTGGTGGAACTTTCGGAGGCCTAGGAAAGCATGCGATGGGAGCACTGGTGGTTCACGGCGCCTTTACGGCTTAGATCCATTCTGCGCCGCCCGCGCGTGGAACAGGAACTGGATGAAGAACTGCAGTTCCACCTGGAGCACAAAATCGAGGAAGGTATTGCCCAGGGGCTTTCTCCAAAAGAGGCGCGCTATCGGGCGCTGCGCGCCATGGACGGGCTGGAGCAACGGAAAGAGGAGATGAGGGACATGCGGCGAATCCATTGGTTGACGGATTTTCTCGACGACTCGCGCTACGCCATTCGCAGCCTGCGCCGCACGCCCGGACTTACCGCGTCTGTGGCCTTCACGCTAGCGCTCGGAATCGGGATGACGTCGGCGGTCTTCAGCATTGTAGATGCGATGATTTTCCGGCCTTACCCCGTCCCGCATCCTGGAAACGTGGTCACGCTGGTCAGCACCACACAAGACAATAGCTTCGACTATTTCTCTTATCGCGAATACCTCGACATCGCGGGCAAAACCAAAAGCTACGACGGTGTAATCGCAGACGCGGATATGGAAGCTGTCGGCTTTAGTGCCGGCCCCAAAGCTATACCGAGGGTGAAGGGTGGAAAGTTGGTTTCGGCGAATTACTTCCACGTGCTCGGCGTGGAGCCGAGGTTGGGTCGCGGTTTTCGTGAGGACGAAGACCGGGTGCCGGGCCGCGCGGCCGTGGTGGTGCTCGGTGCTGCCTTCTGGAGGCAGGAATTCGCCGGCGATCCTTCCGTTCTCGGCCGACAAGTTCGCTTGAATGGTGTCGATTTCACCGTGATTGGCGTTGCGAGGGAAGGCTTTCCGGGGATGGACGTGTTCGGGCATCCTGATTTCTATATGCCGCTCGCGATGGCGCGCGTGTTTTCGACGAATCGTGAAAAGAATTTCTTCGAGGACCGCAACGATCGCGAGTTGAATATCAGCGCCCGTTTGAAGCCCGGCGCCACGCTCCATCAGGCGCAGAATGAACTCGCTGTTTTGGCCAAGGATTTCGAGCGCGAGTATCCAAAGCTCAATCGCAGCCGCGGCGCGACGGTACACAGCCATTTCCAGATGCGGACCCGGGATGACGATATTAACTGGAAATTCGGCGTGATCTTCGCAATTCTGGCGCTGTCTGTCCTGTTGGTGGCTTGTACCAACGTTGCGGGACTTCTTCTCAGCCGTGCCCGGACGCGAACGCGCGAAATCGCCGTACGGTTGGCGATTGGCGCCGGGCGTTTCCGGCTCATCCGCCTGCTCATGACCGAGAGCCTGATTCTCGCGTGCCTGGGTGGATTGGCGGGGATCGCGATCGGTTACGGCGTCGTGGAGTGGTTCCGCACATTCAAAAATGTTGTCCTGATGACCGACCTTCCGACCAGCATGCCATTCCGCATGGACACGCGTGTGCTACTCGCAAGCCTGGCGTTGACCCTTCTGAGCGCGCTGCTTTGCGGCCTGGTGCCGGCCTTGCAGTCGACGCGGACGGATCTGGTGAACGGGCTCAAGTCGGCGGATGGCGACGTGCCGGGACCGAAACGCTTGTGGGGCCGGAACGCGCTGGTGGTGGCGCAAGTTTCCGTGTCCCTCATGCTCCTGACGGCGTCTTTCCTGATGTTCCGGAGTTTCGAGAGTAGCGCGCTGGATGGAAACGGTTTCGTCAAGGATCATTTGCTGATGACCAGCTTCGATCCACGTCTGGTGCAGTACAGCACAGCTCAGACGCAGCAGTTCTACAAGCTGCTGGCGGAGCGCATGCGGAAAACTACCGGAGTGCGCAGCGTGACTCTCACCCAGAATGTTCCGCTCGGACAGGACGGCTTCGACAGCCTCGCGTTTGTGCCGGACGGTTTTCAGATCCCGCGCGATCGCGAAAACTTCAGTTCCACCATGGACACCGTGGACGAAGGGTACTTCGAGACCATGGGGATTCGGATTTTGCGTGGCCGCGGCTTCCTGGCTTCCGATACCGCGGACGCAGCGCGCGTCGCAATCGTGAATGAGCAGTTCGCGAAACATTTTTGGCCGGGCGCCGATGCGGTGGGCCAGCACATCCGGCTGGATAGCAGCACCGGCACGCCGGTCCAGGTCGTCGGCGTCGCCGAGACCATCAAGAATCAATCCACCTACGCGCCCGCGGATTTTGTGTATATGCCGCTCGCGCAGCATCCGATCCCGCGCATGACCTTGATGCTGCGTTCGGCCGGCGATCCGCTGCAATTGGTTCAGTCCGTGAAGGACGTAGTCCGCACGCTGGACCCCAATCTGCCGATGCTCGACACCCGGTCTTACGCCGAATACTACCGGAACCAGGCCGTGGAAGGTCCGCGAATCGCGGTAAAACTGGTGGGCTCCATGGGCGTGGTGGGCCTCTTGCTCGCCATCGCCGGATTGTACGGAGTGGTGGCGTATAACGTGAGCCGCAGAACCCGCGAGATTGGTATCCGGATAGCGCTGGGCGCGGAAAGCTTTGATGTTTTGCGCGCGGTGATGGGCAAGGGGCTGATGCTGGTGGCCATGGGAACGGCGATCGGGCTGGCGCTGGGCTTCGCCGTCGAGCGCCTCATGAATTCCATGGTGTTCGACTCTGGCGGAGTCGACATTGTGGCTTATCTGGTGGTCGTGCCCTTGATGTTTCTCGCGACCATGCTGGCGGCTTATGTGCCCGCGCGCAGAGCGTCACGCATCGCGCCCACACAGGCGCTGCGCTACGAGTAGCTATTTTCTGCGGGTAAACAAGCGGTCACCCTCCACCCAGTGCTGAATCATACCGGTGACCGATCCTTTGGCATCCCTCACGAACTCCATCCCGGTTCCTTCCATGGTGAAGTTATTGTCGCTGTGGGCGACCAACGGGATGTTTCCTCCGCCGCTGGTATTAATCGTGAGATGGCCGTCCACTACCGTGATCACTGTCCCACCGGGGATTCCGGGCGCATCGTAACTGCCGGCGTATTGCGCCAGAATCTCGCTCGCAACGCGTGCGTCCTCCCCGCTCTTTCCCACCAGATGCCGCGCATCTTTTTCGTTCTCGCAGAAATACTCAATCAGGTCTCCGTCCGCGACGAGATCGAGCTCCACGGGAAGCGTCCAAGCCCTGGTGTATGCCTTGGGATCGTCCAGAGTGACCTGCAGATCGATATGGCCCACATCGCGGCGGTGGAATCGTTCCGTTACGCGCAATGCTTCGGTGTGCGGGTGCCCGCCCAGATCGAGGGTGGTGCGATCGTTATAACCAGCGGTATTTACCACCATCGTGTCGTCTTCCCAGTGTCCGATCGAATAGCCCATCCAGGTCGGATTGGGATCATCCGGCAGCGCTCGGCCATCGGTGAAGATCTGCCGAAAAATGGTCTCATATTCGTAAAGCACCACCATCAGATTCGGCGTTTGAACGATCTTCATCGGAAACGCGAGTCCCGAGATGCCGGCTTTCGGACCAGGCGGCAGACACGCGATTCCGTCTGAATCCTTCCGATAATCGTCGGCGCGCTGTTTGTACAGCGCCGCGGCCCAGGGACGTACTTCCTCCGGCTTGAGATCCGACGTGACGTAGACCAGATAGCTGGCTTGCTTCACCCGCCACACTCCGGAAAGGTCAGGCTTGCCGTCGGCGGATCGGGGCGCGGGGGCCGAGAGGTCCGGCTTGCCGTCGGCTTTGCGTGGAACTCCCTGAGTTGGGTGATTCGGCCACTGCGCTGTGAGAGAACCGCTCATCACGCACAGGATCATCGCGACTTTGCGCATCTGCCCCCCTTTTTGTCTCAGACCGTCCGGCCCAAAACGTCGGATATTGAGGACGCCTGTTATTCGACCATTTATTCTATGCTAATTGAGCTGTGCCCCAAAACACCTACAACCAGATCCTGTACGAAACGGTGGCGCGGTTCGCCATGCATCCGGACCGGATGGCCGCGGTGGCACGGCTTTTCGGCATGCACCCTGCTCCGGTGGATGGCTGCCGCTATCTCGAAATCGGCTGTGGCAACGGCAGCCACATCGTCAGCCTGGCGTATCACCTGCCGCAAAGCCGCTTCGTGGGCGTCGACTTGGCCGAAGTTCCCATTGCAGCTGGAGAAAAGATGCGCGCCGCGCTCGACATCGGCAATCTGACATTGCGCACGGCCGACCTTCGCGACATCGGCAAGGATTGCGGCGAGTTCGATTACATCGCGGCGCACGGCGTCTACTCCTGGGCGCCCGCCGAAGTCCGTGAAGCCCTGTTGCGCGTATGTAAGGAACGCTTGGCGCCCAACGGCGTCGCCTTCATTAGCTATAACGCTCTCCCCGGCGCCTACGTTCGTCAGCTGCTTCGGAATCTCATGCGGTTTCACACCCGCGACATTCAGGACAACGGGGAGCTTTTGCGGCAAGCCCGCTGGAGCCTGCAGTTCATGGCGGCTTCGAAGTCTCTTCCCGATGCCTGGCGCCCGCTTCTGGAGGGTGACGTTGCCACCATGCTCCAACTGGAGGATGGCTGGCTGTTCCACGACGATCTCGCCGAGTTCAACCACCCGGTGTACTTTCACGAATTCGCGTCGCACGCCGGCCGGCACGGATTGCAGTACTTAGGAGACGCCGAACCGCCTGAGATGTTCGATCCGCATGGCCAGCTCAAGCAGCTTCCCGGCGGCGTGATTGAGCGCGAACAATACATGGATTTTCTGAAAGCCAGGCGGTTTCGCCAGACCCTGCTGTGCCACCAGAGCCAGACGCTGGAACACCGTCCGCTGGAAGAATGCCTGGAGCGGTTTTCATTTTCCTCTTACAGCCGCACCGGCGAGGACGGCAAGCTTGAGGGACTGCGAAACGTTCGCATCACGGCGATGCACGATGCCGTTCGTAACGTAGCCGCGGCGTTGAGCAAAGTGTACCCGCGGCAGCTGACCTTCGCCGAGCTGATTCCTCCCGCCGGCAATGAATCCGACCTGCGCGACATCCTCACAGGTATGCTGCTGAGCGGATTCGCCGATTTCCACGTGTATCTTTTTCCGTCGCACCAGGTTGTGTCGGCCAAGCCTGCCGCAAGCCGCCTGGCACGCTACCAGGCGATGCATTCGCCGCGCGTAGCCAACGCTTGTTTTCACATCATGGAGCTGGACGAGACGGGCCGCCAATTGGTGCACTTGCTGGATGGCTCGCGCACTCATCGCCAGATCGCAGGGGATCTCGCGCGCCTGCCGAATGCTCTACCGTTAGAGGAGATCGAGCGGCAACTGCCCGCCCATCTGGAACGGCTAGCCCACGCAGCATTGTTGGAAAGCTAACTGCGTTGGAAAGCTAGTTGCCCGTCAGCGGTCGATCACCAGCAATGTTGAGGTAGCCGACGCATACAGCTTGCCCTGCGCGTCGGTCAGTTTGGCCTCGGCGAACGCAACTCTCCGCCCGAACGATAGGACCAGCCCCTCCGCGCGCACCCTCCCGGTCTCTTTGGTGATCGGCCTGTGATAGGCGACTTTCAGCTCGAGCGTCGTGTAGGCTTGCGCCGCCGTGAGGCGAGAGTGCACGGCACAACCGCAGGCGGAATCGAGCAGCGCCGCGGTATAGCCGCCATGCACCGTGCCGATAGGGTTGTAAGCGTGCTCGCCTGGTAGGCCGGCAAACACAGCTCTGCCTGTGTCCACTTCCACAAAGTCGAAGTCCAGAGCCACCATGATGCCGGGCTTTCGCCCCGAGGCCATTAAAGCGCGCAACTGCGACAGACCATCCAGGCCGGCACCCACTTCATTCGAGAGGCTCATCGAACTTGGCCCTGTCCCGACATCGGGTCATGACGTGTGGAATTTCGCACGAGTTTAATGATAGCCGACAACGGCGTGAGGACCTTGTAATAGAAAAATTGGCCGCTTTCGCTCCTCAGGCTATACTGTTGTGATCCCACTCCAGGAGATCTATCCATGCGCCTTCTCCCTCTCCTCCTCATCATCGGTGTCGAAGTGTGCGCCCAATCCCCGACGCACCCGCTCGACAGCCTGACGAAGACCGAATACTGGACCGTCTACGATACTCTCCAACAGGCGAGCCGAATCACTCCGGATACTCTTTTTGCGAGCATACTGCTCCATCCGCCGGCCAAAGCGTCCGTCCTCAGCTATCACTCCGGCCAGCCCTTCGCGCGAGAGGCCGACGTGGTGCTCTTGCGCGGTGAAAAAACGTTTGCCGCCCGGGTGGACATCGCGGGAAAAAAGGTAGTCAGCTTTGAAGAGCTGCCCGGCGTCCAAGCCCCCATCCTTGGCAGCGAACTGTTCGGCGAGGACGAAGCCATCAAGAGCGATCCGCGAGTAGTGGAAGCTTTCAAGAAGCGTGGAATCACCGACCTGGGAACCATATCGTGTATCGTGCTCCCGGGCGCTTACCAGTCCATCCCCGAGCAGGCCACGCAAAGAATGGGCTTCGGATCGTGCGCGGAGAGGCACGGCGTCTATCACAGTTGGGGGCGCACCATCGAAGGCCTCACCTTGCAGGTGAACATGGCTACCAGGAAGGTCCTCAAAGTGGTGGATACCGAAATGGTTCCGGTTCCGACCGGCAATATCGATTACGAAGGGATTCCGGAAAATCCTCGCCCGCACACCACGCCCATCTCGATTTCCCAACCCGCCGGTCCCAGTTACAAAATCGAGAACGGTGAGATCTCTTGGCAGAACTGGCTCTTCCGTGTTCGCATCGATGCGCGCCTCGGCACCATCCTCAACCTGGTGCGCTTCGTCGACCATGGCCAGCCTCGCTCCATTCTTTATGAAGCCAGCGTCAGCGAGTTGTTCGTCCCCTATATGGATCCATCCAACGGGTGGAACAATCGCGTCTTTGTGGACGCCGGTGAATTCTTCGCTACCGGTTTCCTGGCGCCCCTTCGTCCCGGGCTCGACTGCCCTGCCGATGCAACCTGGTTCGACGGCTTGACGGT
>JBEKLB010000318.1:0-8051 GCA_050010415.1 Bryobacteraceae bacterium | reverse complement strand
AGCTCGCAGGGTATCGGCGATCTCTGGGCCGCTAAGCTCAAGAGGAAAATACATCCTGAAGCCGTCCATTGCAAAATCCCCTCAGCTATTGAGCGTACTTGAGAGCGTATCAAGATTCCAGACCCAGTACGAGCCAGCGCTAAATATCTCTCATTGTTGAACGCACGCCAGTGGTGGCCTGAGGGGCATAGATAACGACCCGGTAGCCCGAGCGACGGTTTGACGCTCAGATGTTTCGTTAGGCTATGTGTACCGAATTAGCTGTCGTCCCGTTGGGGGACACTGAGGACGAGCGGAAAATTTCCGGACTTCATCGCAAGGCCGTCCTACTCAAACCAGCTCGCTGACGGCTATCCTGCAAGAGTTTGAGGCCCCGGCGTACATATCAAAGTCGAATACTAATGGCCGTGTCCGCCGCCGTGCCCACCGCCACCACGGCTACCTTGCGAACCAGCTTGGTGCTCGCCTCCGCCTTCATGTCCCGCATTGCCTGTATGCCCTCGCCCGTCGCGCGCCTCGTTCGCTTGGAAGTGGTTGAACGCACGATCGCCGCGATTTGGCGTCGGTCCGGCGTATCCGTTGCGCGGATCGTAGCGATTATCAACGTGACCGTAGAAGCCGGCACCGCCGTGAAACCACGGTCCGGCTCCGATGAAAAGGCCGCCATTGAACCAGTCCGGCCCATAGTACCCATACGGGGAGCAGGCGTACGGAGCGTAGTCATAGTATCCATAAGGGCATCCGGGAGGTGCGCCAACACCAACCACGACTTGAGCCCGTGATGCGTCTGTAAGCGTCGACAGGCCTACACCGAGGGCAAGAAAGCCCATAATCGAAAAGCGGGACATAATTTCTCCTTGTTCCGCCTCAGTATCGAGGACTGGCCGGGAAATATCTGTTCCGTCTTGCTCACCATTGGTTACTGGTCGTTAGACGGAGGCGGCGAAACACCTGGCGACCGCTGCGGCACATAGAATGGAAACAGCATGCGGTACTTAGTGCGCGCCCGTGTCAGGCCAGGTGGCGAGCGAACTCTTCTCAAGGCGATTGAAGACAGAACTCTCGGCAAGGGCTCGGTAGCCGGCGGCGAGTATCTGCGAAACATGCAAGACGCCCGGCTTTGCCCGGACGGCACGTCCCGCTGGGTTGAGGTCTGCTACTGCCCGACGCCGTTGCAAGAAGAGCGGCCCTATTGGGAGCAATACTTCGAACTCGTCAAGGTGCAGGATGCGCATGACCGAGCGCAGTGCCGGGATCAGAACGGATCGGAGCCCTGGGCCTGCGAGAACTGCGATTGCACCGAGCGGCTGGAGCGAAAGCTCGCGACTGTCGGCGATCCGTTCCTGGAGACGCTCCGAGGCGTCTAGACATCCCTGACCGAAGATCCCATCTCTTGGACCGGCCCTCCCCGGCCGAAAGACATACGTATGGATATCAGACGTTGGGCGTTAGCTCTGTTCTTGCTCTCGAGTTTCTCGATGCCAATGATCGCTGACCAGCCGCAGTGGCAAGGTACCTGGGCCGCAACCGTCGCGAGCGGCGCCACGTTCGCGGGAACATGGAATGCCGCAGCTGGCCAGGCCCCGGATACGGTTGGCGGCGCCTGGTCCCTTCGAGATCAGAATGGCGCGGAACTGGCGACAGGCACCTGGGCCGCGGGCAAAGAAGGCAAAGTTTGGAAAGGAAGCTGGCAGGCCCGCCGCGCTTCCGGCGAAACTTACGATGGCACATGGCAAGCGCAAAATGAGCTTCCGCTGAATTCGCGCCTGCCCGCCCTCTTCGAGTCGGCCATCGCCAAAGCCATCAGCGGCACCTGGCGGATGGGCAATTACGCCGGCGCCTGGACCATCCGCGCTTACGCGCAGAAGTAATTCGTTTGTATCTTTCCTAACCCGAGCGTTCGTGTGAGCTGCGAAGCGCCGCATGTGACGCGCTTAAACTGCGGGGTAAAGTTATTGTAAACGTTTTCCCTTTTCATAGAAATGCCACAGAGAGTCGAGTACTCTCCTCTTAGGCGCAAGCACACTTTCGATACTGCGCCCTGAACAAATACCTGAGTCAAGGAGAACGCTCTTGAAACAAATAGGTGCAGATAAGTTGACACTTCCTGCGAATCGTCGTTCATTTCTCAAAAAAAGCCTGCTCGCGGGTACCGCCACGGTCGGAGCCGGATTGGTGGCGAGCAATACCGCCTCGGCACAGATATTAACCCCCACCCGCGGCGATATCGCAATTCTCTCGTTTCTGGCGGCGGCCGAGTTGATTGAGGCCGATCTGTGGCAGCAGTATGCGGAACTGGGCGGCCTTACGCCGGGCCAGCTTCCCGTGGAAACAGCCCCTTTCACGCCCATGAATCCCTATCAGGCCGCTATGATGAATCTCGATCCCGACGGCCCGCAGTATATTTCGAGCAACACCCTGGACGAGCTCAGCCACGCCACCTTCCTGAATGCGTACCTGCCGTCCATTGGCGCGCCGGCCGTAAATTTGGATGAATTTCGCACTTTGCCGAGCAGCCAGGCCGATGGAGCCAACAAGACTCTCGGACGGCTCACCAACCTGATGAAAATCACCGTGGACACCAGCTGGTATACCAGGTACCGCAGCTCGCAGAACCCGGATTTCGGAGCTACCTTTCCGCAAGCGATTACCCTGGCGAATGTTCCGGCAATTCCCAGAACCAATGCCGACTTTGCATTATCCAATATCCAGGCCATTGCCAATATTGCGGCTTTTCACTTCGGATCGATTGAGCAGGGTGGTTCCAGCCTCTACGCCACGTTAAGTCAAAAAGTGTCCAGCGTCGAAGTCCTGAAGATCACGCTCAGCATCGGCGGAGACGAGATCTGCCATTTCCTGGAATGGGTGGATTTTTCGGGTAATTCGGTGCAGCCGCCCGTCGCGCCCCTGCCTGCCGCCAACGGCCTGCCGGAATTCCCGAATTTCGATGCCACCGTAAATCCCGCGCTGCAGACCAACCTGATCTTCCCCGTGCCCTGTGAATTCATCCGCCCCAATCTGCCGAAATGCGCGGTGATTCGGCCCACCTCCCAGGGACAGATCGACGCGCTGGGAGCCGTAAGAGCGCTCAGCGCAAGCGGGCTTTTTGCCGGTCAACCGGCCAGATTCTTCGATTTGCTTCTGGCTCTGGCACTCGAGGCTGACGCAGCTCAGCGCACAACTTCTTAGATCGCGTCCGCACTCAATAATTGACTTGCTGCCGGGCGTGGCGCGCCAGATACCAGCACGGCGTCAGGCCGAGCTGCGGAAAAAACGAATACACGCACTGTTCCTGTTGCGGCGGATCGGCGATGTATTCCATTTTCCGGTCTTTCTGTGGGACTGCGAGTAACTTCTGCACCTCAATGGAGCCGAACTGCTCGCGTCCACCCGGAATGCGGTAGGCGATCGAAACGTAATCGCAGGCGTAGGCCAGCAACAGCAGGGCTGCGGCGATCAGAAACAAGCGCATCCGAACCAGCTTCATCCATTCCCATTATCCTTGAGCCTGCGCCGTTCTTTCTTGTCGTCAGCCCTTCCGAGCGCCAGAACCGTTGCTCGGATTATGATATGGCGGAGGACGAACATGAGAACGTGCTATCGGATCGCATTGCTTGCGTCGCTGGCGGCTGCCGCTTTTGCACAAGGCAAGCCGGCCGAGGACAATCCCATGTCCAACTGGCTGCGCGATGCCTATACACGTAACCGGGCCACCATCCTGCGAACCGCGGAAAAGATGCCCGAAGATTCGTATGACATGCGTCCTGGCGCGCAGCAGGAAGTTCGCACCTTTGGACAACAGGTGGGCCACGTCGCCAACTATAATTTCCTGTGGTGTTCGCAGGCCAAAGGCGAGAAGAATCCCAACACTGCGAATCTCGAAAAACTGGGGACCAAAGCCGAGTTTATAAAAGCTCTCAATGACGCTTTCGCCTATTGCGACGGCGTGTACCAGGGGCTTACCGACCGGTCCGGTTCAGAGGTCATCGACATCACTCAAGAGAGCGGGCGGCAAACTCGCAATCTGCGCATGGGCCTGTTGACCCTGAATTACGCCCACAACAACGAGATCTACGGCAGCATGGTGGTCTACCTTCGCATCAAGAACCTGGTGCCTCCCGCATCCGAGCCACGCCCCCAGCAGAAGAAGTAGCGCGGACCCCGCTGGGTATCAGGCGTTCGTATTCCAGATGTCGACGTGCCATTTCCAGCGGGCATCTTCCTGCCGCCAATACACCACATATTTCACCCCCAGCTCGCTCGCGCCCTGACCCTCAGGCTGGATGGTAAGCGTCGCGCTTCCAATCTCGACAATGCCATCGCCCGCGGGCATCACGTCGATCGAGGCCAGCACCGCCGATTTCGCGTTCACCGCCTGAATCAGGTTGGACCAAAACTTCTGGATGCCCGGCCGTCCCGTAATCAGGGGTGCGCCCGGAGGAAGAATGCGAGCATCCGAGGTGTAGACTTGATCGAGCGCCGCGAAATTTCGCTTCTGAAAGACCTCCACGTTGAAGAGGTCGTTGGTGCTCGCCATCGCGAGCTTGATTTGATCGAGCGTTGCTTGGGCCGGTGTAGCCATGCCACCGACTTTACCACTTCGTTGCTACAGAATCATTTCTTGGTCTTCCCAATGGCTCCGCCGCAGCCCGGTGCGCCGCAGGAACAGGGAAACGTTCGGACGTCCTTATCGAAGTTGTAATCCACCGTCAGCTCTTCGCCAGGCTTGATGCTGCGAAGGCTCATATAGAGGACGTGGCCTCGCATAATGCGGCTCACCAGATTGGGGCTGCAGCTATGGTTGATGATCTCGGCGCCGCTGCCGCCCACCGCGCCATCCAGCGTCCAATACGGATCCACGGCGAACAGGTAGGTGTAATCGCCATCGCCCCGAACCTTCGCTTCTTTCCGATTCAGGCGCTTGCCGGTGTACTCAATCACCTTACGATTGGCCGGAATACGCTGGCCGGCAAACACTCCGTAGCGGTGGATCTTGGAGCGCCGGATTACAAGCTTGAAACAGGCGCACTTCTCATTGATTTTAGGCGCTTTAACTAGATCGGTTCCCATGCGGTTGATCCATTTTAGCGAACCCTGGCTCAAATGCCAGATACCGTATTTCGTGGGCCTCCGGTCTATTGCTTGGTTCCGGATGCGCCGATCAATAGGGTGTCCAACTTAGGACGAGTACGGAGGGGACCGTATGCCTGCTACTGACTGCGCCACCGACATAGCACCGCCGCCATCACCAACTGACGAGGAGATTGAGTCCGCTCCGGCGTCCGGCGGAACCTCGAAGCTCCTCAAGGGTTTGTTGATCGGCTTCGCCGCTACCGTGACCATTGGGCTCGCGCTCGGGATCTGGTATCTCGGTGTTCGGATCGTCGCCGCCAATGGAAGCGCCCAACAGTCCACGGCTGCCCCGCTGCCTTCAGTGGGAGAATTCTATTTGCAGGTGGGCGCTCTCGGCCCCGAACGAGACGACGCTTTTGCGAACGCCCTCCAAGCCAAAGGATTTCTCGCCCAAATTCAGACCCGGGATGCTGGCCACAGCCGCATCCTGATAGGTCCCTTTTTGACGCGCATCGATCTGGATCAGGCGAGGCAGAAACTGCAATCGGACGGCATCCTGGCCGTGGAGACGACGCGTTGATCAGTGCGATGCGGTTGTTAAGATCCGCCGCAAAACGCACGAGCGAATCGCCAGCCTTGTTTATGCCTACAACAAGGAGCTTGCTGTTGGGCGTTTCTTCGTCGGCGAGCGTCTTCAGATAGTCAGCTACGCGATGCTTTACGCCGTCGTCTAGCCTATGAAAGTCGTCGATTAGTACCGTACCAATGGCGGTCATTGAGGGAAGCTCCCCGATGAGCGCTCGGTCTTCAGTCTTCCGTGCGCTTAGGCTCAGAGTCTTTCCGGCAAGTCCGAGTTCTTCAAGAGCCTTGAGCACGCTCGTGGTCTTTCCGATGCCGGAAGGTCCCTCGATAATCAAACCGCGCCCGGGGGTTCGGAGACCTACGATTAGCCGGTCGTATTCGATGGGTTTCACGAAGGTGTACGTTGGCACACCCGAGGTCTTGAATACCTCTTCGAGCTTCGGATCTGGCATTTGGCTCTGGTCTCGGAATAGCCATCTTACACCCGCCTCAATCGGCGGGCCGAGGCCTTGTGGGCGGCTATCCGAAATTGGTGCCACTGAGCCTACTGGATTAGGAACGACAAGGCTACCAGCATCCGCCAACTGCGTTGGACTGCCACTTCGACGAAGAATGAGGTAAGACGATGCGGGTGGGCGGGTCGACGCTGCCTAACGCGTGGTCTTCCAACGGCCGCCGAGACTCTTGTCCGACGTTGGCGCCGAGTGCGAAATATCGGCGCTATTGCGATGCGGCTGGTACGCCGAGGGCGACGTGATCGACGGCCTAAACCACTTTCCCGTTGACGATAGCCGCTACCGGGCCGCCACGAAAAATATGGCCGTCAAAGGGAGAATTGCGGCTCTTCGATGCCGAGCGGTTGACGTCATAAGTCCAGGATCGTTCGGTGTCGAAGAGCGTGACGTCAGCAGGTGAACCAACGGCAAGACGGCCGCGGTTCAGGTTGAGCACGCGAGCGGGCCCGGTGCTGAACAGCTCGATCATGCGCATGAGCGTGATCTTTCCGGGAGGCACCAGGCGCTCCAGAGTAATGCCGATGGTGTCGATGGCGCCGTTATGCACAAAGGACCCAATCTTGCGGCGTTAGACTTTGGCCTTGCCGAACATAGTCATAACTTAGTGGCCCCAAATCTGCTGTCGCAAGGTCCAGAATGAAGAAATCAGCTTCCCTCTTCAGCTCATCCCGCGGTGGAAAGAACCCGAACGCATTGAAAGAATGGGACGACAAAGCCCCTTCCGCCCGTACGCTCCGTGGTCTGGACTGGTTGAATTTTTTTCTCGCCGACGTTCAGACTGGAGTTGGACCGTTCCTCGCGATTTACCTCGCTGGCTACGAATGGAACGAAGAGAGGGTCGGGCTGGCGCTTACAGTCGGCGGGTTAGCAGGAATTCTCATGCAGACGCCAGCGGGTGCGCTGGTTGACCGCCTCCGATCCAAGCGCGCCTTGATTGCCGTTGGGATCGCCGCACTGGCGTCGGGGGCACTCCTGATTGCTTTTCTGCCAACTTTTTGGTCGGTGATGTCGGCCCAAGTCTTAATAGGCGGCACATCGAGCGTTTTTGGTCCGGCCATCTGTGCCGTTTCGCTTGGGATCGTGGGACACCATTTGTTTGATCGCCGCCAAGGCCGTAACCAGACTTTCAACTCTGCTGGCAACGTCGTGGCCGCCGTATCGATGGGCGTCCTTGGTTATTTCGTTTCCAATCGCAGCATCTTTTTCTTCGTGGCGGTTTGTGCGCTCCCAACCATCCTCACGCTTCTCATCATCCGCCCCGACGAGATCGATTACGGGCGAGCGCGGGGCGCAAAGGAGGGTGACGAAGACGGAAAACCCGCCGAAGCACGGGCGCTCCTCAAGGATCGCCCGCTTCTTATTTTCCTTGCCTGTGCAGTGATGTTTCACTTTGCGAACGCCGCGATGCTGCCGCTTCTGGGCGAAATGCTGGCCAAGGGTAAGGGCCGAAGCTCGATGTTGTTTATGTCGGCGTGCGTGGTGACCACGCAGCTTGTCATCACATTACTTGCTTCGTGGGCGGGGCGGAGCGCAGGTTCGTGGGGTAGAAAGCCTCTGCTGCTGGTTGCTTTTGGGGTCCTGCCAGTTCGCGCTGTTCTCTACACACTCACCCACCACACGGTTGCGTTGGTTGGTATCCAAGTTCTTGATGGTGTGGGGGCGGGAATATTCGGTGTTGTCTCGGTGCTCGTGATCGCCGATTTGACGCAGGGCTCGGGCCGCTTCAATCTCACCCTCGGGGCCATCAGTACGGCGGTCGGCATTGGCGCTTCGCTGAGTCAGGTAATAGCCGGCGCCATCGTCCATCATTTCGGTTACAACGCGGGTTTTTTGTTCCTCGCCTCGGTCGCGGCAATGGCACTCGCTATCCTTTACTTCTTC
>JBEKLB010000317.1:0-13552 GCA_050010415.1 Bryobacteraceae bacterium | reverse complement strand
AAACATAACTCATAACAAAAATAAATAAATTCCGCTCGGACACAAGGGAGAAATACCTATCAATAGAATTCACGTCACAAACGTAGACGACATCATTGTCGTCGACGCCGGCATGATGTTTCCCGATGCGGAGCTGCTGGGTGTGGATATTGTTACGCCCGATTTCGCCTATCTGGAACAGAATCGCGAGAAGGTCTTGGGGTTGATCCTTACTCATGGCCACGAAGATCACATTGGCGCGGTGCCTTTTCTGCTCAGCGAAATCAACATGCCGGTTTACAGCGCGGCCTTTACGCTGAATATGGTGGAGCGCCGCCTGGACGAACACGGGATGTTGGGCGACGCCAAGCTTCACCGAGTGAAGCCGGGATCGCGGATCCAGCTCGGCGCGTTCAGCATTGAGTTCATTCACGTCACGCACTCCATCGTCAGCTCCATGGCGCTGGCCATCACCACGCCGCTGGGCGTAATCATCCACACGGGCGATTTCAAGGTGGATCCCACGCCCACCGACAACGAGCCCTTCGATCTGCACACTTTCGCCGAATATGGCAAACGCGGCGTGCTGCTGCTGATGTCCGATTCCACCAACGTCGACCGGCCGGGTTACACCGAGAGCGAGCGCGCCGTGCGTCCGCGCCTGGACGAAATCTTCTATCGTGCCGAGCGGCGGCTGGTGATCTCCTGCTTCAGTTCGTCCATTCACCGGCTGCAGCAGATTCTGGATGTGGCCGCCGAGTATGGCCGCAAGGTTGCGTTCCTGGGACGCAGCATGAACAACGTCACCGAGATCGCGCATTCGCTCGGGTTGCTGAGCCTGCCCGATGGCATTTTGTTGCGCCCGCAAGACATCATGCAGGCCGATCCGAGCAAAGTAGTGGTGGTGGCGTCCGGCACGCAGGGCGAACCGATGTCGGCGCTCTCGCGCATCGCCGTGGATAATCACAAGAATCTGTCGGTGGAGCGCGGCGACACAGTGGTGCTGAGCGCGCGGATCATTCCTGGTAATGAAAAGGGAATTTACCGGATGATCAACCACTTCGCCAAGCGTGGCGCCGAGGTGATCTACGGCAGCATGAATCCGCCGGTGCATGTGTCGGGTCATGCCAGCGTGGAAGAGCTGCGCCTGGTATTGAATCTGCTACGGCCGCGATATTTTCTGCCCATCCACGGCGAGTATCGGCAGCTGGCTAAGCACGCCGCTCTGGCTTCGCATCTGCGAGGGGCGGGCCTGGAGGAAACGTTCACGCTCGAGACTGGCGAGACGTTGGAGATCGATCGCGCCGGGGCGCGGCGGGGCGAAAAGGTGCAGGTGGGACGCGTGTGCATCGATTCGGGCACCATCGACGAAGTGGTGGAAGACATCGTGATTCGCGACCGCCGTCATCTTTCTGAAGACGGCTTCGTGCTACCCATCATCGCTATCAGCAAGAACTCGGGAAGGAACGAAACGCTGCCCGAGATCGTGAGTCGTGGCTTCATGTCCTTTGAAGATGGCTCCGATCTGTTGCAGAAAGCCAGACAGGTGGTGGCGCGGACGCTCGAATCGTCCAGCGAGGAAGAGCGTACCGATTGGGGCGTGATGCAGGAGAAGATTCGGGCGGACCTCAAACGGTTCTTAAGTAAAGAGACTTCACGACGTCCCTTAATTATGCCGGTGATTTTAGAGGTCTGAGCGGGAATTCCGAAGACAGAAGAAGGAATACAGGGGAGACGGGGAATACGAGGAATGCCGGGGTGCATGCTCGATGATGCGTCGGGGTTTCGGGGTGAGGCGGCGCGAGTTTTAACGCCGGCGTCTGAAGCAGAGCTGCTCGATATCATCGCGGAGCGAGTGCCCATAACCATGGTTGGAGCGCGCACCGGCTTGACTGGCGGCTGCGTACCGCAAGGCGGTTGGGCGGTCTCACTCGAAAAATTCCGACGCCTCGAAGTCTGCCCTGGGCGCGCCATCGCCGGTCCAGGTGTCTCGCTGGATGAGCTCGAAACCGCGGCGGCGCGGACCGGCCAGTTCTACGCACCCGATCCGACGGAGCGTACCGCAAGCGTCGGAGGAACCATCGCCACCAACGCCAGCGGATCACGCAGCTTTCGTTATGGGGCTACCCGGCGGCATATTCTTCGCCTGCGTGTCGCACTCATGACGGGCAGGGTGCTCGATATATGCCGAGGCGACAAAGTGGATTTCGAGGTGCCCGAGCTTCCACTGCCTCACACCACCAAGAACACTGCCGGATATCCGCTGGCTCCGGGGATGGATTGGATCGATCTGATCGCTGGTAGCGAAGGCACGCTCGGAATGGTCACGGAGGCCGAGTTGCGGCTTTTGCCTGCGCCCGCCGATGTCCTCGCGGGCATTGTGTTCCTCGTCAGCGACGGCGCGGCTGTGGATGTGGTGGACGCGTGGCGGCGTATCCCCGGCCTCCGCATGATCGAATACTTCGACGCCAATTCACTCGAATTGTTGCGGCCCCACTATCCGGAAATTCCCGCGCGTGCCGCCGCGGCGCTGCTCATCGAACAAGAAGACGGCGATATCGATTTCTGGGCTGACCACGCTCCGGAAGACAGTTGGTTCGCCGCGAGCGACCAGGACCGGGAACGTTTCCGCCGTTTCCGCCACGCACTTCCCGAATTAGTGAACGACACCATGCGCCGGCGCGGATTTATGAAGCTTGGCTCCGACTATGCGGTGCCGCTGGCGCGCAATCGCGAGATGCTCGCGGTTTATCACACCCAGTTAATGCAGCACGCTTTGGAATACGTCATCTTTGGCCACATTGGCGATGCGCACGTTCACGTCAATATTCTTCCCAGGTCCCCAGCCGAGTTCGAAGCGGGCCAGCGTTTGATGCTCGATTTTGCGCGTCACGCGGTGAGTCTCGGCGGCACGGTCTCGGCTGAACACGGCCTCGGCAAACGGAAAGCGCATTTGCTCGCGTTGCAATATACGCCCGGGCAGATCCAGAGCATGCTGGACGTCAAGCGGCGCTTGGATCCGCAGTGGCTGCTGAACCAAGGCAATTTGTTTACGGTTGCAGTGTCAGGGTAGCCTTGCCCGCCGCGCCGCTATAGATCAACTCCAGCGATTTGATGTTCTCGGGTTTTCCGCGATAGGAGAAGAACAGCAGTCCGGCCTGAGGCAGAGGACGGCCGCCCTCTTGCATCGCGGCCTTTTGAACCTGTTGTTCCATCGCGCGGCGCAGCGGAAACGGCATCTTAGGCGGCGGGGGCGGTGCACTGTCATTTTGCCCCCCTCCTCCGGTGTTGAGGCTGGTGCTCGACTTCTTGGTTTCTTCCGTCTGCGGCGGTTGCCACTCGGGATCTTTGAGGGACTTGAAAACCAGTTCGTAGGGCTCGCTGGACAAGGCCACCTTCTTGCCATTGACGCGCAGCGAAAAATCTCCGCGCGCTAGCGTGGTTTGCCCTCCCGGAGGCCCGAAAAGCCCAGCTTCCACTACCACGTAATCCTCCGCGGAGAAAGTGTGTTCGGGCGTGGGAACGGAGTGGCCCATAAACTCGGCTGCTATGGTTACGGCGCCGGCTTGTCCTTGGGTCTGGTAGTCAGCGGGAGTCGCTCTGGGCGGCATTCCCTTTGCTTGACTTTCCTTGGTATTTTCCTCTTGCGCGGACACGCAGAAAACCGCGGCGGTCAAGATACCGACTAGCAACAGGTGGAGTCTCAACGGAGAGGCGAAACGCATTACTTTACAACCTAGCATAGTGACGAGGGCCCTGAACCGGCTCCTGGCGGGCAGTTGGAGCTCAATACGGCGGTGCATCCTTGACCACCGGTTTTAAGACTAGATCGTGGAAATCGAAGCTGAAATCGGTGAGCGGAGAAACGGCTTTCATCTTCGCGCGATCGATTGTGCCGTCGGGATTGAGAGAGAAAGTGAGGTACGCATCGGCCAGAAGAGAACGATCGTTCCAGTGCGCGACAAAGGTATCCTGCTGCCAGTGCTCCAGCTTGCCGGTGAGCGCCGGCGTGTGAGTAAATCGGACGCCCAGCCCAATGCCTTGCTTTTCGATGACGATGTCGCCATACCAAGGGTCGCGGTAGCGCCCGGCATAGGAATCGAGCGGCAGCGAGGGCTTGGATGACGTATCGCGTTTGCCGGCGGCCTCGTGCACCGTCTTTTCCGCTTCCTCCACCCGGCGTTTGCGAACGGTAGCGTAAGCCGTCACCCAATCTTTCGGAGGGGCGTCGAGATAATGATCGAGAACGGTGTTGGCGATGGATTGGAAGGCGCCGCCTTCCTCTTGATTGGTCAGCACAACGACGCCCACGTTCAGCTCGGGCAGCATGGCCACGATGCTGACCATTCCTTGTAAGCCGCCGGTGTGCCAGACCAGCAAGTGCCCGCGATAATCCTGCAATACTTCGCCCATCGCGTAGTCGATCAGATGCGCTTGTGCCTCGGCCAGTTCAGCGGAAGGCTCGGGGATAGGAAGTATCGTCAAGGGAGTCCAAAGAATGCGCGCCTGCTTCTCGCTGAACAGCCGCTTTCCGTTGCCCAGGTCGCCCTTGTTGAGCAGCGCCAGCACCCAGCGGCTCATGTCGTCCACCGAAGAAACGATAGCGCCGGCCGGAGCGTTGTTGTCGAGCGGCTCGTGTTCCAAAGGCCGAAGCACTCCGTCCACCAGAGCGTGTGGGGCCACTACATCCGTGGATGCGTCAATGTCGCGAATGCTGGTTTTGCTATCGCGCATATTCAGCGGCGTGAAGAAGCGCTCGCGAATAAAATCGGCCCAGGGTTTTCCGGAAACCTGCCGGATCACCGCGCCGGCGGAGTTATAGAGGACGTTGTCGTAGGCGTAGGCGCTGCGAAAGCTGGTGGCCAGGGGAACGAAGCGCAGCCGGTAGTTGATTTGATCCGCGGTGAAATCGCTGGCAGGCCAGAACATCAGATCGCCGCCGCCTAACGGCAAGCCGCTGCGATGGCACAGCAGATCCCGGATGCGCATTTCACGGCTGACGTACGCATCCGACATTTGGAAACCGGGCAGGCGGTCCACCACGCGGTCTTCCCAATCGAGCTTGCCTTCATCCACCAGCATGGCCAGCGCGGCCGACGTAAAGATCTTGCTATTGGATGCAATTCCAAATATGGTGTGAGGCGTAACGGGCGCCGGGTTGCCGAGCCGCCGCATACCGTAGCCTTTTAATGCCACGACCTGGCCGTCCTTGACCACGGCCACGGCAATACCGGGAACGTTGAACTCCTTGCGGGCACGCTCTACCACGGTATCCAAATAGTCATGCGCGAGCAGCGGAATCGCGACGAGAGAGCAAGCAAGCGCTGCGCGGACGGGAACAGGAAGGCGCATTGGGAGACCTCCAGGTTGCCAGATTATGAGTCTTCCAGACTAGCAAACCGCTCGTTGGCCTGGCATGATAGCATGCCTAACGAATGGGACCGCAATCCGTCCGTATGGCGAGCCAATCACAACGGGTTCTGGATTTGTTAGCCCACGGTCAGCTTATGGGTGCAAGCATGGGTGGCGCATGCACTCGTGCGTGCCGTGTTTGCACTCATGCGAACACGTTTTGCCCTGGACTCGAAGGCGTTCACACGATTGTGAACGCGGCACGCAGGAGTGCGTGCGCCACAATACGCGGGAATGTTCTAGGCGCCTGCCTGCTGCTGGCTTGTTTTGCGGCTCGCGCGAGCGCGGCGGACACCAAAGCGGCGCCGGGCGACTGGCCTTCCTACAACCACGATATGGCCAGCACGCGCTATTCGCCGCTGACGCAAATCAATGCGAAAAACGTCGCCACGTTGAAATCGGCTTGGACCTTTTCGCTCAAGAGCGAAGGGCCGGCGCCGCGCTTTGGCGGAGGAGGGTCGGAAGCGACGCCTATCGTGGTGAACGGAACCATGTACGTCACAGCGTCGGCTCGCGTGGTGGCGCTCGAAGCCGCGACTGGCAAGGAAGTGTGGAGCTACACGGTGACGAACGGCCGTCCGTCGACACGCGGTGTTGCGTATTGGCCGGGCGACAAGCAGAATCCGCCGCGCATCATCTTCGCTTCAGGGCGCAATCTGATCGGGCTGAATGCTACCACCGGGAAGATCGATCCGGGCTTCGGTAAGGAAGGCATGGTCGACATGGCGGTGGGATACTCGGGGGTCCCGACCATCTTTCGGAATCTGGTGATGGTAGGTGCCAGTGTCCTAGAGCTGCCGGTGGGGGACCCAGGCGATACGCGCGCCTACGATGCTCGAACCGGCGCGAAGCTGTGGGATTTTCATACCGTGCCGCAGCCGGGTGAAGTGGGGCATGAAACGTGGCTCAACGATGGTTGGAAGGGCCGGTCGGGCACCAATGTTTGGGCTTGGCAAATGACGGTGGATGAGCAGCGCGGCATGCTCTATATGCCGATCGGCGGACCCGCTTCCAATTACTACGGGGGCGACCGGCCGGGCGCCAATCTTTTCGGCAATTCCGTCGTGGCGGTGGACGCCGAAACCGGGAAGCTCAAATGGTATTTCCAAACCGTCCATCACGATTTGTGGGATTACGATTCGCCGCCGGCGCCGGTGCTGCTCGACATTACGGTGAACGGCAAGAAGATTCCAGCCATCGCGCAGATCGGCAAGACGGGCTGGATGTTCATTCTGGATCGCACCAACGGCAAGCCCGTATTTGGCGTGGAGGAGCGCAAAGTGGCCGCGGGCGATGTGCCGGGCGAGTGGTATTCGCCCACGCAACCGTTCCCATTGAAGCCGCCGCCGCTGGCGCGCATGGACTACAAACCCGAAGACCTGGTCACGGCCCAAGACACCACACCCGAACATGCCGCTGCTTGCAAGGCGCTGGTGGAGAGGAGCGGCGGGTTCTACAATGCGGGTCCATTCACGCCGTTTCTGCTGCAGGAACCCGGCAAGCCGCCGAGATCGACGATTATTTTTCCGGGCGCGACGGGCGGCACCAACTGGGGCGGAATGGCAGTGGATCCGAAGGCCGGATTCATCTTCGCCTACACACACGATCAGGGCCAGGTGGGCTGGACGGAGAAGAAAAAACCGGGCGTAGAATACTCGTTCGACGAGCATGGTTCCCCGCTCGAATATACGCGCGCCGGCGTGGATGGTCCGGGACCGTTTCACACCTTCACTGCGCCTATAAAAGAAGGCTCGAAGCTCACCTGGCCTTGCCAGAAACCACCCTGGGGCCGGCTGACGGCGGTGAACGCGAACACCGGTGAGTTCGCCTGGCAGGCGCCGTTCGGAATCACCGAAGACCTGGGGGCGGAGAAGCAGAATACCGGACGAAGCGGAGGATTCGCCGGTCCCACGGCAACCGCGGGCGGCGTGGTTTTCGCCGGAATCGTCAGTGACAATCGTTTCCGCGCGATGGATTCGAAGACCGGCAAGGAACTGTGGTCGGCGAAGCTGGACGCGACGGCGAATGCGGATCCGATGACGTACGAAGGCAAGGACGGGAAACAATACGTGGCCATCGTATCGGGGCTGACGCTGAACGTGTTTACGCTTCCGTAGCATTCCTGTTACCGGGAATCGCTTGATATACTGCTCTTGTAGCGCCTCCACCGGGCCGTGGAGAAACGAAGCCAGGAAATTCGCTTACCGCAACCCGGAGGTAGTTCTCGAATGCACACAGACCGTCTTGTCACCATTGCCTTAATAGCTTTGTCCAGCGCGCTGATGGCCGCTCCCCCCGGCGCCCCTCCTTCGGCGCAACCACAAACTTTGCCGCGCACCGCCGACGGCAAGCCCAACTTCGACGGCATCTGGCAGGCCTCCAGCACTGCCGGGGCCGACCTTGAGGATCACGTTGCGAGCCTCAACATGCTGGCCGGACGGTCGGTTGTGGCGGGCGGGGAAATTCCCTATCAGCCGTGGGCCGCTAAGCAGAAGGCCGAGAACTTTCGCAATCGGCTGACCGCCGATCCGTTTTCAAAGTGTTTTATGCCGGGTGTGACTTCCCGTTTCAGATCTTTCAGACGCCGAAGCTCATCGGGATGGCCTTCGAGTGGGAGTTGGACTATCGCCTCATCTACACCGACGGCACTCCGCATCCCACAGACGCCGATTTCTGGATGGGCGATTCACGCGGCCACTGGGAGGGCGACACCCTGGTTGTGGACGTCGGCAACATCAACGACAAAACCTGGTTCGACATGGCGGGCGATTTTCACAGCGACGCGCTGCATGTAGTGGAACGCTACCGTATGACGGACCGCGACACGATTCAGTACGAAGCCACCATGCAGGATTCGAAGGTATTCAGTAAGCCCTGGACCATCAACCTGGCCTTGCGCAGGCGTTTGGATCGGGACCGGCTTTTCGAATACTCCTGCCAGTCTGAAGTGGAAGAGGTGAATGGCGCGTTCACGCGGGAGGATCGAACATGGTACCCCGGCAACGCGCCCACGCCGGCATTTAGTGTAGCCGTGGCGCCGCGTGTGCCACCAGCGGCGGAAACAGTGCCGAACCTTCGCCGAACCTCTGACGGCAAGCCGGACTTGCAGGGCTTTTATGAATCCCAGTCCAGAGGCGCGAACCAGGTATTGGAAGGGAAAGCTCCCAGCGGCAAAAACCTGATCGTCGATCCGCCCAGCGGGAAACTGCCGATGCAGCCCTGGGCCGTGGCGGAGAAGGCCAGCCGAGACTTGACTGAACGGGGCTATGACGACCCCACGGCGCATTGTTTCCCCCAAGGCGTCCCGCGCTCGATGTACGTTCCGGAAGGGATTGAGCTTATTCAAACACCGGATTACGTCGCCCTTATGTTCGAGCGCACGTCATGGCGCATTGTGCCGCTCGATAATCGCCCGCATCTTCCGGACAACTTGCGCCTGTGGCAGGGCGATTCGGTGGGACATTGGGAGGGCGACACGCTGGTGGTGGACACCACGAATCTGAACGGCAAGACTTGGCTGGGTGAGGGCGGCGAGGTGATCAGCTACGCGGCACATGTGGTGGAACGTTTCACTCCGTCAGGTCCGGACAGCCTCAGCTACGAGGCCACCGTCAGCGATCCGGTGGTGTATACGCAGCCCTGGACGATCGCATTTCCCATGGCTCGCGAAAAGTTCCAGATGATCGAGGCGGCGTGTCATGAGGAAGAACATGACCTCCCGCACTTGAAAGCCCTCAAGGATGCGGCGGCGGCGAAGAAGAAATAGCGCCATCCGCCGAAAATGAGTTTCCTCGATAACTTAGAAAACAATCTCAAGGCGCTGGAATCGCGGGAGCAGAAGGACCCGGAAGCTCTGGCGCGCGAAGCTGCGGCGCGCGAGGCCAACCGATCGCTGGCGCTGGCGATCGCGCCGTACTCGGAAGCCTTGCGCAACGGGCCATTTAAAGATGGCCTGCTGACCGCTTGCCGTGAACTGGGTCACCGCCGGAGAATGCTGGTGCGGCCGGTTTGGGTGGAATCGACGCTGCGCCTGGAAGCGGGGAGCAAAAGATTGGAGTTGCGTCCTACGCCGAACGGAGTGCTTGCAGTTACGTTCATCGATGGCAAGGAGCTCGAGAGCACGCCAATGGATTTATCGAGCGACCCGGTAAAGTTAGCAGAGAAGTGGCTGGAGGCTAGCTAACAGAATGACGGACGAAAGCCGTCTACTGCCCTGGCCATTTCCACTGCGCGGGCGTGGTCGGCTTGAATGGCGGACGATGCTTGCGCCGCGTTCCCTTGGCTTCCTGCACTGCGTCGCGGGCTGACGCGAATGCCAGGATTTCTGCGCGTGTAATGGTGTAGCTCAAAAACGGAATCGTATCGGCGCCAGGCAAGGCCAAGGCCGATTGCAGAATCCCCAGGCACAGCGCCGGAGCCTCTTGAATCCGGATGCGATGTTCCGCCAGGACCGTCATGTCCAATTTGAGGAGGAACTCCAGGTTCTTGACGAGTCTGGTGGGCCGCTCACTGGGAAGCACTCCGTCAAAACGGTAACTGCGGATGTTCGCGCGCTGGTTAAAACCTTTGTAGAGGAGCTGCATGGATACCGCACCTTCCAGCGGCAGGACGGACGCGCCAAGCTCACGGGCCAACTGACATGGAAACGTCCAAATCGGAAACTTGAAATGGCACCTGGCCGCTGGCTCCGGCGTTCGCCGGCCATAAAACGGCCAGATCCGAAACTGTTGATGCTCGGTTTACGCCAGGGTCACTTGCTCGGCTTGCAGGCCCTTGGGACCGCGCTTCACGATGAAGGACACGCGCGCGCCCTCATCGAGCGTGCGATACCCGCTGGCTTCGATGGCCGAGAAATGCACGAACACATCTTCGCCGTTGTCCCGCTGGATAAATCCAAAGCCTTTTCCGGCGTTAAACCACTTTACTGTACCTGTCTCTTTCACATTCTCTCCTTGTTGCTATTTTGTTGATGGTAATTGAAGCGCGAATGGCGCTCAAATGGACTGTGACGCGCCGCTCTCCTCCGATTGCGCCGCATCCTCCGATGATAGTTGCTCGGCCAGTGTGCCTTCGTCACTATCGGGAGACTCTTTTGGTAGCTGCTTGCGCTCTAGGCGCCGGGCTAGCTTTTCCCTATGCTTCTCAGCACGGGCGACTTCCTTTTGACGTTTTTTGAATGTGTCGCCTGACCGGCCAGCCATGGGATCCTCCTAAAAACATTGTGGTCCTATAGGACCTTGCTCATTGGACCATATTCGTCGTGGGAACGAAAAGGGGTGCCTACCAGCGGCGCTCGCGCCGGTCGCCGCCGCCTCCGCCTCGCCGAGGACTGTCGGTCTTGGGCCGGGCTTCGTTGACGTTGATGGCGCGGCCACCCAGGTTGGTGCCGTTCAGGCCTTCGATTGCGCGATCGGCTTCCGCCGAATCGCTCATCTCCACAAATGCGAAACCACGTGAGCGCCCGGTGTCGCGGTCAGTCATCAAACTGACGCGCTCCACGGCGCCATAGGCCTCAAACGCGCTGCGAATACTTTCCTCGGTAGCGCCGAAATCCAAATTTCCTACAAACACTTTTTTCATGACTCATCCTTCAAACGTAAACTAACAACCTGGCAAACTTAAACTGACAGACCCAGCGGATACATTTGATTGCGGGCTTTGCGAGGAGCACGGTGTGTTGCGGCCAAGCGTGGGCGGGACGATCAAACTGGAGTTTAGTATAGCACGCCAATTGGACCTGGGAGGGCCGTTCGGCCATTACCAATCCACTGGGAGCCGGGTTTCCGGTAACATAAAGTTTTCCCTCAAACATGTTCCGTTTCGAAACTGCCGGTGAGTCGCATGGAGAGTGCCTGGTCGCAACCCTCACGGGGCTGCCCGCGGGAATCCCAATTTCCCTGGACGCCGTAAATCGTGAACTATGGCGCCGGCAACAAGGCTACGGCCGTGGCGGGCGGATGAAGATCGAAACAGATCGTGCCGAAATTGTCGCGGGAGTGCGGCACTCCAAGACCATCGGCGCGCCCGTCGCGATTATCATCCAAAACAAAGACTGGAAGAATTGGATGGATGCACTGCCCGTGGAAGGTTCCGACCACGAGCCGCAAAAGCACAAGCCCGTTTCGCGTCCTCGGCCGGGACACGCCGATCTGGCCGGCAGCCTGAAATACAATTTCCCGGATGCTCGATATATTCTGGAACGCGCCAGCGCGCGGGAGACCACGGCGCGCGTAGCGGTGGGCGCCATCGCCAAAGCTTTGCTCGGGCAATTTGGTATTACGGTGCTGAGCCACGTGATCGGCGTCGGCGAAGCGTGTTTAGGGCGCGCCGCGGAATGGGAGGAATTGGTCGCGCTCAGCCAGAGAGAAGAGGTTCTGCTGGGCTGCGTGGACGCTGCGGCCGAAACGCGCATGAAGGAAGTTGTCGACCAGGCCTATCGCACCGGCGACACGGTGGGCGGCGTCTTCGAAGTGGTGGCGCACGGAGCGCCTCCCGGCCTTGGCTCGCACATCACCTGGGATTCGCGGCTGGACGGTCGCCTCGCGCAGGCCATCGTGTCGATGCAGGCCGTCAAGGGTGTTGAGATCGGATTCGCGGCGGAAGGGGCGGCATCCTTCGGTTCGCGCGTGCAGGATACCATTCACTACAATCGCGAGGAGCGCCACTTCACTCGGGGAGCCAACCGCGCTGGAGGTTTGGAAGGCGGCATCACCAACGGCCAGGATGTGGTGGTTCGCGGTCTGCTGAAGCCTATCTCCACGCTGCGGCGTCCGCTCGAATCCGTGGATTTAACCACGCGTGAGCCTGCGCTGGCAGCCTATGAGCGCAGCGACGTGTGTGTTGTGCCGGCCGCTGGCGTGATTGGCGAGGCGATGGTATCCATCGTTTTGGCGCAGGCGTTTTTGGAAAAGTTTGGCGGCGATTCACTCGACGAAACCCGCCGCAATTTCGACGGCTACAGGGAGCAGGTTAGAAACTACTGATGACGTATTCGATCGTTTTGTACGGCGAGCAGGTCCTCGAAAAGCAAGCTGCTGCCGTGACCGAATTTGATACGCCGGAATTGAACAAGCTGATTGAGGACATGTTCGAATCCATGTACGCCGCCAAAGGTGTTGGCCTGGCTGCGCCGCAGATCGGGATCGCCCAGCGCATCGCGGTGATCGATCTTTCGGTAGCCGAAGATCCCGCGCAGAGAATCGTGCTGATCAATCCCGAGGTCATTCGCAAGGAAGAATTTCAGACCGGCGAAGAGGGCTGCCTCAGCCTGCCTGGATTTCGGGAACATGTGACGCGCCCTAAGAGCGTCACGGTGCGTGCGCAAAACATCCAAGGCGAATGGTTCGAAATGAACGGCGAAGAGCTGCTGGCACGCGCATTTTGCCATGAGATCGACCACCTGAATGGCCGCCTGTACATCAGCCACGTTAGCGCCCTCAAGCGCGACTTAATTCGGCGCAAAGTGCGCAAGTTGGTGAAAGCTGGAGAATGGTCCTGATTTTTATGGGCACGCCGGCGTTTGCGGTTCCCACACTGGAACGTGTCATCGAAACGGGCCATCGCGTATCGGCGGTGTTTACGCAACCGGATCGCCCCAAAGGTCGCGGCGGCAAAATGGCCGCATCGCCGGTGAAAGAAGCCGCTCTGCGCCTTGGATTGCCGGTACACCAGCCCGAACGCATCCGGCATCCGGAGGTGGTCGAGCAATTGAAGCAGATGAAGCCGGACGCCATGATCGTGGTCGGTTACGGCCAGATTGTTCCGCAGGCGATCATCGATATTCCGCCGCGCGGCATCATCAATGTCCACGCATCGTTATTGCCGAAGTATCGTGGAGCCGCCCCCATCCAGTGGGCCGTCGCTAATGGAGAGACACGCACGGGCGTGACAACCATGAGGATTGATGGGGGGCTCGATACCGGCGACATGCTGCTCAAGTGGGAGACCGAAATCGGGCCGGAAGAAGATGCCTTGGAACTCGGGACTCGCCTTGCCGGGGCTGGCGCTCAGCTTCTGGTCGAAACGCTGCGCGACGATCCCGCGCCGGTGAAACAGGATCCCGAGCAAGCCACTTATGCGCCCATCCTGAAGAAAGAGGACGGCGAGATCGATTGGAACTGGCCAGCGTCCAAAATCTTCAATCGATCGCGCGGGTTGCTGC
>JBEKLB010000316.1:0-8104 GCA_050010415.1 Bryobacteraceae bacterium | reverse complement strand
ATAGTTGCAATGCGCGGATGGTTCCTCTGCTGATAACGTCCTGCCTATTTATTCGCTGCCTCATGGGTTGGCCAGAAGCGATGTGCTTCGTGGCTTTGGGTTTGGTAACCGCTCATTTTTGATATGAACTGGCACCGCTGCATCTAATAGTTACAGTCTTGAAAGGGTCCAGGGTATGCCGGTACGCCCACGGGCGGCATGGCCGTGCCAATTATCGGGCGTTAGTTTCAACACCACAGGAGATCCGATGTCGGCACAGCGTTCGACGAGCGCTCTTTGGGAGACGCGCCTCAGCGATGTCCCGAGCAACGCACCCATCTCTTAGGTGGTGAACAGCAAGCAGTATAACGCGATCGGCGTGGGCAGCGGCCGCTCGCAGTCGATGACCTTCCCTCGGCTGGCGCCGGAAATATAGAACGTGGACCGGGTGCCGGAATCTGGGTTTCGAGCTACCCTAATTGCACTGTTCGCTGAAACGCTTTGTACGAGTTGATAGCCATACTCTATTGAAGGAGGAGTACTTTCTATTTGACAGGTATTAACCCTCCGCTTACTCTAGGAGCCAATGCGTCTCAATGCTACTCTCTTCGCCTTCAGCGTTTTTGCGTTGGGGGCTAATTCCGCGACAGTTACGTTCTATAAGGACGTCGCTCCAATTCTCGAGAAGGACTGTCAAACCTGCCACCGCCCCGGCCAGATTGCGCCGATGTCCTTCCTGACCTATGAGAACGTAAGGCCGTGGGCCAAGGCTATGCGAGTTGCGGTGGTAAGCAGGCAGATGCCTCCCTGGTTTGCGGACGCCAAGTACGGTCCCTATTTGAACGATCGATCGCTAAAACAGGATGAGATCGATACTATTGTGAAATGGGTTGATGCCGGCGCGCCGGCGGGCGATGCCAAAGATGCTCCTAAAGCGGTGGAATGGTCAAAAGATTGGGCGTTTAAACCGGATGTGATTATCGACGGTCCAACCACGGAGGTTCCCGCTAATCCGAAAAACGGTGTCGTCGAGTGGATGACCGTAACCATGCCCACCGGATTCACAAAGGACACCTGGATCACCTCGATACAATTCAAGCCCGAGCATCCCGAAATCACTCACCATATCTGCACGGGTTTTACTCCCCACACTGCAAACACCAAATATGGCGTCGCGTACTGGGAGGACAAAGAGCGGGACACGGATGGATCTGCACTTCCAGACAAGGGACCGACCTTTGGCAACGGTAACCATCAAGTGGACGCCCAAGGGAATCCCGCACCGCCAGGTACGGCGCAGGGAGCCGCGGAAGATTGCTATTTGCCGGGGAACGCCGTGGCTGACTACAGAATCAACAATGCCGCGAAGCTGGTTCCAGCAGGCTACGACATGATCTTCGTCCTGCATTACACGCCCCAAGGCACAGCCGTGACGGATCATGTCAAAGTTGGGTTCACCGTGGCCGAGCGGGCGCCCGAACGGCGGTACGTCTCTCTATTTACTACCGCTCCGGTCGATCAGAAACATTTTGCGATTCCCCCCAACGATCCGAACTGGCATAGTCCACCGGCGGAAGTCACGTTCCTAACGGACGCCGAACTGGTGTACATGATGCCGCACATGCACTTTCGTGGCAAGGACATGACGTATACGCTTGAGTATCCGGATGGTCGGAAGCAAGTGGTTTTGAGCGTGCCGCACTACGATTTCAATTGGCAACTCGGGTATTACACCTCGATAAAGGTGCCGAAGGGTACGAAGCTGCACGTCGAGGCTCACTACGACAATTCGATTAATAACAAACTCAACCCGAATCCCAACAAAACCGTGTATTACGGCAACATGAGTTGGGAGGAGATGATGTTCCCCTTCTTTGGCGTGGTGGTCGACAAAAACACGGATCCTCGCAAGATCATCAATTTTGGCGGTGCTTTCAGTGGCGGCTAAGGCCCAGAATCCTGAGTCAGGCATTCGTTAGGAAGGCAGTCGGCGTTCTCTACCCTGATCCCTGCTGGAAGAGTCGGACACTAGGCGAGTTGTCTACTACGGAGGTATGACAGGGGACGAGATAGATTCCCGTCTTGGGCGTTTGTTGTCGATGATGTGCCTTTCGCAACAGGGATGTCATAAGGCAAATGCGTGGGAATTTGTTCAGCCCCACCGACGCACCGCAGCCGCATTCCATTTCGCTCAATCAAGCCGCGTCTATATAGAATGGATGCGATGATTGTCCGGAGGCTTGAGTACTTGGTTGCACTAGCCAGGGAAAAACATTTCGCCCGCGCTGCCTCAGCCTGCCATGTCTCGCAGCCGACGCTTTCCGCCGGCATTCAGCAGCTTGAGATCGATCTGGGAGTCCAAATCGTCAAACGTGGTCGCCGCTTCGAGGGGTTGACCGAAGAAGGCGATCTCGTCCTGTCGTGGGCACTCCGCACGACCAATGATGCCGAAACCCTTCGGCAACAACTCCAAGAACGGCGAGAAACCTTCACCACGACTTTACGAATCGGAGTGCTGGGCTCTGCCGTTCCGCTCATGAGAATCTTTACAGTGCCATTCCAGCGGCGCTATCCGAGCATGAACTTGGCAGTCACGATACACGATGCATTTGGGATTCAACAATGCATCGAAGAAGGCTCCATCGATGTAGCAATCACCTACCTGGATAAAACCTCACGGAACTACAGCCGGGCACAACCATTGTACGTAGAGGAGTACGAACTGCTAATTAAGCGGGGAACCCGCTTTTCCGGGAAAGCTTCGGCGCGCTGGGAGGATATCATGGAACAGCCGCTGTGTTTGCTGTCTCCGAACACCAGAGTCTTTGGCGCCGAGGAGTCCGGGGTCCTAAATCAGGCGCTCACCAAGACGCCGCACATTGTTACAAACGCCATTTGGCTCGTCATGGATCACGTGCGCACTGGCAACTGGGCTTCTGTCCTTCCCAGGCCTGTTCGGGTCATGATCGCAGGCGACAGAGAGTTAGAGGCCATTCGGTTGGAGCCAACGGGTGCCCAGCCAACAGTTGGAATTGTGCTGCCTCGAAGCGAGCCGCGATCTCGGGCGGCGGACGCGTTTTTTAAAATTGCCGCATCTATGGAATCGCTCAAGATAATGGAAACGCTTCTGCAAGCCGAGGTAGAGCCCGTGAGTTCTGCGCCGCGAAAACGGGCCACGTAAGGAAGAATAGGGGCTGCCCGCAATTCCCGCGCAGCCCTTCTTCGCACGGGATCAAAACACAACTTCATCGATAATTGGACGATCCCCATTCTTCGGTCGGCGGCGCGAACCTCGCCCGTATCCCCTGCGGGCTGCCGCCGTCGCCGGGCCTTGGCCACCAGGTGCCCTACCTTCGCTGGCGACGCGACACAGCGCGCCTGTGGCCTGGCTGACGCCTAGTTTCCGGCAGATCTCCGCTACTTTTCCGCCGCTTTCGTACTGCTTCAGCGCGCGAATAATCTGTTCTTCGGTATGCCCCTTTTTCAGCATGTCGAACCTCCTCGTTCGTTCTTCGAGGACCCCAACTGCCTACGGTAACTCCAGTTTCGCTCGGTACAACTTTTCGGGTTGGGTCAATACGAGGACGGCGCTTTGGCCAGTGGGACCACCGCGAAAACGAGCAACAACCAAATCCGCATCGCAACTATCTATTCCCATATCAGCAAGCTAGGGCGATCATCATCGTAAAGATATGTTAACTATGCTTTACACTCAAATTCCGAGCGTGTAATCTAAAACGCAACATGGACGGCATATGCGTGGGCTTGACGAATTTAGTGTGATGACCGGCAATAGAAGAGCAGTTGGGCTGCTCTTGTGGGCAGCGGCGTTTGTTGCGATGACCGGCGTGAATGTCATGGGACAGGGGTTTGGACCTGGAGGTCCGCCTCAAAGTCCGAAAGCCGGCGCTCCAAGTGACTTGACCGGTTATTGGGTCTCGGTCGTGGTTGAGGACTGGAGATACCGTATGCTTCCACCGACGAAGGTGAAGCCGCCGGCTCCCGGCATTTTCGGCGGAGGCATCGGGGTCCCTGTGAACCCACAAGGGCTCAAGGTGGCGTTGGCCTGGGATCCCGACAAAGATGAAGCAGCCGGAGAGCAATGCAAGAGTTATGGCGCGACGAACCTGATGCGTGTGCCAGGCCGGCTTCACATCACATGGCAAGATGACCAGACCCTCAAAATAGAAACCGACGCCGGAACGCAAACTCGTTTGTTCCACTTCGGGCCTACACAAGACGGTGGAGGAGATTGGCAAGGTGTGTCGCACGCCGATTGGGAGGCTTTAGAAGGCCTTCAGGTCCCTGGTCTTGGACGGCTCTCCGGAATCGGATCCGAGAAGACTGGTTCGTTGAAGGTGGTGACTACCAAGCTCAAGCCTGGCTACTTACGAAAGAACGGTATTCCGTATAGCGATAAGGCCGTTCTTACCGAATACTACGATGTTGTTACGGAACCCGACGGCGCTACATACCTCCTGATTACATCGACCGTCGAGGATCCGGTGTATCTGATGGCGCCTTATCAGACGACAACTCACTTTCGGAAACAATCCGACGGTTCCGGTTGGAGTCCATCTCGGTGCACGTCTCGATAGCCCTGGTATGGATTGCAGAGGAGAAATGACCGTGAAAAAGATCACCAGCGCTGTTGCGTTCGCTGCGGTCGTGATGCTGAGCCACCCTGCGTTCGGCCAAGGTTTTGGATTTGGAGCACCCATATCTGCCAATACCGGTATCGATATATCAGGTACCTGGTCGTATGGCGGCGAGCAGGACGCCGATTACGGGACGGCCGCAGGTTCTGTCGGCGACTACGGTGGAATCCCGTTAAATGAAGCGGGCCGTCTATACGCGCTCGCTTGGGATGCTTCGCGGATGACAGTCAGGCAGCAGCAATGCGCGGGATACGGAATACCCTACGCATACTTTTCTCCAGGAAATTTCCGTTTTTGGGAGGAGCGCGATCCGCACACGCAACAACTGGTCGCCATCCATATGTGGTTCCAGACCTCGGAAGTTCGCAGAACCATTTGGATGGATGGTCGCCCGCATCCGCCCGCCTGGGCACCGCATACGTTCGCGGGATTCTCCACGGGAACCTGGGATAAGAATGTGCTGACAATCACGACCACACATCTGAAACGGGCGTGGCTCCGTGGTAACGGTGTGCCGTACAGCGATGAAGCTACTGTTGTGGAGAAGCTGGTCCGGCATGGAGATCGTATTACCGTCTTCACTGTTACGAAAGATCCGGTGTTTTTGGACGAACCGTACAGCAAGACGATGATCAATCTGCGCAACATCAAAGATCCGACGGCGTGGCTGTACGCGTGCGAAGACGGTGAAGAAATCGTGGGCCGGCGGGAAGACAAAGTACCGAATCGGCTGTTTGGAAAGAATCCCTATATGCGGGAGTGGGCTGACAAGAATGGCGTCCCTCTGTTGGCGACGCTCGGTGGTGGAATGACTACTCATCCGGAGTTTGCAGCGAAACTCAAGGATGCAGGGGCCGCCGAAGCGGAAGCCATGAAGGAAATTGTGCCGAAGCCAGGTCCGGAACAGACGAGCCGCGCAGTCAACCCGGATCCCAACGATGCGGACATCCACGTCTGGAAAGTCCAGGGCAACGTCTATCTTCTAATCGGCGATGGTGGAAACATTGCAGTCCAGGTGGGAGATCAAGGCGCTTTCGTAGTCGATTCCGGTGCGGGCAAACTGTCGGATAAGGTAATTGCCGCTATTAGCAAACTCGGCAAGAGCCCGATTCAATTCGTCGTAAACACCAGTTTCCACCCGGATCACACCGGTGGAAATGCTGCGCTGGGTAATGCGGGACAAGATCCAAGCCTTCCCGGTTCTTTCTTCGGCGGCCAGGCTCCTACTGGGGCAACGGGGTTCTTTCAAAATCCGGGGCATCACGCAACTCTGATCGCTCAGAACAACGTTCTGGTGCGCATGGAGGCCGCCAAACTGCCCAACGACATGATCCCTCCCGACACCTATCTTGAAAACCGGCGGCGAAAGTACCACAATGGCGAGTTGGTCGAGATTTTCTATCAGCCGAATGCCATTACAGACGGCGATAGCATCGTCCAGTTTCGGCGGTCGGATGTTATCGCTACCGGAGACATTTACGATACCACTCGATATCCATTCATCGATCTCAAGAGCGGCGGCACGGTTCAAGGAGAGATTAGCGCGCTCAACAGCATACTCAGCAAGACTGGGTACGAGCACGATGAGGACGGCGGTACGTTGATTATTCCGGGCCACGGACGCATATCCGATGAGTACGACGTCGCCGAATACCGGGACATGATCGCCATCATTCGCGATCGCGTTCAGAGCATGATGGACGCAGGAGCTACGGTTGAGCAGGTCAAGGCTGCGAGGCCAACGGCGGACTACGACACTCGTTTTGGAGCGACCTCCGGTCCCTGGACTACCGATATGTTTGTTGAGGCGATTTATAATAGCCTGAAACAGAGCGCGTCGGCACAAGCTGCGCGTAACTAGTTCGCAATTACCTACACCTTGAATCGAGGGAACAAGCGCTCGGCGTTCCCTCGTTCCATAGCAAGCATAAGAGCGGGGGAAAGGCCAGAATTTGGCAGCTCATTCACGGTTGACTCGATCGGCTCTGGAGAGAAATCGGTTCCGAACAGAATGTGCGATTCGGGAGCAAACTTGAGCAAAGCTGCCAGCGGCATGGGATACGACGCGTGAGCGATGTCGAAGTAGAATTTCTTGAGTTCCGCCCACACTCCGTTGGGAATATATTGGACGTGTTTGGAATCGGTGGGATAGCGATCCTTGATTCGGCCGGCTAGGACCGGCATGGTTCCGCCGGAGTGCGGGATGATGACGCGCAGATCGGGATACCTGTGGAGGACCCCGTTAGCGAGAATGCTGGTACATGCTCGCGTGATGTCGAAGTCAAATTCGTTCATGGCATCAGGCACGCTGTCGTTGAGGTTTCGGCAGCACTGCGGCGCCAGGGGGTGCATGTAGACGATCGCCTTGCGACGATTCAATTCTTGCCACATTGGGTCGTAATAGGGGTCACCCGGCCAGCGATTGTGATTGTCATTAGTGTAAATGCCGATTCCGTCCGCCTTCAGCTTGTCAAGGCCGTACTCAATCTCCTTCATGACCGCATCGATATCGGGCAGTGGCAGGCCGGCGAAGAGCCCGAAGCGCTTAGGATGTTCCGACATCACCTTCGCCCCGTACTCGTTCCCTAACCGCACGGCGGCCGCGCCCGTTTCTTTGCCGTCGTACAAAATGTCCCCCATCTGCGTCAACGAGAGGATCGAAACGGCGATATCGAACTTGTCCATCTGTTCGAGCGATTGTTCGGGTGTCCACGACGTAAACCGTGGCGGCGCGTTCGGCAAGCGCGCGAGCAGCGCTGGCGGAATATGGTGGTGATGTACGTCGATGCGGCCGCCCTTGGCGCTGGACTTATTGGCGACCTGGCCGAACACGCACGCGTCGGAAAGGAATGTTGCTACGCCCGCGGTGGCGGCACTCTGGAGCAACGTTCGGCGAGTGACGCTCTCATCCAACCTATAGGTCAACGGTTTGCGCTTCCCGGTTCCAGCTCGTAGTCCGTTTCAGTGGCATTATTCTCGCCAAGGCACGCATTGCGCACGGCATTGCCTGAATCTCCGATCTTCGAGGATAGACGATCCAGCGGTAGTTCGACGCAGACGCGCAACCCCGGCTCGGCGTTCTCCGCCCAAACATGACCGTGATGTATCTGGATGGCGCGTTGCGCAATGGCCAAGCCCAAACCAACACCGCCGCTGTCTGCGTTGCGAGAACTGTCCACTCGAAAGAACGGTTTGAAGATCTGCGTGAGAGTCGCCTCCGGAACCCCTGGACCGTAATCCCGAATTGCGGCGAGAGCATTGCCATCCACACTTTTGAGCGCGATTTCGACCATGCTTCCAGATGGAGCGTGCGAGATAGCGTTTCGAAGGATGTTCTCCAGAGCGCGGCGCAGCAGCACCGGATCGGCGAACAACTCGGCGTGACTCGATCCGGCGGAAACCAAGCGGCAACCGCGGGCCGCAGCCTCGATTTCGCAATCCTCTATCAGCGCCAGCACTAGATTATC
>JBEKLB010000315.1:0-14725 GCA_050010415.1 Bryobacteraceae bacterium | reverse complement strand
CGGCGAAATGTTTGGCCAAGGCCGGCGTGACCATGCCACCTTCCCAGGGGCCCCAGTTCATGGAGCGCACGATGCAGGCGTCGCCGCGCCGTTGCGCTTCGGCCTGGGCCGCTCGATTGAGGACTTCGTTCGCCATGGCGTAGGCCGATTGGCCGCGATTACCGTAACGAGCCGCCACCGATGAGAAAACCGAGAGCACGCCGATGGGATCGTCCGCCGTGGCGTCCAGCAGCACGCGGAGACCGTCCACTTTGGTGGAGAACACGGCGTCGAATTGTTCGATGGTGAGGTCGGCGATCAGCTTGTCGGCGAGAACGCCAGCGGCGTGAATCAGACCATGAATCGGCCCCCATTCGCGGCGGACATCGGCGAGAGCCGCGCTTACCGCGCTCGAATCGCGAGCGTCAATCGCGAAGTAACGTGCTTGCGCTCCGGCGCGCAGCAACTCTTCAATGGTGTTTCGAACCTCACGGGCGGCGAGAATCTGCTCGGCCTGATTTTTCAACTCTACTGGCGAAACCGATTTACCGTCGGCGCGAAAGCCCGCGAGCAGGGCGTTACAAATAGAGCCGGAATCCATCGAAGCGCGGGTGGCGCGAGGTTCGTCAAACAATGGCGTGCGTCCGAAAAGAACAAATCTTGGCTGAAGCGTTTTTGCGAGTTCTTTGAGACATGCGGCGGTGACACCGCGCGCTCCGCCCGTAGCTACGAAGACTGGATTGGCTGGAAGCGCCGCGGGCGCAGCGGGATCGCCCGAATCCCAGCGGGCCTCGATGAGTTCAGGAACGCTGCGGGAGCCGTCCGCGGCAAGTTCGATTTCTAACTCGGGACCTCCCGCCAGAATTTCGTTGGACAGTGCGTTCGCGATGGCTTCTGCCGTGCGTCCGTCAGCGTGGATGCGGATGGACTTCACCCGCGTGTTCGGCCACTCGAGTGCGGCGGTTTTGGCAAGTCCCGACAGCCCCCCAGCCCAAGGTTGTCCGGCCCTTTCAACCGCTACAAATACATCACAGCGCCGCGCTGCGGCCTGCGCAAAACGTAACGCGTCGCGCTGCGATTGATTCAAACAGATCCAGACGTTCGCGTCCGACGAATGGCCGCCGACCGCGGAAGGAAAACCGCGCGATTCGAGCTGGCCTGCTAGAGCCATAGCGACTCCGTGGCTGGCGTCAGATATCACACCGGAGATCACATCTGAGATCACAACGCGGTCACCGGGATGGAGCATGCTGTCTCCGGATGCAGGCGCGTGACGCGACGATACGATGTAGCGCTTCGGAAGTTCGGACGCGGGCGGCCGAGTGACTGGAGCCGCGGCATCCAGCGCCACAGCATCCTGAACCGCAGCATCCAGCGCCGCTACAATATCACCCAGGGTCGGGAGCGACGCAAGGCTTTCCGCTTCCCGTTGGGCGAGATGAGGAAAGCGCTCCTGCAGCGCCGAGAAGATTTCAACGCGTTTGATGGAATCGATGCCGAGATCGGCTTCCAAAGCCATGGCCGGTTCCAGCATGTCGGCGGGATAGCCGGTCTTGTCCGCAACCACTTCCCACAACACCATGCGCGCGGACCCTTGCGCGGCAAATGGAGCGGGTGCCGAGGGCGTCGCCGCTGGCGCTGATGCTGATGAAGCTCCATCCAATCGCTCGGCGATATCGCCTAGGGTGCGGAGCGAGACCATGTTCTCCTGCTCCATATTGGCAAGGGCGGGGAAGCGCTCCTGCAACGCCGAAAAGATTTCGACTCGTTTGATGGAATCGATACCGAGGTCGGCTTCCAAGGCCATCGCCGGTTCCAGCATGTCGGCCGGATAGCCGGTCTTGTCCGCAACCACTTGCCACAACACTTCGCGCGAAAGCGCAGCTTGCACGGGCGGCGGTTTCACAACTTCAGCCGCTTGGAAGAACGGATCGCTTGGAAGCGTGACTCGCGGCGTCACCGCCTCCGCGGAAAGCGGTTCCACTCCTTTGTTCCCATTCGCGCTTCCGAAAGCTCGTTCCATGCTCCGCAAGAAAGCCTCATGACCTTGCGCCAGATTCGCTTGCCAATCGCGATGAGCCGAGGTAATCGACTCCTGGAAGATCCGATAGGCTTCGGTGGAATCGCCCTTGGACGGCGTGATCACTGGAGTGGAATTCGTGACCGGCAGAGGCAAGGACGCTGCGCCGCCCTGCGGTGGATACGGCCGGGCATAATTTCCGCCATCGATGGGGACTGAATATTTCGGCTGGCTGGGCAACGAAACATCGGCTGAGACCGCGTGCGCGTCGCGGAATTTCCTCCAGTCCATCGCGATGCCCGATGCTGCCAGAGCGCCCAAGCCTTCCCAAAGCGCCCGCAGTCCGCCTTGCGCCTGCCGATCGAGTGCGATGGCCTGATGATCGCGGCCAGCGAGGATGCGTCCCACCAGCGACGTCAGGACATCGCGGGGGCCAACTTCAACAAAGGTGCGCACCCCATCGGCGTACATGCGTTCGATCATGTCGCCGAAATGTACCGGTGCCGCAATCTGCTGTGCCAGATGTTTCGCGACCACGCTTCCATCCGCGGGAGCGAGACCACCGTCCCGGTTCGAGTAGAAGGGCAAGCTGCAAGAACCGATCGGCTGTTGCTCCAGATACTCCTGGAATGCGTCCGCGGCAGGGCGCATGAGAGGCGAATGGAATGCGGTTGAGACCGGCAGAGCAGTGACGGCGAATCCCGCGCCTCGCAGCCGCCGTTCGGCCTCGTCGAGCGGACCGGCGGGTCCGGAGAGCACCACTTGCGCCGGTCCGTTGTGATTCGCTGGAGTAACCGCCAGGCCGGCGAGAAGTTCGCGAACGCGGTCCCAGTTTGACCGAACGGACAACATGCCGGCCGGTTCGGTGGAGCAATCCCGCATCAATTCACCGCGCCGCCGCGCGATGGCCAGCATAGTGTCCAGGCCGATGCCGCCGGCTGCGAACAGCGCCGTAATTTCGCCGAAACTATGCCCGCCTACGCAGTGGGGCCGCACGCCGACGAGATCGAGCAACGCCAGCAATGCAGCGCTCGCGGCGCCTAACGCGGGCTGGGCGGATTCCGTGGATGTCAGCCTCTTGGATTGCTCTTCCTCTTCATTATTCGAGAATGCGCGCGGGGGAAATACCACTGCAGCAGTTTCCGGAGCTTTTTCCCAGACCGACATGGAGTGAGGAAAAGTGGTTGCCAGCTCCGCGCCCATGTTCAAATACTGGCTGCCTTGGCCCGGGAACAGGAATGCAATTTTGCCGGTAACTTTTCCGGCGCTGGTGTGAGTGCCAGGAACCGTTTTCCCGTCCGCCAACTGCCGCAGTTTGCGCGACATCTCCTGGCGGTCTGTAGCTACCACCGCCCAACGATGCGGCAGCGCTGCATCGAAAGCGAATTGGCTGGCCAGAGCGATATTCGAGAACGGGATGCTATCCGATTCGCAAAGTGCCGCGGTTGCGAGACAGGATTTACGCAACGTTTCGATATCGGGCGCGCTCAACAGCAACAATTCCGGACCAGCCGGCCAGATGCGTTTCGGACGCGCGCTCGGACCTTTGTACTCTTCGAGCACGGCGTGGAAGTTGGTTCCACCAAACCCGAACGAACTCACCGCGGCGCGGCGTCCGTGGCCATGGCGCGGAATCCACGGGCGGGCTGCAGTGTTGAGATAAAACGGACTGTCCCCGAGTTTCAGCGCCGGACTCGGGCGTTCCACCTTGATGGTGGGCGGAAGCGTTTGATGGTGCAGCGCCATGGCGGTCTTGAACAACGCCGCTGCGCCAGCCGCTGCCTTGGTGTGTCCCACTTGGGATTTCACGCTGCCCAGCGCGCACCATGCCTGCCGGCCGTTCGCCGCTGGCTCGAACACCATCCGCAGACTTTCCACCTCGGCGGCATCTCCGGCAGCCGTGCCAGTGCCGTGTGCCTCCACCAGTTCGATGCTGTCCGGACCGTACCCCGCTTCTTCATACGCGCGATTCATCGCACGGGCTTGCCCGGAAGCGAGCGGCGCATAGATGCTCTTGGAACGTCCGTCCGACGACGAGCCGATGGAACGAATCAGCGCGTAGATGTGGTTGCCATCGCGCTCCGCATCGGAGAGCCGCTTGAGGGCGAACATGGCAATGCCTTCGCCCAGCACCGTTCCGTCGGCGCGATCGGAGAAGGGACGGCAATCGCCACTAGGAGAGAGCGCGGGCGTCTTCGAAAAGGCAACGAACATCGAGGGATCGTTAAAGGTGTCGGCGCCGCCGGTGATCACGAGATCCGAGCGGCCGAGGCGAAGTTCATCGACGGCCATCGAGATAGCAGCGAGCGAGCTGGCGCAGGCCGCGTCGGTGACGCAGTTGGTGCCATGCAGGTCGAAACGGTTCGCGATGCGACCGGCGACCACGTTGCCCAAAAGCCCAGGGAAAGTGTTTTCCCGCCAGGGCACGTGCGACGCCGCGATGCGGTCGCAAATTTCCGTCACTTGGGATTCCAGGATTCCGCTCTCGCGCAGCGCCTTCACCCAAATCGGCCGGCCCATTCGCGACGCCACTTCCAGAAAAAGCTGCTGCCCCGAAGTAACGCCGAGAATCACGCTGGCGCGTTCGCGATCGATTTCGCCGGCCTGGCCCCTGGCCACGTCATCTAATACTCTCTTGGCAGCCACCAACGAGAGCAACTGACAGGTATCGGTGGCCGGCAGCGCGTTGGGCGGCACTCCGAATTCCAGCGGATCGAACGCGCAAGGCGAAAGGAAAGCGCCGCGTTTACAGTACGTCTTATCTTCGGCGCGCGGATCCGGATCGTAGTGATCTTCGATCAGCCAGCGGTGCGCGGGAACATCGGTAATCAGATCCTTGCCGGCGACAATGTCGCGCCAAAATCCAGCTTCGTCTTCGGAGCCCGGAAAAAGCGCGCCGACGCCAACAATGGCGATCGGCTCTTTACGCACTGGTTGGCTCCGCGGCGCCGACCGAGGTACGCTTCCCGGATTTCAACTCGCGCGGCGCATAGGAGAACAAACGCTGCGGAACGCTGAAACCGGCTGCTCGAAGCTGTTGAGCGCGAGTGAGCGCCGCCGCACCGAACAACAGATTCAGCCCTATCTCCGAAACGTAGCGATTCTCGATTGGCTCGAGGAACGAGCCTGCCGCCCAGGCGTTGAAGGCGCCCATGGCCGGGCCGCACCAGATCTGATAATCCACGCGGCGAGCGGGATCGCCCGAAATCGCCCAATGGCTCGACAGCCCTAAGTACCAGCGGAAGACCAACGCCATGCGATGCTTCGGTTCGCGCTCGGCGCGCTCCACTTCTTTCGGATTCCCAGTCTCAAAGTAACGCCGGGTCTCGTCCCAGATTTGTGCCACAGGCTGCTTGAACACATCCTTTTCGAGCGAAAGCATTACCGCGGGCGGAATCCCTTCGAGCGATTCATAGGTACGATATAACTCGTAGAGTTTGGCCGCGCGCATCGGAAAGAACAGCCCGCGCTTGAGCACCTGCACCTTCACACCGAGTTCGAACATATCGCCGGCCGGCGCCATGATCACGTCGGCGATGCTCGCCGCAGCCAGCAGTTTCTTGCCTTCATCGCTCAGGCCGCTCTCGCGAGCGCTCTGATTAATGGAGCCGGTGAGCACGTATGCCGCGCCCAGCGCAAAAGCCGCACTCACCGCGCCCGGCGTGCCGATGCTCCCCGCCGCGCCGATTCTGGCCGGAGTAGCAAACCCATACTGCTTCTGCAATTCGTCGCGTAGCGCCAGAATTGCGGGGAGCAGCGCAGTGAGCGGACGGTTGTCGGTATGTCCGCCCGAATCTGCCTCCACGGTGATGTCTTCGGCGACCGGCACCCGCCGTGCCAGCGCCGCTTCGGAAGGTGTAATTTGCTGCCTTTCAAGCAGCGCTTGCAGTATGGCTTCTGGGGCCGGCGAGAGAAAGTGTTTCGCCACTTCCGGCCGCGAGATTTTGGCGAAAACAAAGTTGCGCCGGACAACCGATCCGTCGGGACTTTGGGTGAGTCCTGAACAGGCGTACCTCACGATGGACGGCCGCATGGCCATGAAAGCCGAGGCTGAAACGCGGCGCACTCCATGGCGCAGATAGATGTCGACCGTTTTGTCTTCGAGCTCGGGTTCGTGCGGCGAATGGATCAGGTTGGAGCCCCAGGGGGCTTGCGGGCATTCCGAGCGGAGGCGCGCCATCGCGCGTTCAATCCTGTCCAACGTGCACCCCGCCGCGCCGAAGAAGCCCAACCAACCCGTGCGCGCCGATTCTACAACCATCTCCACTGTCGCGATGCCATTCGCCATTTCGCCGCACACATATTGGAATCGGACACCATGGCAGCTGGTGAATGAGGCATCGCCCAGATTCTCGGGCCGAATGCCAGGCAGATAGCCGATGGGTTCGCTATGGGCGCTTGGCTCAAAACTGAGAGACGGCGCGCCGTGTTTGCCGTCCACAATGTACGCGGGAACTTCGTGCTGCTCGACGGCCTTCTCCAGGTCCGACCCAACACTGCTTAAACCTGGTTCCGTCACTGCTGAATGCATTGATCGATTGCGATGAGCGAAGGATAACACGGAACCTCACTCACCCCGCATCATTTTCTTGAACGGCGTCTTGAACGGCGCGCATCAGGCGCTGGTTGAAAGCTTCGTAGTCTTCGCCAGGCTCAGCTCGGATCGGGAAGCCGGATTGTATGCGCACGGGCGCCAGCCGTATCAGTTTGCTGGCCCGGCCCCAAACCCGGCCCGTCCCAGTTACGGCAATGGGAATGGTATCCGCTCCGCTCTCCATCGCGACGATGGCGGTTCCCTTGCGGAACGGCTGCAGCTTACCGTCGATGGAGCGGTGGCCCTCGGGAAACACGCACAGCACCATCCCGCGTCGCAGTCCCTCGGCGGCGAGACGGAGGGCCGAGCGCGGATTGCGGTCCGGATCGATGGGCACCGCTCTCGCCTGGCGGCCGAACCAGGCGTGGAAACGGCTATGCACCAACCGGCTGGCGCTCAAAGAAAAAATGCGCCGGAAGATCGAATACGGCAAAGAGCCCACAATCAGCGGGAAATCGAGATAGCTTTGATGATTCGCGGCCAGGACCAAGGGACCTTCGGCGGGCCAATCCCGCGGTGCGCGAAAGCGATAGCGCAGCAAAAGTTTGGCGCACAGACAAGCGATCCTGGTGGCAGCGAAAAAAAGGGGCGCAGCCAGGGGCCGGGCGCTCAAGTAACGATCGGCCATGGCCAGTTCGGCTTCCGACAGCGGCTCCCGCAGGATATCGCGCCACTCGGCCCAATCCGTTTCGAGCGGCGCCCGGTCCCGCGCCAGCGCGATCACGTCGGCGACTGTAAAAATGCTTCCGGCTTGCTCCGCGGCGATCCGTAATCCGAACGCCTCCTGAACGTTCGAGAGCAGCTCAACCCGCTCCAGCGAATCGAATGCGAGGTCGAGCTCCAGGTTCATCTCGGGACGAATGTCACGGCCTGGCTTGATGTGTGCGATCAGCTGCTGAATGACAGCCGCGCCGTCGTGGTCCTCGTGGTCCCCCCCGCCCAGTGCGGCCGCGGGCTCTTGCACCAAGCGGGCCTTCCCGGCCAACGCGAACTCTTCCTGAATCCGAAACCTCTGTAGCTTGCGCGAACTGGTACGCGGCAGAGGTTCGAAACGGATGTCGAAGCCATTCAGTTTCTCATGCGGGGGAAGATCGCGGTTGAGATTCTCGATCCGGTAGCGCAGCTCTTCTCCAATGTTGACGATCCCGAGTTCACGGAGCTTGGCCGCATCCGGAACCAGCAGGGCATGCAGGCGTTCCGCGCCGGTCCACTCCCCGCTGTGTCCCTCGCTGTGTCCCCCGCTGTGTCCCCCGCTGTGTCCCCCGCTGTGTCCAAAGATGCAGATCTCCTGGATCAGCGGGCAGTTGGTCTGGAACCATGTTTCCAGCGGCTCGGGAAAAATGTTTTTTCCAGAACTGAGAACGATGACGTCTTTCTTGCGGCCAATAATATGGAGCTTGCCGCCGGAGACATGGCCGATATCGCCGGTGCGCAGCCATATGCGTCTATTCGGATCTCGACGTTCTTTAGCGGAGGGCCACTGGTAAGCCCTCCTTCCAAGCTCATCGGCGAGATCGCGGCCAGCCCCGAAGTTTCCGTCATGCCATAGCCCTGAAAGAAGGGAAATCCGAGATCGTGCAGGTCCCGGGCGATCTGGGGAGAGAAACTCGCGGCCCCTACGCCAAATCCCCGCAGCCGGGTCCCGAATCGCGCATGCACTGGCCGGAATAACAGCCGGCCCGTGTTCCATCCCAGCGTGGTGCGAAAAAATCGCGACAAAAAGAGAAGCGCTTGGAAGACAGCTCTCTTGGCGAGCCCCTGCCGGGCAACCTCGCCGAAGATGCGGCGGTGCAGTTGGTAGTAGAACATCGGCACGCAGAGAAACGCGGTGATGCCGTGTTCGCGGAAAGCGTCCACGATGCGCTGCGGGTCGCGCGATTGCAGATAGGAGATTTGCGCGCCGGCATACAAGGGACCCAGCAGGTTGGCCTGGATCGCCATGATGTGGAAGAGCGGCAGGATGGAAAGTACGTGATCGCTCGCGGTGAGCGGAAACACGTCGAGAGTGTCAGAGATCGTGACTACCACGCCGCGCAAGGTGAGCCGCACGCCTTTGGGAGCGCCGGTGGTGCCGCCGGTATACATCAGAAGGAAATCGGAATCCGGATCGCGCGGCGCAAGCGGCCATGGCGCGCTGGCTGGTGGGTCGTCCAAGCAGCCTGGGTTAAGAATGGCGAGTTCGGGCAGATGCTTGCGGATGGCGCAGGCCTGCTCGGAGAAACTTTCCTCATCGGCTATCAACAGCCCGCATTCCGCGTGGGCGATGGTGGCGCTGAGACGCGCGGCGTCCTGCGATGGATCGAGCGGCACAATCACCGCGCCCGCGCTGGCCGCCGCAAAGAAAGCCACGCCGAACTGGTGATCGTTCGGCATCAGCAACCCCACGCGGGACCCAGGCTGGACGCCCGCGTCTGCGATGAGCCGGCTGAGCGCGCGCGACCGGTCAAGCAACTCGCGAAATGTAATGGAACGCGTTGACGAGTCGGATATCGTTCGAAGCGCGACATCGCCAGGCCGTGTGGAGGCGTGCCGCTCCAATTGCTCGAAAAGATCTATTTTCAATGCCAGGAGGTTCTAAGTCTTCAGTTTGACATACCGAACCTCCCCGGTGAGGCGCGCAGGGGAATCTATTTCTTTACGTATTTCTTCAGCGCCTTAGGACCGACTTCGGCTCCATAGATGTTTCCCATCGCATCGGCCGCCACGCCTTCCGAGATGCTGGTGGCGGGGAGCTTGCCCGTGGCATCGGGCGCGAGCGGGTCGGGAATGAAGGCCGTAACCGTTCCGTCTTTCGCGCTCCCCACGCGGATGCCGCGCTTATAACCCGGATTGTGCCCATAGCCGTCGCGATCGGTGGATTCCGAATCGGTGACGTACAGAACATCGTTCTTGTCGATGAATATCCCGCTGGGCCGTCCGAATTGCTTCCACTGCGCGATGAAGGTTCCGTCCTGGTCGAAAATCTGAATTCGATTGTTCGCGCGGTCGCCTACGAAGAGCCGCCCCTGGGAATCGAAGGCCAGCGCGTGCGGCACCTCGAACTGGCCTGGACCCGATCCGTGCCCACCCCATTGCTGGATGAACTTCCCCTCTTTCGTGAATTTGACTATGCGCGCGTTGTCCTTGTTCGGCGTGTGGCCATCGGAGACAAAAATATCGCCATTCGGGGCGACCGCAATATCGTCAGGCTGGTTGAAAGTGTCCGGACCGTCGCCTGCCACTCCGGCCTTGCCCAGGGTCATCAGCACTTTTCCGTCGGGGCTGAACTTGATCACCTGGTGGCCCTTGCCATTGGCTGCCTGCCCGTCGGTCACCCACACGTTGTCGTCCTGATCCACATAAATGCCGTGCGGAAAGATTACTAGGCCCTCGCCGAAGGCCTTTACCAGTTTGCCCGATGCGTCGAACTTCAGAATGGGCGGATCGTTCTTGCCGGTACAACTATTGGCGCCGCATCGCTCGGCTACCCAGACGCTCTTGCCGTCGCGATCGATGTCCACCGCGCTGGTGGATCCCCACATTCTTCCTTCCGGCAATTTCGCCCAATTCTCGACCGTGACGTACGGGTTCGGTTGCGAATTCGGAACCGCATCCGTTTGCGCCCAGGCAATCACTGGGTAAACCGCGCTGCAGAGGGCGGCTACGCTAACCAGCAGTTTCACGCGATTCAGATTTGTCATGGCTATCCATCAGGTCTCGTCGTCGAAAAACAAGTGAGCCGAGCCACGCCAGCCCGGCCAGAAACACCAACGCGGTCAGCCATCCCAATACGCTTGCAAGCTGCGCCGCGCTGATGGTGGGCCACTCGAAGCGAAACTGGGCCAAGCGCTCCCAGCGATCCGTCATCCAGTGCCAGGCAGTGTGCGCAACGATGGCCGACAAAATGATCGTGCCCGTTCGCTCCGCAACGACATAGCGGAAGAGCAGGTCGAGCGCCGGAATGAGCAGCGCCAGTACCAGCAGCTGCCCCAGTTCCACGCCCACATTGAATGAGAGCAGGGACGCCAGCATGTGCGTCCCCGCGAACTGCAGCGTCTGGCGAAGGGCGAAAGAGAAGCCGAAGCCGTGCACCAGGCCAAAAGCGAAGGTGATCATCCAGCGGCGGTGAACGCTAGTGGTCCCGACGATGTTCTCCAGCGCCATGTAGACAATCGACGCCGCGATCAGCGCTTCCACCAGCGGGGGAAACCACAACGCGCTGGGCGCCAGATTGTAGGCGGATGCGATCAGCGTAATGGAGTGCGCGACGGTGAACGCGGTGACGATCGGGATCAATGCGCGCATCCGCCGGAACGGAATCACCAGGCACAACAAAAACAACAAGTGATCCGTTCCGTCCAGAATGTGCTCGAATCCCAACTTCACGAACTGCAGAGCGGCTTGGTACCAGCGCGGATCCAAGCGGATCAAGCCCGGGTCGCCTGTGAACTCGAAAGCCCGCACCGCGCCGCCGGGCGGCAGAAAGCGCAGCACCGAAACCACGCGCAGGCCTAAGCGCGCCAAGCCGGGATGGATGGAAAACCGGGATTGGTCCGACGCAATCGGATACTCGAACCAAACATCCAGCATGGCCTGGTTCCAAACAATGTTGGTGTCGAGCGGCAACTTCGGTCCACGTAGATGCGCGAGCTCGTCCTCAAGCGAAGTGAACGAACGGTCCGAGGGAAGCGAGATGCGAGTCTCCAACACGCGGGGCTTTGGCAGCCGCCGATCGCCTTCGTACAATTCGATAAAATCGGAGAGCCACAATGTGGCGGCATCCGGGAGTATGCTATCGACGCGCGCCAAATCCAGGTATCCGGGAGAACGTTCCGGGAAAGAGATGTCACGCAGCGCTTGGAGCGGTACGCGAACCAGGAGATCTAAGTGGCTGCCGGAAGGTCTGAGGAAACTTTGCACTACCACGTCGTTCGGAATGTCGTGCGCGGTTGCGAGCCGCGGAGCGAGCGAAAAGAGGAACAGCCCGATGGCGGTTGCGAACGCGATAGTGCGGACAGTGGCCGGCATTGCGGATGACTGGGCGGATGACCTTGACAACTATATCATCCCGAAATACAATCTACCGAGCGACAGGTTCAGCAACACATTCGCTTGCCCATAGGTGCCCGAAGGCGTGGGCGAATGATGCGCAAGAAGGAGGCAGGGTGTCGAAACGTACTCTGAAGATCGGCGTGGTTTTTCTCATCGTTCTCGGCGGGCTTCTGACGGCTTACGTGCTCACCGCGCGCAGAGCGGTGGTGGAGGCGAACGGAACTCAGGCGCCGCGCTTTGAAGTGGATCCCATGTGGCCCAAGCCCTTGCCCAATCACTGGGTGACGGGCAACATCATCGGCGTGTCGGTGGACGCGCAGGATCACATCTGGGTGGTTCACCGTGGAGCTTCGCTCGAGCGCATGGAATCCTATTCCGGCGCGAATCCTCCGGCCGCCGAGTGCTGTTCGGCAGCGCCGCCGGTGCTGGAGTTCGATGAAGAAGGCAACCTCTTGCATCATTGGGGCGGCCCTGGCGAAGGGTACGACTGGCCTGAGTCCAATCATGGAATAACCGTCGATTATAAGGGCAACGTCTGGATCGGCGGCAACGGCCGTCCGGCTCCCGGCAAGCCTGCCGCGCCAGCCGGTGCACCAGCGGCTCCGGGAGCGCCCGCGCCCACCGAGGGCCAAGCCGCGGCCGCGCCCGGCTACTTCAACGACAACATGATCCTGAAATTTACGCAGGATGGTAAATTTCTGATGCAGATCGGCAAACCTGGCCAGAGCAAAGGCAGCAACGATATCGAGAACCTGAAAGGGCCTGCCAAGATGTTTGTCGATCCCAAAACCAACGAACTGTATGTCGCCGATGGCTACGGAAACCATCGCGTCATCGTGTTCGACGCGGATACCGGCAAATATAAACGGCACTGGGGCGCTTACGGCCACAAGCCCGACGACACCAATCTGGGCCGCTACAATCCCAACGATCCGCCCGCGCAGCAGTTCCGCAATCCGGTGCACTGCGCGGAGCTTTCGCTCGATGGATTCCTGTATGTTTGCGACCGCCCCAACGACCGCATCCAGGTCTTCCGCCCGGATGGGACGTTCCTCAAAGAACAGATTCTTTACAAGAACACGCTGGGCGATGGATCGGTCTGGGATATCGCCTTCTCGAAAGATCCTCAGCAGAAGTACATCTTTTTGGCCGACGGCTCCAACGAGCAGATTCACATCCTGGACCGAGAATCGCTGCAGGTGCTGACCAGCTTCGGCGATGGAGGACGGCAGCCGGGCGAGTTCTACGCGGTGCACAGTATCGCCGCCGATTCAAAGGGCAACATCTTCACCACCGAGACTTATCGCGGCCAGCGCGTGCAGAAGTTTGTGAACAAGGGGCTGGCACCGGTGACCAAGCAGGAGCAGGGCGTGGTGTGGCCGAAGACCGCCAAGAGTTCGCTATAGCCCGGAGAAATACCGGCAGATCTCTGGAACTACTTCAGGCCGGGCATCCGGGAAACACGTTCGTCTTGCCATGCAAGTTTGTCACGAAGCAGGCTCGCCATTTCCCGGATAATAGCGGGCGACACAACGAGCCGAAGACGTCCCGTAAGCGCGGCATCCCACAGGCGCGCGTTCCGGCCCTTGGTGGCGTTGAAGGCCGCGACATAAATGTTGGTGTCGAGGGCGGCCTTAAGGCTTTCGCCGCCGGGCGCGGAACTCATGGATGATGCGCGGAATGTCGCGCTCTTTCATGCCGAGCTTCTTGGCTTGTTTCGCGCCGTATGCGTTGAGCTCACTATCGACTGTCTGCGCCTGTCGAAGAGTCATCGGCCGCTTTTTTGCGTCCTTAATGATCCGCATCACTGTCTCAAGAGGGTAACCGTCACGAAAAGCTTCGCCTTCCGGTACGACAATAGCGGTGCTGCTCTTGCTCATGATCATTCTGCTCGGGACGCCCGTCGTTCGGCAATTATCCCAACAGCACAAGTATGCGAGGCGGAATGATATTGGCGTGACAGGCCGGCATAATTTTCACTGTGACGTAAAGTCGTCACATGCGACGGCGGGTCGGCGCGGTTAGCAGGGCTGGGGGAGATCAGTCAAAAGGAACGTCCGCATTCCTGGATTGAATGCGGCTCTTAGCGCAAACAAGTGGTATCTAACGCGGTGGCTCCATGGCGAAAGGCGCGGCAAAAGGCCGTCCGGCTCACCTTTCATGGCGACCTGGACATACCCGCAGATAGCAGATTGTAGGGACTCAAAGGCTTTTTTGGCGTCGGCACCGCGCACCATGATGTCTAGATCGACACACTCCGCAATGTACTCCAGACGATCACCGTAGGAGTGGGGGTATATCATACAGCGTAGAACTAACTTCTTCTGGTTAAGAGGTTTACGCGAATCCTTTGACGATATTTGCTTGTCTTCAGCAATCGCAGGCACAGTTCACCTCTGAGTGTGGAGAAACCATTATCCACATAAACCTTATCACATGCAATCCCCCTGCCAGAGGCAAGATGCCTATTCTGGATCAGTAGAGGTACTGAGTTTCACAAACTTTACGGAGGCTTTTTGGGCGGTCTTTTTCGTCGCGCCGTAGAATTCCTCTCGCGTGCGATTCGACTGGCGGATCATGCTCTTCATAAGCTCAATATCTCCGAATTCGTGGTAGGCAGTGTCCACCGTTACGACGCTGCGTGGGTACTTTCCAATTGCTTCACATACATGCTGTTCGTGTGATCCATCGTGTCGATCTTTTTTGAATCCGAGTCGCTTTAGGATCGCCTGTACTTCTGAACACGTAAGGAGAGGGTATCTTCTTTGGCCCATGCAAACGTTACCGAGTGTTTATGTTTAGCAGGTATCCATTATACGGTGATGAGTCAGGCCTCCGTGTTACTTACAAAGGTAGATGATTTTGATTTATTCACCAAAGTTCGGGGTCTAGCCGAAATATTTGCGGCGAGCTTGGTTCGCAGCTTTTCACGCTACAGCGGAAGGCGCTTCTGGCTCGGCTAATAAAAGCGGAAGCGATTGGCCCTGTTTTTCAAGAAGCTCGATTTCAATCACCAGCAATCGTATAGCGCTGGCGCATGCTCCCAGCAGAGACTCGTCTTCGGACACTACGACCTCAGGATGCAAAATAGGGTTACGGTA
>JBEKLB010000314.1:0-8152 GCA_050010415.1 Bryobacteraceae bacterium | reverse complement strand
CAGACATCAGGCGGAAGTCCCACTCCCGCCCCCTTCCAAGGGAAAAAGTGTAACCCACGTCTCCGATCCGTTCTGTTACATATGTGTCGAGCCGCGCAGGCATCTACGCCAACAACAGGGCCAACCCCGATAACAGCCGTGGCCTGAAGCTTCTTCAGCGAGCCAGTTCGTCGGCCTTCTTCACGTCGTCGTCCATACCCAGCAGTTCCCAGCGCTGCAGCGACAGCGGCACGTTGCCGTTGCTCCACACATAATCGTGAAATTCGCGGAGCGTGAATTTAGCGCCCTGCTGAAGACGGCGTTCGGCGAGCATCCTCTCAATTTGCAGCTTGCCAATCTGGTACGCGATGCCCAAGCCGGGAGCCGTTGAAAAGCCCGCCGCTTCGCCGTCGGCTGTTGCGTGGTCCATGGGGACGGTGCGGGCCAGATAATCGGCCGCCTGCGCGATGGTGAATCGCCCGAGTGCGAGCTTTACGTCTACCTCTACGCGCAACGCTCGCAAGCGCGCAAAGTTGTAGACGATCTCACGCGATCGCGGGCTGTCGTCGTACAATCCTGCGTTCAGCATCATCTCTTCGGCATAAAAGCCGATCCCTTCGTTCGCGCTCGAATCGTAATACTGGCGCCGGATTGGGTCTGGATTTCGCCACGACAGCGACAATTGGAAGAAATGCCCGGGCATGCCTTCGTGAACACCCGTGGTGCGCGTATCCTCCGCGTACGCCTTCCAGAAATAGGGCAGATCGTTCGATGGCGGCTGGATCCAACGTGTTCCAGCCTGATGCAGGCGCGACGGTCCGGTAAAGTCATCCAGTTCGCCGAACCCGTCCAAGGCCGTCAGGTAGTCCGGAGCCGGGCGCAAAGTCCAATGTGGCATGTCGGACGGGACCGTTAGGATTTGGTGCTCCACCAGATACCTGCGAGTGGCCGCCTCGTCATGCTCCATGCGAGCGGCTTCTTCCTGCGCCGTCGCGGGCATCTTCAATTCCGGCGCGCGCAAGTCGCGCTGGTGCTCGTAGCTCTCTTGCGCCAGGATGCGCTCGAAATCCTGACGCGCCATGCTCAGCAACTGCTCCGGCGTGTAAGGCAATAGAGCAACCTGGTGGAGGAAGAATCCGTAAGCTTGGTCGCCGAGAGCGAAATCCTGCCGCATGCCGGGCAGGTTCTGTTTCAGCCATTCGCGATAGCCGGTCAACGCCTGGCTCGCCCTGGGAATCGCCATTCGGAACTGAGCGCGCAGATCGTCGTTCGTCAACAATGGCGTGGCGCCACGCTCCACGCGGGAGAGGCGCCCATCGATATCGGCGAGCATTGCGATGGTCAACTGCGCAAAAGGCGCGACGGGCTTCAGATTCGGTCTGGCTTGATCGAGGATGGCTGGAATATTTTCCGTACGCGTCAGAATTTCGCGCGAACGCAAGTCGCTGAACGGCGGAGGAGGCAAGAGTGCCTCTTCGAGCGCGCCCACGGTTTGCTCGACGTAAAACGCAGGGTCACGCTGCCAGCGCGGATTGATGTCCAGCTCCCATCGGACGCGCGCGATGGCGGATCCCATCAGCCGGTAGTCGACCATCCGTGCAACCGGCCAACCATTGGTCTGCATGCGCTTCCAGCGACGGTCGAATTCGGCCACATCGGCACGCTGCCTGGCAATCGCTGCCGCGGACCAATCGCGCAATCCGGGCTGGTGCTCGATACGAGGGACATCGTCAAACGAAAACGGTCTAAACTCCGCGCGCCAAGTCCAGAAATCGGAGGCCAGCTTGTCCAATGAATCTGTGTTGGCTCGCGCCAAGCAAACGACGGACGACAATAATGCTAAAAGTATTCGAGACATTCGGATTCTAGAGATCACAGGCGCAGCAGCTTGGTCAGGTTCCCACCGAGGATGGCTTCCTTCTGCGCGTCCGGAATCGGCGCCTCAAGGATTGCGTCCACGGTGTCCGGCCATACGAAGGGCATGTCTGTCCCGTAGACCACTTGCCCCGGCCCCATCTCGGCCACCAGGTGCCGTATGCCCTCCGGCGAGAAAATCATCGAGTCCGCCAGTATCTGGTCATGCAGATATTCATGCGGCTTCCTCTTGTTCACGCACTTCGCATTCGGGCGAACGTCGCAAGCTACGTCGTTGCGGCCAAGATAGGATGGCAAATAGCCGCCCGCATGCGCCCCGCAAATCTTCAAGCCGGGGAAGCGGTCCAGCGTCCCATCGAAAATCAAGTGCGAAAGAAACAGCATGGTCTCCAGCGGATTCCCGATGACGTTGCCCAAATCGCCCGCGCCCTGGAGCGCCTCGGGCTTCACTATGCCCTCCGCGTTGTTCGGATGCATGAACACCAGCACGCCTAACTCCTGCGCCTTGGCCCAGAACGGATCATACTTCGGCGCCGACAGCGGTTCACCGTTCACGTGCCCGCCAATGGCCGCTCCGCGCATCCCCAACTGCTTCACGGCATGTTCCAGTTGTTCCGCCGCCAGATCTGGAAACTGCAGCGCCGGCGAAGTGAGCGCCACGAAACGGTCCGGATGCGCGGCGCACCACCTGGTAAGACCCTGGTCGTGCGTTTGCACGATCTTGACCGCTAGATCGCGGTCCGCCTGATACCACCAAAAGGCGTTGACGTCGATGGCCTGCACATCGATCCCGCGTTTGTCTAACTCCTGGATGCGGTCCGGACCCAGAGGCCGCCCTCCGTTGCGCGCGAACTTTGCCAGCGGCCCGTCCTTCACCACATCCGCAACTTCGGCGAAAGTGGCGTGAGCGTGCACGTCCACCACTTTGACGCGCTTCCCGCCCACACGCACTTCCCGGCGCGTCGCCGCGGTCCCGGACTGCGGCGCTTGTCCAGCAGCATTCAACAGCCCGCCGCAGCCGACAAACGCTCCAGCAAACCCCCCCGCCAAGCTCCGAATGAACTGTCTCCGATGCCGCATAGTCTTCACTCCGTTGAACACCTTGGTCGACACGTTGGTCAACCCACTCATTACTGTAGAACTTTCCGGGAAGGCATGGGACCATTTCGGCCCGGCCTCTGAAACGATGCTGCGTCCATCTTCACTACTCCTGCGAAGACCGAAGTAAACCGGGCCCCTGTTGGAAAAGGAGACTTCAAATGAGTGGACAAGAACGTACCCCGTCGACGCAGGTAGCTGCATCCATCACCGTAATTGGCAAATTGCCCAAGCTGAGTTCGAGCAATATCGGACGCATTGCCGCCTTTCTGGTGCAAGGAAACAATGTACTCGCGCAATCGCCCGTAACAGCCAATGGGTTCCGATTCCGGCTGCCTGGGTCTATCGTCATCGACCCGTGTCTGGTGGTGGTCTTGGGACCGAAGGGCGTGGATGATCAGACACTGCTGGGGCGAACCGACCTGCCGCGGCTATCGCTTTCCGCGGCCAGCTCGCGCGAGGCGCATAGCAGCGGAGTAATGACTCTTGATTTTTCCACTCTCAGCCTGGACGACAAAATCGTCGACCTATGGTGGAACTGGTGCAGAACATACACGGTGTCTGGCACGGTGCAGACGCAGAATGGATGCCCTGTGCCCGGAGCCGAAGTCACCGTCTACAACGTCACATCAGGGGCCACGGGACTTACCGAGACCGCCATCGAAACCGTCGAGACCAATGCTGAAGGCCAGTTCACGGCCACTTTCAACTGGTGCGAATGTCTGTGTTGCTGGCCCTGCTGGCCCACCTGGTGGCATTGCTGGCCGTGGTGGTGGGAGCTGGATATCCTGGCGGTGATCGAAAATGTGGAGCGCCAGTTACCATTGCGCCCGGCGCAGGGCATCACTTCGCCCGCAGCCAATGTCGCGCCGTTGAGGCGGCCGGCCGCAGCTGATCTTATGACAGGCCAGGGCTTCGCTCGCGCAAGTGCAGCTCTCAAGCCGGACGCGGCACGCACGGCACTCATCGCCACCAAGTTCGCGAACCCGCAAATTCGCGACCTATTTCCCTGGTGGTGGTGGTGCTGTGACAACCCGAACCTGGTTTTCAGCGTCACGCAGAACGGCACCACCATATTGAATGAAGATCCTGCTACGGCCACGCGTTGGTGTTTTGCCAGCGGCCAATCTGTAACGTTGGTCGGCAACAGCCAGAGCGTCGGGGTCTGCCCGCCGCCCAGGATCTGCGAAGGATTCGGCTGGGTTTCGGTGGGAAATCCGGGCATCCTAGTGGAAAACATCACCAATGGATATGCCAATGGCACGGCCGGAGCGGACGCGAGCAACATGGCGTTCCTCGGTTCGTTGAATATTTATGGCGGGTTCAACGATCTGACCATCCCGTTCTATCAGGTATGGGAGGGTTTGTGGACCGGCAACGCGAACCCCGCGCGAGGCGGAATCGCACCCGGGCCCTCCCTGCCCATTTCGATCCCCTTGAGTTCGAACGTTCTCATCGTTCGTGGCGGCTCATTGCTGTGGTTGAATGACGTAATCCTGGGGCCATGCAGTTTCGCCGGGATCGACAACCTCTACATGACTACCAGCCAGCGGCAGAATCCGCCCGCGGGCGTAACGGGATTGGGCCCGAATCCATTCCTTCCCGGCGACACGGTGATCACCTGGTCTAGCGCGGGATTGATTGTGAGTTCCGCTGCCCCGCTCATCGGTTCGACGCCGGGAGGGGGTGTGGATCTTACGCTCGTGGCCTACGACGCCACTGGAAGTGAATTGGCGCTCACCAGCAACAACCCGCTGACGCTCATGATCGATAATACCGGTCTGAGCTCGCATTCCATCGATAGCGTCAGCGCCTTCGATGTGAACGGCAATCCAGTTGGATTGAGCGGGGCTTCCACCACCCAATGTCCGTCCTATCACATCGGGCAGCATGGATACTTGCTGCTGCACGTCACGGTCACTGATCCGGATCCCAGCGCCGCGTTGAGCCTGAACGAACACCTGCTCGGTTACGAGATCGATACGCAGTTTGGCCACGGCTCTAGCAGCGTGCCGACAGTGCCCCCGCATCGCGGTTATGTCGTGGATCCGTACCCGTTCACGCCGCCACTCACTTTGCCAGGGCAGGTTTATGGGATTGATCCCGGCTACGGGGCGCCAAATACGGCGCTGGTCTCCTATATCGGCGGCGGGGACACCATTCAGATCAGTCCTCAAGTGAGCTGCTGCTACGACTTTCAGTTGTGGGCCGGCAAACGCGTCACCGACGGACAAGAGATCTTCGGCACTTGGGGCAACGTCGATTTCCAGACTGCGACCGTCGACGTATCGCCGATTGTTTAGCAGCCGATTGGTTCGGAAGCCGCAGGTTTCAGAAATGGACACGTCCTGGTATCGGCTCGTACTCGGGATTCTGGCGGTGTGGCGGGTCTCTCACTTGCTCGCCGCTGAGAGCGGACCGTGGGATGTATTCGGCCGATTGAGGCGACTGGCGGGCGGGGGATTCTGGGGTAGTCTCTTGGGCTGTTTTTATTGTCTGAGTCTTTGGATTGCCGCGCCGTTCGCCTTCGCGCTCGCCGAGCAATGGACAGAGCGGGTCTTGTTGTGGCTCGCGTTCTCAGCGGCTGCGATTCTGCTGGAACGAATCACATCCCGCGAAGGAGAAATTCCGGCTGCAATTTACGCCGAGGACGAGGAGAGAACCAATGTGTTGCGGTAGGGGAAGATTAGGGCGGGGAATTTCCGGTCTTCACAGTGCACCGGTGGTGCCGGGAATTGCCCGGCTGGCTACTCTGACGTTTGAATATGTCGGCAAGACACGGCTGGTTGTGGTGGGCCCGGCTACCGGACGCCAGTACCGTTTCGACCGGCCGGGCTCCCGGTTGGAGGTTGACCCTCGCGACAGTACTGCGGTCGCCGCGATTCCTTTGCTGAGAAAAATTAGTCTCTCCGCTCCAGGGCGGTGATTGAGTCTTGCGGAAGACGTCCCACGTTATCCATATCGATCAGACGCAGTCAGGCAGACGCAGTCAGGTTTCCTCTGTCAAAGTCCCGTAGGTCTTCACGCGCTGCCTGCAGTTCCTCATCGCGCTGGTCCCAGGATTCCCGTAGTACCTTCCACTTTTCGAACTGTTCCGAACTGGCGGGATACGAAAACCTGAAACCTTTCAGAGCTGCGTCAGCGTGCGAAAACCTCGCTCTTGCTTCGTCCAGTGCCTGGACCACGTCCTCACGGGTAATTTCAGCTATAGCGCTCACACCTGTTAGACGATTCCCACGGTATTTGGATTCGTCCGAACGATGAAACTTGTTCAATCTTTTATTGAAATGACTTCCAGTTTCTTGCCAAATGGTCGGCTGTCCGCCAGGCAAGCGCTTGCGCTGTCAGCGTGGGATTGCGGGCTCCGCTGGTTCCCATGACGGAGGCGCCCAGGATGCCCAAGTTGGGAATCTCGTGCGAAAAGCCCCATCGGTTCACCACATTCGTTTCCGGATTGTCGCCCATGCGGGTTCCACCGTAGGCATGGGTGGTAAGTGCGGGTACGCCTGGATCTGGGGCATCCACGGCGATGGCGCCCGCCTCGCGAAACCATTGCTCCATTTTTTGATGAGCGTAACGGATAGCGCTGACTTCGTTCTGTTTGGGCCCACCGGTAGTGATCCGGCAAACCGGGTCACCCAGCGGGTCCATCACCTCGGGGTCTAAATCCAGGTAGCAGCTCTCATAAGGAAATGTGGATGTTGGCAGATAGGTATTCGCTACGCGGGCTGCGTTTTCATGCACAAATTTCTTCCACGCCGCGCCCCAGCGGGGAGCTTTGCCGTAGCCAGCCATCTCCGCGCCTTCAATGGCGTGGCGCTCCGTACGAACGTGCAGAGTGGTGCCACCGATGAAGCCGAGGCTGGTGTGATCGTAAGCGTCGTCGGCAAAATCGTCCACGGTTATTCCCTGAGCCGGCAGTCCATACCAGATGTTCACGTCATACGGAAACAGCGCCGTTACCGCCGTCTGATAGTGCGCAAAAAAGTGCTTGCCAACTTGCCCATGGCCATTGCCCAGGCCGCTCGGATGCGCGCCCGACTTAGACAACAACAGCAGGCGCGTATTTTCGTACGTGTATCCCGCGAGCAAAACCACTTTCGCCGGTTGGAAAAACTCCTGACCGTTCCGTATGTAGGTAACGCCGGTCACCCGGCCATTCGCGTCAGAGCCAATGCGCGTCACGTGCGCAAGATCGAAGATAGTCAGATTCCTGGTCTTGAGCGCCGCGGGAATGGTGGTGACGTCAGTGGAACATTTGGCTTTGACGTGACATCCGCCAGTGGCGCAAAAGCCGTGGTAGGCGCAGCCGGGACGATTGCCGTGAAGCTCGGTATTGATGCCCGCGGGCGGATGAAACGGGTGCCATCCGAGCCGTTTGGCCACGCCTGACATGTGATCGATGAAGTCCGTACTGCGCAGCGGCGGCATCGGATATTCACGCTGACGAGGGCCCTCAAAAACATTGCCGCGCGGATCGATCTTGCCTTGGATATTGCCGGCCTTCCCGGAGACGCCAATTTCCCATTCGACGGTGTCGTAGTAAGGCTCCAGTTCGGCATAGGTGAGCGGCCAATCTTCGAGAGTGGAGCCTTGGGGAATCGAAGCGGCGCCGTATCTACGAATGGATTCCGAACGCGTCTGGAAGTCCCAGGGCTTCAGGCGCCAGCTCTGCGCCCAATAGTGGATCGACGTTCCGCCCACCGCGTTCATCATCGGGTGTTGTGCCGCGGCACGCCGAGCTTTCTCGGAAGCGAACGACCGGGTTGTTGGGATTTCCTGCTGAGCCTTGGGAACCGAAGTCACCAAGCGGCGAACGTTGTTGTAAATTTCGTCCGCCCGGTAATCCCGAGGTCCCATCCAGGTGCCGGCTTCGATGCCTGCTACCTTCAGACCGGCGCGCGCTAAAGGAAGAACCGCGACACCACCCGCGGCGCCTAATCCGATTACTGCGACATCCACGGATTTGAGTTGATTGGCCATGATCGGGCGCTGGAACGTCCTGATTCTAACCCAACGGGAGGTCCCTCCAGTAGCGTGCTAACTTAATCGAGTATGAATCAGGAGTTGTGGCAACAAAGCGCCGTTGAGGTGGCCGCTGGTATCCGCGACAGGCGCTTTTCGTGCTCCGAAGTAATGGCATCCGTTGTCGAACGTATTCGGAAACTGAATCCGAAGCTGAACGCGATCGTCGTCGATC
>JBEKLB010000313.1:0-8222 GCA_050010415.1 Bryobacteraceae bacterium | reverse complement strand
CACGGCTCGCTTCGGGTATTCCCATTCGCGACGCTGGAGATTTTAGGGACTGGCTCATCGAGTGTGCGGACATCGCCGCAACGAGTGAGACCGTCCATCAGTTCTTCGAGAGACTTCCCTGACACGCACACACGCCGGACGAATACCGCATGCTGCGAAGGTACCAAAAGGGCGGGCCGGTGGGTGCTCCTGGCAAAGCGTAAAGGATGCTATGCCGAGCTGCGAACGGGCGGAGAAAATTAGAGGCGCACACGCCTGGCGATAACGGCATCCTGCGAAGTACCTGGGGGGCGAGGCCACCCCCATGCTCTGGCAAAAAGCTTAAAGTAGTACCGACCCCGAAACTGCCCTACCCTCCCGCGCATCGCTCGCTAATCGACTGCCAATCACTTGCCGAAACTTCTCCCGCGCGCCGTGCTTGCGTTGCCGTGCTTGCGATTTATTGCAAGGGCGGATGGTTCGTTGCCCACGCGAGATGCCGCGACTGGAGCGGCTTTCGCAACGCATCCGCAAGCGCTGCGCTCTGCTTAATGCGTCGAAAAAAGCCGCGCAATTCCTGAAAACTTGTCAAGTACCCACGCGATACTTTTTTTCTGCCTGTGTTCTCAGATGCTTAGCCAGAGTCGTGCATGGTGCGTTGGCGTGCGTTTGCGAAAACCCGTGCTAGTTTCGTTTGCGAACGGCGCATGCTTTACCAGCGCAGTGCATACAACCAGCCCACAGGAGAACACGCTATGACACGGAAAGACTTCGAGCTAATCGCTGAAACGATTCGCCTCTTGCCGTCCTTCGACACCTACCAGCAAGACGGCCAGCTAGACCCCGCTGATGTCGTAAACCACTCGGCAGTGTGCCGTCGTTTCGCCGAGGCTCTGCGCACGACTAATCCACGATTCGATGCCGACAGGTTTATCGCTGCCTGCAATGGGAAGGAGCGATAGCCATGACCACGACCTTCGCAGGCTTCGCCTATCCGTTCACGTTCGCCATACTCCCGCGCGCGCCATTGGCGAAGCGGTTGGCCGAGTACAAGCAGACACGCGGGAAACGCACCTGTGGCCCCTACTACCGGACTGAGCCTGCGCCTAATCCGCATGGCGCATTTTTCTATCTCGATTCTGACTTTATGCCGGGCTTGCGCTGGGAATGGTGCGATGAGGTCGATGGCATCCGCATTGACCACACGGGATGGTTCACGGACGAGTACGGCGACGGCAAGATACGCGGGCTCGTTATGCGGTTGCCGCATAGTCGCGGGTTTCTTGCCGGTTGGAGCATGGGCGAAGGCATGGCGTCGAATCTCGATTACACCGTCTGGGATAACGCTGTCGATGCCGCGCGCGATGCCGATCGGATGGCAGAGCGGGCTGCAGAGGAACAGCGTGACTACGAGGAACGTGAGAACGAACGACTCCGCCTAGAGGAAGGGGCAGAAGAAACCGGCGCGGAGAACTAGGTGGCGCATTAGCTCGGCATTCTCCCCTTGCCGCGCTATTGAGCCACCTAGGCTCCGAGGACAAAAGCATGCGCACATTCCACATCTGGGAACGCGGCGTTTATCAGGCTCGCGACGTTGACGCCGAGTTCATGCGGCACGCGGTAGCGCGGTTTGCTGGCTCTACGGTACGGAAACTAGCCGGAGATGCTTCGCTCTCCACACCTAACAACCCTGTCGCGTGGATCGCCGATGACGGTAGCGGCAGACAGTTCACCGCATACGAAATCCACCAAGGGGGCAACTAATGCACACCGTCACACTCAAGACTGCTCTCGAAGTTAAGGCTGTCGTTCTGGCCGCGTTTCCCGCCTATCGCAAGCAGAATGCCTTCCTCTCTGCCTTCGGTGGTGGGCTGTCGATTAACAGCTATTGGGATGGCGGATCGCGTACCGAGTTCGCCGTCGTGGAATTGTCCAGCTTGCAGCGCAAATCACTGCCTACCCGCACCCATCCGTACTTCGATGTTGCCGTTCGCGGACTGAACAACACTGAGAATGCTGACATCGAAGTCGATGGCGTTGGCAACGTCACGCTCAAACGATTGCCGGAAGGATTCGCCTTGGTTGCTGCGGGCACGTTTTGCGGCAAGCCTGCAACAGCGCATGTCTACCTGAACTCCGCGAACATGGCGAAATTGCTGGCCGCCTAGTTGTCGCGTGCCGCATCCGGCTCTGGCTTGGTGTGGCGCGGGGCAACTAGCTCCTGGGAAGGACAGCATGAAGGCCATCGTCACGAAATATCGCGGAGCCACCAACACGCGCGGCAGTCGGATTGCCGCGTCCGACGAAGACGGCAACAGGACCACGATCCCGTACCCGCATGAACTTAGCGGCGAAGACGTGCATCGCAAGGCGGCGCTTGCGCTGTGCGAGAAGATGGGCTGGACGGGCAGACTCACGGGCGCAAGCCTGCGGAGCGGTTACGTCTTCGTCTTCACCGAGACCAGCGACGCCGTTATCCGCCTGTTGACGGCGCTGACCAAGGGCGGAAAGTTCCGAGGCAACCCGTATTGCAACGATCACCTCATGGCTGTGCTGCGGGAGATCGCTGCGGAGCGTGGGCTCACGGACCCGTGCGACGCGCTGAGCGGGCTACCTGTCTACGAAGAGTACGCAGGCTAATCATCCGATAACGTGTTGCTGGTTGGCTGTTGCGGTCTGTGCTAACCGTTGGTAAAGTACACCCATGAAAACGCTGCGGCTAACCATCGACCAAGTGAAGGCGTTGAAGATTGCCCATTGCGAAGACCACACCAACCGGGACGGGAGTATTAAGCGGGTCGAGTTGCGCGTCATCGTGTACTGTCCGGGCTGCCGTGGCCATCATGGTGGGACCAAGGCAGCCAAGACGATGACCGCTGCGGAGAAGACGAGGCGAGCAAGAAAGGCGGCGCGGACGCGGTGGAGGAAGGCGAAGGCCGCGAAGAAGTAGCGCTGGCGCAAAAGTCTATGCTTCAGCGGGCCGCTAAGCAGTTGATTTTGTTGACGTGCTTTTGAGCATTTTGCAGTCGCACAAGTTATAACTTGTGCGACATTATCGGAGGCTTTCCATGAAGGCGAAACGGGCGGCGATCTACACTCGCATTTCGACTGGCGAACAGAACTCAGACTTGCAGACGTGCGAGCTGCCGGAGTTTTGCGAGCGGCGTGGCTGGCACCTTGCGGAGACGTACAGCGACGTGATGACCGGTGCCAAGGATAGGCGGCCAGCCCTCGACCGGCTCATGGCAGACGCGAGGCGCGGGAAGTTCGATGTCGTTGCCGTCTGGCGCTTCGATAGGTTCGCGCGTTCCACCAGTCATCTACTGCGCGCGCTCGAAGAATTCGCAGCGCTGGGAATTGACTTCGTATCCGTCACAGAAGCCATCGACACCAGCACGCCAGCAGGACGCATGGTGTTCACGGTCCTGGGCGCAGTTGCCGAGCTGGAGCGCAGCATCATTCGTGAGCGCGTCGTTGCCGGACAGAGGGCGGCAAAGAAGCGCGGCGTCAAGTTCGGACGGCCTGTCGTGGCGGTCGATGCGGCCAAAGTCCGCAAGCTAAGAGATGGCGGGTTGAGCTGGCGTGCAATCGCCGCCGAGATCGGCGTGCCCAAGGATACGTTGCGACGGTCGCAGACATTGGCCGCGTAAGGCAGCGCACGCCGCAAAGCGGGCAGGCGTAACCGGCCTGATAGGCAACGGTTGGAGGCCGATCAAAGTTCTAGGTTCCATTAAAGGCCGCAAGATTAAGTTCTTCGTCCGTTCCTCTCAACGGGGTGAACGCGCGGAGTGAAGGATTACAATTAGCCAAGACCGAGAGGTGTGAAATGCGCTTTCTGTCAGCAGCCGTCCTTCTTATTCTCACTACCTTTGCCATTTCCCAAGATAAGCTGTGCGATGCTGCTTCAGCGTCAACGGTCGATCATGATGCTGGGGTGATCGTTCAAAAAGTGACGCTCAGTGGTAAGAGGGGAAGCAACGACGCAACGGTTTACCTCCCTGACAAAGAGATTGCCGACGGTGCGGTCGCGTTCTCACATTCCGCGATTCACGCGGACGACGGCTCCCAGGTTGATCTGCTACCGTTTGCGTTAAGGCTTGCTCACGCTGGTGCGGTGGTTATTGTCCCTGCACGCGCTCTGCTCTGGCCACCGCGCGATCAGGTAACAAACCGCGAAGGGCCAGTAGTCATCTGTGCTGAGCATTGGCTGATCGACCACACCAAGGTATTCAACAATGGCGAGCCAACCCTAAATGACAATAAGGTCGTCCGGCGGGGCTATGCCTACGTTGGTCCCAGACTGTGCGACCCTGCGCTTCCCGACTGCAAGTTTATGAGTCCATTCTATTCGGAGGATTGTGGCCTCAAGCATTACTGCCGTGAAAACGTGTGGGTTTCTGTGGGCGAAACGGGGCGCGACGATTCCACACACCGCATCCTCTCCGACCAAGGATCGAAAGCAGCCAACTGGATTCAGAGGCAATTGGGGTTAGCGCCAATCAGCACTCAATGACCGGTGGCATGCCATCCCAGGGATAGGAGCAGAGACAATAAAGCCCGCTCACGCGGTTGACGTGGCGGGCTCTTCTTTTTTCTAGCTGCGGTTTGTTTTATCTGGTCGGAGTCTTGCGCGGCGACACCTGCCGATGCGCTGCGGCGATTACTCGCTTAGCGATGGCGTTCGTGTTCTGGCCATCCTTCAACCGGTAGGTACGCCGAACGATTGCGGCAAGTTCTTCGTGGCTGAGGCGATTGATTGCAGCGTGCAATCTGCGGCGCTGTTCATGGTTCAATTTCGACTTCCTTTTCTGCTCTTCCCGCTAAGTGGTGCATCGCGTGTCAAGCAATTTATATTTCCTTTGGTTTCAATGCTCACATCTTCGTAAGTGCCTGAAAGCCGCGCCAGATGCGGGGTTCCACGATTTCGCCATGAGACCATAGAGCCGGGGATGCCGACACTTCGGCACTGGAGAACACAATGGAAGAACATGTCATCAGCAGATACGACAGGCAACGCGGCGGACTACAGCAAGGCAACGCACTCTTCGTGCCGCGACCAGCAACGATAAAGAACACCGAGCCGATCACGGGCGAGACTGAGACCTTCGTGATTGAGACAGCACGCCATGAGGAGCAAGGTGACTACATCTTCATCGAGCGCCTGGACAAGTCTGGAACGGCGATACGCATCGTGCTGCCGCCCCGCGTTGCCAATGCCATCGCCGCGCAGCGTGACAGCTTGACCAAGCGGCGACGCAGCATCACGAGCCGAGCCGCTGCGAAGAGTCGGATGGAACGTGGCGAGCTGCCGGGCTTCATGCGGAAGCGGGCAAGCTGACTACTGCTTCGGGCAGGGCACTTCGTTGCGGTCAGGGATGGGCTTGTTCGGCTCATCCACGTCCGCGAGTTCTGCGATGCGCTCTTTCGTCTGGCCGCCGATGGTGAAGTCTGTGGGTTTAGTCAGGCCGGGATTCGACTGGGCTGGCGACAACTGGCAGAGCGAATCTTTGTCGGGCGGATATAGGAATACGAACCGGCCCACTCCAGACGCTACTAACCGGCAACCGCCCTCGCATCCACGATGCCGCCAGAAAGCCAAGCCTAGAGGTGAGGGTATGTCTATTTAACTGGTAGACATTACAGTGACCTCGGGCAGAACGTTTCCCAGGCGGTCCAAACACACCGGCGCGTCTGCTGCCCGACGTACTGCCGCTCGCGCGGTCTGGCAAGAAACTAAGACACGAAAACTCAAAAACACAAAGCACCTAACCGAAAGGAAAAGCAAAACATGTCCAACATCCCATATGTGAGCCCTGGCCCGCGTTCTGGGCGCGTCGCCGTTTCGAGTTCATCCAGCGCCGACCAGAGTTTTTCCGCAGCATACGCTTCAGGAGTTCCATCACCACAGACATTCTGCACGTGCCACGACATCTGGCGTTGCGGAGCCCAGCAGTCGCACCGAGGCGGGCGATGGTTCGCGCAGTGTGAAATCGCCATTGCGCCCCGTCGATACTCACGCTCGAAGAAACTGCGGTTGGCCAGCATACCGAATGGTGTGTCGGCGTAGTCCAGCACGTCATGGATGAACTGCGAATTCCGATCAGGTATGCCGCGCGCCAGTTCTGCGAGTGCGATGCCAAGTTGCACGCCGAGTTTGTCCCGTTCCCAAGTGCTTAGCCTGTAACGTTGCGAACTCGCGATGATGCTCTGCAGTTCGTATAATGCCGCCGATCTATTTCCCTGAAGAATTTGTACTACGTCATCGCGTGTCAGCTCCGGTGCCTCCGGTACCTGAATGACTGCGCGGGCTGGCTTCGGTGACGACGGCTGGGAGATGGTGCGGTAAGCAAGTTCTAACGGCGTGATGAACGTCATAGTGTTACAAGAATTGGCCCATGCCATCGTGAATGCCATCGGCGGGTCGAGTACTGGGCGCTGATCGTGACGAACGTCGCGTCATTGCCTCCCAGCGCATCTCTACGAGCCGCTGTGTAGCCAACGGAATGGTTTGGCGAACGGTAGTTGGCGGTGATAACAACAGCGCCTCGTGACCGATGACCAGGGAATCGAATGCGCCCTTGTCCTTAGCAATCAATTCCTGACCAAGCTGCTGGAACAATCGCAAATACCGATCGGCTTCCAGGGCCGCGTCCTGACTCAACGTTACGGCGAACATCGCGCGGAGCTTCCAGATTCGCTCTCTTATCGCAGTCAGGCGCGCTACCAGTTCTTCGGCGGTTGCATCTTGCTTTTCGCATTCGACTGGCGCTGGCGACTGCTGCACATGGTTCTCGATGGCGACCGCAACTTCCACGGGTAGATCGTCCAATCCGCTCGCATCGCGTTTTGCTTTGGCACTTGGCAGTTTTCTCATTTAGATGCCCAGCGCATTCGTGGATGCTGGATTATCCGGCGAAGCCGCCGCTCGCATCTCCCGGCGCGCATTCTGTAATCGCATCTCTTCCGCGTAACGTAGCGTCGCCAACGATCGAACCTTGGCCGGTACCGGGCGCTTGCGTGTTTTCGTGTCCACGATCAGGCGACGCAGCATCTTCAAAGAAGGGTGTGGCAATTCTCGTAGAGCCCGCATCCTGGCCCCGACGGGTGCGGCATCGTCCTCCACCAATCTCGAAAGTGCGGTTTCTGGAGCCATGAATTCGGCCATGTAGCTCTTTCTTAGACCAGGACGCCTGAGAGTTTGGCGCTCTTGGCGTACTCTCTCAACGTCCGGTGATAAAGGTTATCGATACTGGCATCATCAAGTCGTTCCAAAGATTCTGCCGGGCTTTCGGTTTCTGCGGTCCCATTGCCGATCTGATTGAAAAGTCCTGATCGGGTTGCGTCTCGTTCGGCTTGCTTACATTGTTCCCAGGCGGCGTCAAGTAGAGCGACTGTGATGAAGCGACCGGCGCAGTACTCGCGGAGAAATCGGCGTCGATCGGCGGTCGGCGAATAGTCTTTGCGATAGTTTTCCCAACAAAAGCAGACGGCCTCTTCAAGAACAGGTCGCATCTTGGGGTCGGTGGTGAAAGTAAGCGGGTCTTCCAGAGTGAATGCGATTTCGTAGCCTGCCTCTTCACTGATCCTGCCTTTGATGTACTCCACAATCCCGCCACGGATATCGCCATTCGCCGACAACTGCTCCGCGCGCAGCCGCTGCGATTCTTTCAAAGGTCGGGAATGGTTACGTGGGTATTCAAGCGCCCCGGCCCTGTCCAGGGCCTTGAATGCCGCTGTGAGGTTCTCCAAGGTCCAGTGCCCTCCGTTAATTAGCCGGTCCTCAACCTCTTCGGCCTCGACGTTTTCCTCGCCCAAACAGTTGTACGCGAGGGTCTCCACAATGGATCGCCAGTTCGCATCGCACTTTAGGTACTCTGGATTTTGTCGGCGGAACTCTTGGGCCACTTCCTCGGCTCGGGCGTCTGCCAACTCCGAGATGAGATTCGGATTCTGGGTTTCCTTGGCGATCTCTTCCATTACGTCGCGAGGAGGATTTGCGAGCAGCGTTTTCAACTGATTGATCCCGGCGAGCCCGGACTCATCCACGCGATTAAAGCCGTGCTCGTCCTGCAGTTCAAAAGTATTTTGTGGTGGATGGCTAAGGTCGGGGGAGCCTGACAGGTCAAGCTGGCCGAATTGGCCATCCATGAATCGGGAGGTTTCCTCCGCGATGATTCGTTCTTTTGTTTCTTGGTCCAACATAGTAATAGTTCCTCTGCCTGTTAAGGATGCAGGCTTTCCAT
>JBEKLB010000312.1:0-8223 GCA_050010415.1 Bryobacteraceae bacterium | reverse complement strand
CTACGCAAGGGAACAACGAGAAACCTGTTTGGAGTAAAGCAAAACAATAAAACGAAAAACCAAAAGAGAATGAGAAGAGGAGATAGTCAGGATGAGCGATAGTTCGAGATTGCACGCGTTCAAGGCTGGCATGCTGGTGTTGCTGTCGGCGCTGCTGTTGTTCGCGGTGGGTTGCGCGAAGAAGGTTCCGCCGCCTCCACCCCCGCCGCCTCCGACCAGCACCGCACCGCCACCGCCACCGCAGGCGGCAGCGCCCGTGATCAACAGTTTCACCGCCGAGCCTACCACGGTTGAGGCGGGGCAGTCCTCCACCTTGCGTTGGTCCATTACCGGCGCTACCGACATGAATATCGACCGGGGCGTGGGTGCGGTGCAGAGCACCGGGATGCGGCAGGTTTTCCCCAGGGCCAGCACCAGCTACACGCTCACCGCAAAAGGGCCCGGTGGCATGGATTCGCGCTCCGTTACCGTGGAAGTGAGCAGCGCTCCACCGCCGCCGCCACCGGCCCGCAGCGCGCCTCGTCTTTCGAGTGCGGACCTGTTGCAGCAGCAGGCGCAGGATGCCTTCTTCGATTTCGACATGAGCGAGATCCGGACCGATGGGCGTGACGCCCTCACCAAGGACGCTGCGTTGTTGAAGCAGATCTTCCAGCAGGATCCGAATTTCTCGGTGGTGGTGGAAGGGCACTGCGACGAACGCGGATCGGCCGAATATAACCTGGCGCTGGGCGACCGCCGCGCAACCTCTGCCAAGGACTTCCTGGTGCAGTTGGGCGTCCCGGCGGATCGTTTGAAGACCATCAGCTACGGTAAGGAGCGTCCGCAGTGCACCGAAGCTAGCGAAGATTGCTGGCAGAAGAACCGTCGTGCGCATTTGGGGCCCGCGCAGTAGGCTGAACCCGGCCGGCAAGATCGCGGCAGTTAGGGCAGTAAGCTGAAGTAGATCCCGCGGGGCGTGTCTCGAAGCGTCCCGCGACACACAGGAGTGATTTATGAGTTTTTCTCGCGTCGCCGTCGTATTCTTCGCGCTGTCGCCGTTTGCCTTCGGGGCGAGCAAGGAAATCATGGAGTTGCAGCGCGACCTCGCCTTGCTGCAGGACCAGGTTCGCATGCTGCAGAGTACATTGGACAAAAACGTGGCCGCTCTTCAGGCTCTTACCTCGCAGACTCTGGACAGCGTCGGCCGGACCAACGCCGCTCTGGCCGTGATGCAAAATACCTTCAACGACACGATGAAGCAGCAGCAGCTGAGCCTGAACGTTCCAGTCGCCAATGTCGGCCAGAAGCTGGATCAGATGTCGGAGGATTTCCGCGCGGTGCGTGAATCCGTGCTCGACATGAACACGCGCATGGGCAAGCTGGACGCGAAGATCGCAGACCTTGAAAATCTGATCAACACCGTGCGCGCGCCCGCTCAGCCTCCTCCGCCGGCCACTGGGACTACGCCCGATCCCAATTCTCCTTTGGCACCCAATCCGGGGGCTGCCAACATTCCCGGTGGACCGCCGCAAGGAATCCAGTCCGGCACGCTCTATACCAGTGCCCGTGGCGACTTGTTGGCCGGCAAATACGATATCGCTTTTCAGGAGTTCAGCGATTATTTGAAGTATTTCGGCAACACCGATTTCGCTCCCAGCGCTCAGTTTTACATCGCCGACATCTACTTTCGGAAGGCGGATTATAATAGTGCGCTTACCGCTTACGATGCCGTCCTGGAGAAATTCGCCGACAATCCCAAGACTCCCGAAGCACGCTTAAAGAAGGCCATGTGTCTGATGAAGCTCGGCAGGAACGATTCGGCGGCGCGCGAGTTTCGCGATATCTACGCACGTTATATCAACGATCATCCAGACATCGCGGCCCAAGCCAAAGCGCAATTGCACGACATGGGCCTTACGGTGGGAGCCACGGCCCGGCGCCGCAAGCCAAATTAAATTGCCGCGCAGCTCTCCTTAGGCCAATCCCCCAACTCCCATCCCCAAAACCCAGCATTGAGCGCTGTGTTATGCTGTTTCCTCCCGCGCTCATGTCGCATCCAACATCGCTACCTCGGATCTGCATCGCCATGGGTTTTCCCGACGCGCAAAAGTTGCTCGAAAATGCGCGCCGCGAAGTCAACGCGGGAGAGTCCTTCTTCGAATTCCGCCTGGATTACCTGCCTGCTCCCGAGCAGGGTATCGCGGTCATCCGTAAGTTTCTGGCGGCGCATCCGGAATGTTCCATTCTGGCCACTTGCCGCCGTCATCAGAATCAGGGGAAATTCAACGGCAGCGTAGAGGATCAGATCCGCATTCTGGATGCCGCCTTGGACGCGGGCGCCCGCGCCGTGGACATCGAAATCGAGAGCGCTGAGAATGCCATCCCTCGCCTGGAAGCGCTGCGCGGCAAAGGCCAGTTGATGCTCTCGTATCACAACTACGACGGCACGCCCTCGCCCGAGGTGGTTTTGCGCCGCATGTCGCGCATTTCAGCCGACGGTTATAAGATTGTCACCACGGCCCGCAAGCCTTCGGATAATTCGCGCATTCTAGCTCTCACGAAATCGCATTCGCGCACGCCGCTCATCGTGCTGGCCATGGGTGAAACGGGATTTCCGACGCGCGTGCTGTCCACCGCCTGGGGCGGGATGTTCACTTACGCTGCGCCCAATGCATCGGAAGGCACGGCTTCGGGCCAAGTGAGCGCCCGCATATTGCGCCATCTTTATCGCGCCGAGAAGTTTTCGCGCGCCGCCAAGATTTATGGCGTGATTGCCGATCCGGTACGCCACTCCATCTCGCCGGCCGTGCACAATCGCGCGTTTCAAGCCCATCGCCTGGATGCCGTGTACCTTCCGTTTCTGGTGCAGCCCGCTCAGTTGAAGGATTTTTTCATCCTGGCCGAGTCATTGCCGATCGCCGGCTTCAGCGTGACCATCCCGCACAAGCAGAAGATCGTCCGTTACCTGGATGTGGTAGATCCGTTGGCGCGGCGCATCGGCGCTGTCAACACGGTGTGGAAGAAAGCGGGAAAGTGGCGCGGCGCGAACACCGACGCCGATGCCGTGACCATTCCGTTGTCACGCAAGCTGCGTTTATCGAAATCGTCGGTGCTGGTGGTCGGCAACGGCGGAGCCGCTCGCAGCGCGGCCTATGCGCTGGTGGGCAGCGGAGCGAAAGTATCCATAGTAGGCCGCAATCCGGACCGCGTGCGTTCGCTCGCGCGGGCCTGTGGCGCCGAGTCTCTGCTGCGCGAACAGATGAACGGTCGTAAGTTCGACGCTCTGGTGCATGCCACGCCGCTCGGAATGTTCCCTCATCCGGAAGCGTGTTTCTTCCCCGGCGCTATTCCCGCCGAGCTGGTCTTCGACATGGTGTACAACCCTCTGGAAACCACGCTTCTGCGCCACGCGGCCTCGCAAGGTTCCACGGTAATCTCGGGCCTCCAGATGTTTCTGGAGCAAGCGAGCAAGCAATTCGAAATCTGGACCGGCGGTTCCGCCCCACGCTCCATCATGGAGAAAGCCGCGCTGGAGGCCCTTGCGCCAACCTGTCAATGACTGGCCAATGAATGACTTGCCGGTTGAGCCCTGAACTACACTGGATGTATGAGTAAGTTCACTCGCCGTGAACTCGCTGCGGCGCTTTCCACATCCGCGGTTTTGCTGGCCCGGCCGCAAGTTCAGGCTCCCGCTCCCGCGCTCCCCGCCAATCCCGATGAAGAGCTGAAAGCCTCGCAAGCCCAACTCCACGACAACGCAGAGCAGCTAGACAAGGTTCCCTTGCCAATGTCGGCCGAGCCCGCCACAATTTTCAAGGCATAAGCGACGCCATGAGCTCCATTCCAGACGACATCTTCTTCGCCAGTATCACCGAAATCAATCAAAAACTGACGAAGAAGGAATTTTCGGCTGTGGAGCTGGCGCGCGCTTTCTGCGATCGGCTGGAGACCATCGGCCCGCGCTACAATGCACTGGCGCTGTCGCTGCGCAAGGGCGTCCTGCACGAAGCGAAAGACGTCGACGGGGACATCAAGCGCGACCGCCTGCGCGGCCCCTTGCAGGGCATTCCGTTCGGCGCCAAGGATCTGCTGGCATACGCCAAACATCCCACCACGTGGGGCGCGCAACCCTACGCGGATCAGGTTTTCGATTACACCGCCAGCGTGCTGAAGCGCATTCAAAAGCACGGTGGATTGCTCACTGGCAAGCTCGCGATGGTGGAACTGGCCGGCGGCCCCAGCTATCGCTACGCCAGTGCGTCCTTGACTGGGCCAGGGTTGAATCCCTGGGACACCACGCGCTGGTCCGGCGGGTCTTCCAGCGGCTCAGCCATCGCGGTTGCTTCCGGCCTGGTTGCGTATGCGCTTGGATCGGAAACCTCCGGCTCCATCCTCACGCCCAGCGCATTTTGCGGGGTCACGGGCTTGCGCCCCACCTATGGATTAGTCTCGCGACATGGCGCGATGGCTCTCTCCTGGACGCTCGACAAAATCGGACCGATCTGCCGCTCGGCGGAAGATTGTGGACTGGTGTTGGAAGCGCTCGCGGGCGCCGAATTCGAGGAGAGCGCATCCGCCAAAAAGAACTTTTACTACACGCCGCAGTTCGCGCGCGATCTCAAGGATGTGCGGGTTGGTTTCGCCCCCGTCGATTTCAACGAGGGCGTTGATCCTGCGGCGCGCGCCGACTACGCCAAGGCTCTGGAAACCATCCGCTCTCTCGGTGTTCAGGTCGTCGAAACCAAGCTGCCTGAGTTCCCTTATGGCGCCGTGATCGGAACCATCATCTCCTCGGAAGGATCCGCCATCTTCGAGCCGCTTATCAAGAGCGGAAAGGTGGATCAACTTGCCGATCAGCACCAGATTGCGGGGCTGAAAGCCGGGCTGGAGATTCCGGCCAATGAATATTTGAAGGCGATGCGCATTCGTGCGCTGATCCAGGAAGCCTTCCGCGACCTGCTTTCCACAATCGATGTGCTCATCGCTCCCACGCGTTTCGATCCTGCGCCGAAGATCACACAGCCGCTGGATCGTCGCGCAACGGATCGCCCCACGCCTTCGACCCCCGGCCTTACGGCTCTGATTCCCGCCGGCAATCTGTGCGGCCTTCCGGCGTTGTCCATCCCCTGTGGCTTTGCGAATGGCATGCCGATGGGCCTGCAACTGGTGGGCACACCGTTCTCTGAGAACATGCTGCTCGCGATCGGAAAAACATTTCAAGAACGCACGGACTGGCACAAGCGGCGCCCGCCGGCGGCGTCGTCGTAACGGGCGCGCTAAATCCGTGCGCCTAACCTATAGGATGCACGTGCTTAATAATCCGATTGAGCAGCCATGCAATGACAGCGCCGCCTCCGACCACGATCACACCATCCCCGATTAACCCAAGCCAGACGATTCGGGTGTCATGAAGGAATCCACCATCGCGAAAGAATGTGAACGGCAGACCATATGGAAGATCGCAGTCGTCGCAAAACGTGGGCCCAAGGAGGCGGCGAATCTCGCGGTAGTTCAGCGTGGCGAACATACCCATCGACGTCACGAGTCCGAAGATCACATCCCACCGACTAAATCGCATTTCCTATGCTAGCAATCCCGCACACTCCAAACGTGATCGGCGATCCCTGAAGCCATCGCATGCGTGGTCGTCAGCGACTTGTGGAGCGCAAGGCGCGCGCCGATTTCAGGGCCTTCGGCCGAATTATGAAACGACGGGGTGGGACGCCGCCTCGCGAAGGCGATGAGATGCCGGCGCGTATCAGGCGCGGCTGACGACCCGCAGCGCGCGTTTCGCTGCTTCCACTCCCCGGTATTGGGCTTCCTCAAAGATCGAAAAACCGCTCAGGTCCGAGTTAGCGAAGAAGATGTTTTCCCTGGGCTTCAACCAACGTGACCGTTCCTCCGAGAACAGAAATCCGGGCGAAGGACGCGCCATAGCGTGACCGATACGCATGATGTCCATGTGAGCCGCGCATTGGCGGATGTCGGGATGCGCGCGCGCAAGGTCGTTCAAGATCGCCTCTTTCCAGTAATTCCAGTCTTGCGTGAGCAACAAGCGACGGGCGTCTTGCGGCGTGTGCTCGGCGAGCGACCAATAGAATGTCCACACGGTTCTATCGATGTGCGTTGCCAGGCCCATGTGCGTGGCATTCACGTAACCAAGTGTGGGCGAGTCGTATATCACGTTGTCCCAGGCCGGCTCGCCGTTCTTTTGATCGGGAATTCGATCGAGCGTCAAGTTGGCGGTGAGCCACGGCGAATATTGGAATCCTTCCGCTCGCGGAGCGCCTTCTACGATGTAGGACGCGAGGAACGTAGGAGCTGCCCAGATGACGGTGTCCGCAATATACTCAGCTTGCTCGGTTTGTACGCGGATTTTATTTCCATTTCGCGCAACACCATACACCGCGCCGCCGGTCCGCAGATAGCGCTTCAGCTTTTCGATCAAGCGCGCAGCAATCCAGCCATTACCCTCCGGCCATGTCAGCGGACCTTTTTCTTCCGGTTCGCGCGATGCAAAATATTGCACGCCGGCCCACGCCGAGGTGTCTTTCGCCAGCGCTCCGTAGTCATCGCGGCAAGCGTAGTCGATATACCAGCGCAGAGGCGCCGAATCGAAGCCTTGCTGCGAAAGCCAATCGGTCATGGACGTCGCATCGAGCGACGATGGCCGTGCACCGCGCTCCATGGGGACGGTGAATTGGCCCGTCGCGCGGAACTCGTTGATCTTCTCCTGGAAGCGCCGAAATTGCGCGCGATCCTTGGGTGTTGCGCCGTCCTCAGGCTCAATTCCCTCTTGCCAATGGCCGTTGATGAACAGGCGTTCCTGCGGGTCGAAGCAGAGCACACGCTCGTCCCATGCGCCATCGCGGAACACGCCCAGGTCTTCGAACAGCTCGCGCGCGAGTGATTCACCTTTTGCCGGTACCGGAACATAATGCGCAGCCCACGGAAACTTCGAGATTTCGTTTTCACCCCACCGCGAATTGCCGCCCGCCTGCCGCTCCATTTCGAGCAGCACGAAATCGTGAAAGCCGCGTTTGTCCAGATGCCAGGCCGCATTCAATCCGGCCATGCCGCCGCCGACGATCACGATGGGGATGCGGAGTTGTTGCGCGGGCGCACGGAAAGCGGCGCGATCGCGAAGCCGGTGACCAAGCGGAAACGAATCGTTGACGAAGCCGCCGGTGATTTTTCTGTCGGTCTTGCGCCCCAGTCCGATCAAAAAAGGTCCGATCAACGCGGGTGCGCCGAAGAGTTCGCGACGCGAAAGGCCAGCCACTAGTGCGCGACGTCCTTCCATTCCTGTTCGTAATAGCGAACCAGAATCTGGTCGTTTAGCCGGTTCGGCTCAGCAGGCACTGGCTGCATATCCACGGGGAAAATGAAGAGCTCGGCGATGTTGGTGGTGGAGAGGAAGCGAAGGCCCGAGGGCAGTTGGTGCGGCGGCTCATAAGCGCCGAAGCTGCCGATCACGTATCCCCATTCGCCGAACGACGGCACGTAGACATGGTACGGATAAACCCGCAATCCAGCTTGCTTGACGGATTCCACGATGCACCAGTAGGATTGACGTGCGAAAAGCGGCGACGTGCTTTGGACTACGATCAATCCGCCGCTGGCAAGATGCTTTGCGGCCAGCCGGTAAAACGCGGTGGTGAAAAGCTTGCCGAGCGCGTAACTGGTGGGGTCTGGAAAATCGGCCACGATGAAATCGTATTGCTCGGTGTTGGAATCCAGCCAGACTAGCGCGTCGGCATTGATCACATGCACACGCGGGTTGGTGAGCGAATGCTGGTTCAAGCCCGACATCACCGGATGCGCGGAGAACAGCCGCGTCATTTCGGGGTCCAGTTCCACCTGCGTGATGCTCTGGACCGACGGGTACTTCAGGATTTCCCGAATCGCGAGCCCATCGCCGCCGCCCAGCACCAGAACCCGATGCGCGCCCGGGAGAGCGGCCAGTCCCGGATGCACGAGGGCTTCGTGATAGCGATATTCATCGCGTGAACTGAACTGCAAATGCGAGTTCAGAAAGAGCCGCAGATCATCTTTCCACTTTGTCATTACGATGCGCTGATAGGGCGTATTGCGGCTGAAGATCACTTCGTCGGCATACAAGCTGTTGTCGGCCGCGGAAGAAATGCGATCGGCGAAAATCGTGCCGGCGCCAAGAAGTGCAAGCACCACCAAACATCCGGTACGAAGCGCGTGCGCACGGCCAATCTGTTCGCGGAACAAGTA
>JBEKLB010000311.1:0-8224 GCA_050010415.1 Bryobacteraceae bacterium | reverse complement strand
CAGCCGCGCACATCTGCTGCTACGGGCTGTACGCGCCGTTGAACGAAGAATACTTGCGCGGTCTGGGAGCGGGAACCATTCTAGGCGGGGAGTTCGAGCCGGGGCTGGTTTCCCTGCTGGAACGTCTGGCTACGCCGGGACATGAGGCACAAAAGGAGCCCCTCATCTCGCTCGATCGACTCCAATTCCGAGTGCCCCTACGGATGGGGCTGCCGCCGCTCGAAAAGTACGCCCGGGTGCAGACCGGCGGTTCGTCGAAGCAGGTTGGTTATACCGAGGCCAGCCGGGGTTGCAAACATCTGTGCCGGCATTGCCCCGTGGTCCCGGTGTATCAGGGGAATTTTCGAGTTGTGCAGTCCGATATCGTGCTCGCGGACATTCGCCAGCAGGTGGCATCGGGCGCCGGGCACATCACCTTCGGGGATCCCGATTTCTTTAATGGGCCGACGCACGCCATGCGGCTTCTCGACGCGTTCCATCGCGAGTGGCCCAGCATCACTTACGACGCAACCATCAAGATCGAGCACCTGTTGAAGTATCGCGACCTGTTGCCGAGGCTGCGCGAGACGGGCTGCGTGTTCGTCACCAGCGCCGTGGAAGCGGTGGATGACGCGGTGCTCGCCAAGCTCGACAAAGGCCATTCGCGCTCCGATTTCATCCAGGTGGTGCGGGAATTCGAGTCCGCCGGTCTGACTCTCTCGCCGACCTTCATTCCGTTCACGCCTTGGACTACGCGCGAATCGTATCGCGAGCTGCTCGAGCTGCTCGTGGAATTGGAGTTGGTGGAGCATGTGGCCCCGGTGCAGCTGGCGTTGCGGCTGCTGATCCCGGGTGGATCGCGCTTGCTGGAACTGGAGGACGTACAAGCAGTAATCCGCGCGTTCGACCAACCGGCGCTGTTGTATCGCTGGCAGCATCCCGACCCGGATGTGGATGCGCTGGCCGGGCAGGCACTCGGAATCGCTGCAGCGCGCGGATCGCGTCGCGAGATCTTTGGCCGCCTTTGGAACCTGGTCAGCGATCACCCGCTTCCACGGAGTTTCCATCAGCCGGCGCAAGCGGCGATTCCACACCTGGACGAGCCGTGGTACTGTTGCGCGGAGCCGACCGAAGAGCAAGTGGCCCAGGTTTAGGCTCTCAGGTTAGGCTGCGGCATCCGGGCGACCTCGGGGCTATAATTAGGCTAGCCCTATGAAGCACAAGCTGGCTCTCTTGCCTTTTGTCCTGCTTTGCGCCTCCCCCTCCTTCGCGCAACGCAAAGATTTTGAACTTCCCACCATGCAGGCCGCACGCGGCACTAAAGGCGCGCTGGCCACCGGCAGCGACTACTCCGAGGAAGCCGGGATGCGCGTCTTCTTCCACGGCGGAAATGCAGTGGATGCGGGCGTGGCCGCCTTGTTCGCCGCTGCGGTGGCCGAATTCTCGCATGTCGGAATGGGCGGTGAAACGCCGATCCTCATTCGCACCAAGGCCGGCAAGGTCTACTCCATCGCAGGTGTCGGCCCCATGCCCAAGCTCGCAACAGCGAAATTCTTCATGGAGCACCGGCCCAAGCCGGGCGAGATCCTCTCGCTCGATCCGGGCGGATTGAAAGGCATCATTCCGGTAGCCGGCATCCTTCCGGCTCTGGTGCCGGGAACGGTGGAATCCGGATTGGTAGCGCTGCGCGACTTCGGGACCAAATCGTTCTCGGAAGAGATTGAGCCCGCCATCGAACTGGCCGACGGAATGGCCATCGATGAGCAGCGCTCCGGAGCCATCGCGCGCTCGCGCCGTTTCTTCGATCTGTGGCCGGATTCCAAGAAGACGTTCCTCCCCGACGGGCGCGTCCCCATGCCGGGAGAGATCTTCCACCAACCAAATCTGGCGCGCACTTTGCGCGGGATGGCCGCCGCGGAAAAGAAGGCGCTGGCCTCGGGAGCTTCGCGTGTGGCCGCGATCGATGCCGTGGGAGATTACTTCTATCGCGGCGAGATCGCGCACCGCATTGATGCGTTCATGCAAGCCAACGGCGGGCTGATGCGCTATGAAGACCTGGCGGCGTTCAAGCTGCAACCCGAAGAGCCCCTGTCGACCGAATATCACAACTACAAGGTGTACAAGCCCGGATTCTGGACTCAGGGCCCGGCCATGTTGCAAGCGCTCAACATTCTGGAAGGCTACGACCTGCGCTCCATGGGTTTCAATTCCGCGGAGTACATTCACACCATTACGGAAGCTTTGAAACTGGCCTACGCCGACCGCGACGCCTACTACGGCGATCCGAAGTTCAACAACATTCCAGCCGATGTTTTGTTGTCTAAAGCCTACGCCGCTGAACGCCGCAAGCAGATCGGGCATACGGCGTCCATGGACTTTCTGCCAGGAACCATCAATGGAAAGCGCGGCAAGCACCCCACCGAGATGGATATCGCGCGCACCAAGATCGACGACGCGCTGATGGCCAGCGACACCACCTGCATCGACGCGGTGGATAAAGATGGCGTCGTGTTTTCCGCCACGCCCTCAGGCGCATGGCTGCCTTCCGTGATCGCCGGCGACACGGGCATTCCGCTTTCCGAGCGCGCGCAGCAGTTCATTTTAGTTCCCGGATCGCCCAACGAGCTGGATGGCGGCAAGCGCCCGCGCGTGACCTTGAGCCCCACCATCATCACCGAAGCCGGCAAGCCGTTCCTGGCGTTGTCCACGCCCGGCGGCGACAATCAGGAACAAAGCTTGATCCAATTGTTTTTCAATGTAATCGAGTTCGGCAACAACGCGCAGGCGGCCGTTGAGGCGCCCCGCTTCCAAACGCGGCATCTGGTGTCGAGCTTCGATAACCATGCCTGGAATCGAGGGGACTTATTGCTGGACGAGCGCATTTCGCCCAACGTTGGAGCGGAGTTGGCGGCGCGCGGCCACAAGGTGGGCACCCGGTCGCGCTGGGCCAGCGGAGCAGCGCCTGTGATGATTCGCGTTACTCCGGAGGGCGTGATCGAAGCGGGCGCCGATCCATACGGCTACCGCGTGGCGAACGCCTATTAGTGGAAACAGCGTCGCTGTTTGAAGAGCCCTCTGGCTTTGATCGCCAGCGCTTGCGCGATCGCCTGGGTGGCCTGGCGCGGCAAAACATATTGATCGGAACCAGCTCCTGGAAGTATGAAGGATGGTTCGGCCAGATCTATTCGCGCCAGCGCTACCTGACGCGCGGCCGGTTTTCGCAAAAACGTTTTCAAGACGAATGTCTGAGCGAATACGCCGAAACATTTCCGGTGGTCTGCGGCGATTTCTCGTTCTATCAGTTTCCGTCGGAGAGTTACTGGCGCAAGCTATTCGGAGGGGCGCCCGCGACGCTGCAATTCGCCTTCAAGGCGCCCGAGGACGTGACAGTGAAGCAGTTCCCGCGTCATCCGCGCTATGGCGCCCGGGCGGGGGACGACAACTCTTCCTTCCTGGACGCGGCGCTGTTTCAAAGCGCGTTTCTCGATTTGCTGACGCCGTACCGGACGCGGGTGGCCACACTGATTTTCGAGTTTGGCAGCTTCGCCCGACAATGCTACCCGGATGTACGGGCGTTTCTGCGGGAACTGGATCCATTTCTCGGAGCACTGCCGACCGGCTTTCGCTACGCGGTGGAGATCCGTAATCCTGAATTTCTCTCGTCCGAGTATTTCGCGTGCCTTCGCAGCCACCGCGTGGCTCACGTATTCAACGCCTGGACGCGCATGCCGGAGATTGGCGTCCAGATGCACGTACGGGATGCGTACACGGCCGATTTCACGGTGGCTCGGGCTCTGCTGCGCCGAGGCCGGCCTTACGAGGAGGCGGTTGCGAAATTCACGCCCTACACCCGGGTGCAAGACCCGAACCACGAGACCCGCGATGCACTTCGTCTCCTGATCGCACAGGCTCGCCAGCGTCACGAACCATCCTATATTTTTGTGAACAACCGCCTGGAGGGCAATGCCCCCGAAACCATCGAAGCCGTTACGGACATCGAAGCCGTTACGGACTAAGTGCGACGGTTGCAGACGGGGGATAATGAATACGAGCCTTCCTGATGGCGGAAAGCCCTTATCAAATCTGGATCGCGGAAGACAACCCGGCGGACGTGTATCTGATCGAGGAAGCGCTGCGGCGTCACGAATTCGCCTATCATCTGGCGGTGTCGCACAACGGCGAAGAGATGCTGAATAAGATCGCAAGAATGGATCAGGACCCGTCGGTAAGCTGTCCCGATCTTTTCCTGATCGATTTGAACCTGCCCAGACGGTCTGGCGACGAGATCCTGGCGCAGATTCGACAGAGCAGCCGTTGCCGCGACGTTCCCGTGATTGTCATCACGTCTTCCGATTCGCCGCAGGATCGGGCCCGCGTGCGCGAGCTGGGCGCGTCGTTCTATTTCCGTAAGCCGGCGGACCTGGAGAGATTCATGACCATCGGCGGGATCGTCCGGAACTTCCTGGATGGCCGGACCGACGGCGTGCGAGCATCCATCTAGGTTCTTGACTGCGCGCGGCTCCCCTACTCTGGCGAAGCGCGGGTGTCGATAAGATAGTTGAGATCCGACGATGGCGAGAATGCTAGCGCGTTTTTGGGGTACTCGAGGGTCCATCGCGGCGCCCGGCCCGGGCACCACCCACTTCGGCGGCAATACATCGTGCGTGGAGCTGACCACTCCCTCCGGCAAAATCCTGGTGCTGGACTGTGGTACCGGCGCGAGATCGCTCGGTAACCGCTTGCTCTGGTCCGCTTCCGGCACCATCTCAGCAGCCATACTTCTGACGCATACGCACTGGGACCATATTCAAGGCTTCCCGTTTTTCGCGCCGCTGTTCCAGCCGGATAATCACTTCAAGGTTTACGGGCCCGAAGGAGCACAACTATCCTTGCGCGATGTTCTAGCGGGTCAGATGGAGCACCACTATTTTCCAGTGGAACTGGATCAGCTGGCCGCGCGGATCAGCTATGAAGATTTGTGCGAAGGGACGCACGCTATCGAGGATGTTGAGGTGCGGGCGCAACAGATGAATCATCCCTCGCCTACGCTCGGGTATCGCATTGAGGCGGAGGGGCGTTCCATTTGCTATCTGTGCGACCATGAGCCGTATCTGGAGGACATCTGGCGGGAGGGCGCGGCGCGCGGAAAGATGGAGTCGATTCTCGAAGCGGGCGATCGCCGTCACGCCGAGTACATGCAAGGCGCGGACGTCGTGATCCACGAAGCGCAATACACGCCGCAGGAATATCCGTCCAAGCGGCACTGGGGGCACAGCACGTATGTCTACGTAGTGCAGCTGGCGGCACTGGCCGGAGTGCACCGGCTGTTTCTTACCCACCACGATCCATCGCACGATGACGAGTTCATCGCGGACTTGGAACGCAAGGCCCAGGAACTGGCGCGGAGCCTGGATTCAAAGCTCGAAGTCTCGTGTGCCTACGAAGGCTGCGAGATCACGATTTAAGTCAGTGTTGAAGTACAGTTCGGACAGCGCGTAGCCTTGATCGGGATGTTGGTGTGGCAGAAAGAGCATTCCTTCGTGGTGGGATCCGCCGGGGCGGGCGCGCGCTTCATTTTGTTCGCCGTGTTGATCAAGAGATAGATTACGAACGCGACGATCACAAAATCGATGACGTTGTTCAGAAAGATGCCGTAGTTAATAGTCGGGTCGCCGGCCGTTTTGGCCAAGGCCAGAGTTGCGGGATGGTTTCCGGAGAGATCGACAAACAGGTTGCTGAAATCGACGTTCTTGAGCACCAGGCCCAGCGGCGGCATCAGAATATCGTTGACCAACGAGGTCACGATCTTGCCGAACGCCGCGCCGATGATCACTGCCACGGCCAAGTCCAGCACGTTGCCGCGCATGATGAATTCACGAAACCCTTTGAACATGAGTCCTCCCTAGAGCGATCCATCATAGCACCGCCAGCGGCGGCAGAAGCTACACTGGGGAGTTGCAAACCTGGAAGCTAACCATTGAGTACGACGGCACCAAATACAGCGGCTGGCAGGAACAGCGCAATGCGCGAACGGTACAGGGCCAAGTGCGGAAAGCGGCTGAGGATTTCTTCGAGGGCACGGTGGACATCCAAGGCGCGGGGCGCACGGATGCAGGCGTGCACGCGCGGGCGCAAGTGGCGCATCTCCGCGTTCGGAGGGAAAAGCAGGATGACAAACGGCGCTGGCCAACAGCGGACGAAATCCTGCGGGCCCTCAATAGCCGGCTGCCTTCCGATGTGTGCCTGTTGGACGTGGCTGAGGCAGCGGGGAGCTTTCACGCACGGCATGATGCCGTCGCGCGGACCTATGTCTATCAGATCTCGACGCGGCGAACGGCGTTCTTCAAGAAATTCGTCTGGTGGGTGAAAGAACCGCTGGACGTTGGAGCGATGTCGCGCGCCGCGCAGCAGCTCGCCGGGCGGCATAACTTCATCGCATTTCGCGCCGCCGACAAGTCGCGCCCGGATGAATCGCCCATCGTGGTGGTGGAAGATGCCGGAATCGAAACGGAAGGCGATCTGATTATTTTTCGCATCACGGCATCGCACTTCGTGTGGCGAATGGTGCGAAGGGTAGTGGGCGCGTTGGTGAAACTTGGACTGGGGGAGATTACAGAGAACGATTTTTCGCGCCTGCTGGACGGTAAAACCGATGCAAAGCTGGATGTCGCCGCATGGACCGCTCCAGCGTCCGGGCTTTTTCTCGAACGGGTAGTGTATCCCGTTATTCGTGAGTCGCCGGAGCCTGCGGCGGCGCGGGTTGGTCATCGCCGGCCGAACCGCTGAATACCTTCTTACCGGATGGCAGGGTAACCATGCGGGCGCTGGCGGTGTTGGTGCCATCCTTGGCGCGAAGACCCTCCACCGTCACTTCATCGCCGACCTTGAGGTCGTTCTTCCTCCAGCCCCGCCGGGTGAGCTCGATGGGCGCGCCCGTTTCGAATTGCCATTGCTCGACGCCAGAGTCGGTTTTCACATCGACGTAAAACCAGGCGTGCGGGTTCATCCATTCGATTTTGGTGACGACGCCTTTTACGTTCACCGGTTTGTTCAAATCGAACTCCGCCGCGAAGGCATGATGGGCCAAGGCAGGACCGGCAACCACGGCCAGGAGAGCGGCAACCGAAAGAGCGAGCTTTTTCATGAGTAGAGCGACTTGATTCTATCACGCAGGCCTAGCGGGCGGTCTTATACTCGAAGCGTGGAGTCTCGCGTCACTGTTAGCCGGACGTCGCCCGATGACATCCAGCAGCGGCAGATCATCGTGAAGCTGGATGGCAAGCGGCTGGGAGAGCTGATGTCGGGCGATGAAATATCGCGCGTCGTGGAGCCCGGCAAGCACCGCTTGAACGTCGACAATACGTGGAATTGGAAGAACGTCGATTTCACGGTTGCGCCGGGCGAACACGTGCGATTTCAGACCGTGAATCGCGGCGGCAGATTTACCTGGTTCCTGGTGGGCACGCTGGGCGTGGGTCCGATGTACGTTCACATCGAGCGCGTGGGAGATGCGGCCAATCAGGCGCTTTGAGAAACGAGCTGGCGGTCGCCGAGTTCCGCGCGTACCAGCCGCGCTCCGCCCACCATAGCCTGCAATTTTCCGAACGCAACATCGCGGGGAAGATATTTCATGCCGCAGTCCGGCGCGACGATCAGGCGATCCGCGCTGATGTAGGGAAGCGCGCGGCGGATGCGTGAGGCGACTTTTTCGGGAGTCTCCACGTCGTTGCTCGAAAGATCCAGGACACCCAGGATGATGTTCTTACCGGTCATCCTGGCAAGCACCGAGCAATCGAGCGAGGATTGCGCGGTCTCAATCGAAATGCAGTTCGCTGGAGTATCCACCAGTTCGGTGAGGAATTGATATTCGGAAGGGCGATTCGCCACCATGGCGGCATACCCGAAGCAGAGGTGTACGGCGGTTTCACCTTGCACGCCATCGAAGGCCCGATTCAGCGCCTTGAGGCCGAACTGCCGCGCCTTGTCCGGAACGGCCTGCATGTACGGCTCATCGATCTGCACGATATCGGCGCCGGCGGCGAACAGATCCTTGATTTCGGCGTTGACGGCGACCGCATAATCCATCGCCGCGGCTTCGGCGCTCGGATAGAAGTCGTTCTGCGCCTGCTGGCTCATCGTGAACGGGCCGGGCACCGTGATTTTGACCTTGCGCTGGGTATGGCGCTTCAGGAACTGCAAATCGTCGACCTCCACAGGATGCTTGCGACGGATTTTGCCTGTTATG
>JBEKLB010000310.1:0-8264 GCA_050010415.1 Bryobacteraceae bacterium | reverse complement strand
GTTTCCGGCGCGAAATGGAAATCGGCGCCTGCCTCGAACACCCCGGTATCCGCAAGATCTTCCCGGCGCCGGCTTCGCGCCGCCTCTACATGGCGATGGAGTGGCTGGATGGCCGGTTGCTCCGACAGGCGCTCGTCGAAGAAGGCCCACTGCCGATTGGCCGGGCCGTTTCGATCGCGCTGCAGATTTTGGCCGCGCTCGATTATATGCACAGCCACGGTGTGGTCCATCGCGATCTGAAACCCGAGAACATCATGCTGATCTCCCAAGGCGACTTGCATGATCGGGTGAAGATTATCGACTTTGGCATTGCCTCACTAGCCGGTTCGCGCCGCCTCACTTTCGGCAAGCTTTCCCACATCATGGGAAGCCCCGATTACATATCTCCCGAACAAGTGAAGAACCAGCGCGGCGATGCGCGCAGCGACGTTTACGCGCTGGGCGTGATGCTCTACGAGATGCTCACCGGCGAAACGCCTTTCCACGGCGTCAATCCTTTTGGTGTGATGAACGCGCGCCTGGTGGCGTCGCCGCTTCGCCCAAGCGAAATCAATCGTGAGATCTCGGCCGGGTTACAGCACGTTGTACTGCGAGCACTGGAGCGCGATCCCGGCCGTCGCTACTCGAGCGCTCAGGAATTTGCCTGCCACCTTGCGCATCCCGACGAAGTACAAGCCGATCGGCCTGCTCTGGTGGATTTGCGGCAGCATCCGTCTCCTCGCAAGCGTTCCATTGCGTCGTACTTCATTCTGGCATTGCTCCCCGCCGTCCTGTTCGGGCTTTTGCTCTACGTGGCGCGCGCCGGTTAAAAGCCGCGCTACCGCGTGGGATGAAACGGGTGCCGAAGCAAATGCAGAACGTCGGGCTTAAATTCGTGCCAGAGATTGCCCTCCGCAAACCCCAAAAGATTCTCTCCGGCGAGACACCAGATGTCAGGATGATTCGAGGTTTCACGCCCTGGAAGACTGGCGTTCATGACCGCCGCGCTGCTAAACGCAGCCACAAAGTTGGCCAACGCTACGTCGTTACCGCGCGGCGTTTCTAAGACTAGCGTGCTGAGCAGTGCGTGCTCAGACCGCTTCCAGATATTGCGGCTGAGTGATGGTCTGTAGCGCAAGTCTTCGTGCAGGGCGGCTGCCGCGCCGCTCTGTATTCCGTACGTCACCAGCCGCTGGCTGAAAGAGGCAACCAGATGGTTGGTGTACTTGTCGGTTCCTGTGCCCCAAATCTGGTTGGAACTCAGCAGCAGCAAAGCGGCGGAAGAAATTAGCGAAGCGGCGTAGGGCTGCACCCTGGTCACCGTTTTGTCGCTGAAGAGCGTGAGCCGGTCGCGCACGGTAAATGGATTCGCCGGGGCCGGAACCATCCCCAGCGGGTTTGCAAACGACCGCTCGAGATTGGCAAACATCCGGTCCTGGTCATTGTTCTGAAGTGTGATCTTGTGATATAGGAACTCGCCCAAATGGGCCAAGCGGCTTTCCGAGGTTTGCGCCCCATGTCCGTCGAAATGTACCCAGGCCTCGAGCGGCGCGTCGCCGACTTTTCGAAAGATGACATGCATGGAGGGCGACCGGTTCTCACGGCAGCTTTGGATGGACGCGGCATGCGCATGTGCCAGCCGAAACACGAGAGGGTCTTCGGACCAGGTATCCGAATCGGTCAGGCACTGCTGCAAGAGCTCTTCGCGGCCGTCGATAACTTCGACGTCCTTAGGCCTTTCGATCCCCAACGAGAGCTTCGGCAGATCGCCCCTGCTAAGCCGGTACTCGATATTTGACTTGATGGTGTGATGTTCGAGCTCCTGCGACCAGCCAGCCAGACTGGATAGCAAAGCCAACGATATTGCCGCAAAATACCGCATACGTCGACCGTCACATAGGGTCTTGATTGTACACGAGTGCAGAAAACGCGGTCTGTACAAAATCGCTCACTTGCAAAGCGGAGCCTTCGCCTTCGCGGCCAATTCATTTGATAGCCTTAAGTAAAGCTCACTTCCCGCTTCCGCAGGTCGAATTGTCGCTGCTGAATCGAAGCAGGTGACCGCTCGAAGGAGATTGTTCATGGGCAGGTTAAAACACGGGGTCGCTGCACGCATTGGATCAGCGATAGTTCTTACCACGATCGGCGTCACGTCACTTAGCTTCGAACAGGCGCTTGCGCAACCGGCCACTCCGCGCGTGAATGTGGATGCCAAGGTTCTCAGGAGCGCGGGCACGTCCCAGGACACGCTCCCAGGCGACTGGTTGAGCTACGGGCGATCCCTGAGCGAGACGCGCTTCAGCCCGCTGAAGCAGATCGATGCTTCGAACGTCAGCCGGCTCGGCCTCTCCTGGACCTACGTGCTCGGAGCCGGCGGCAGCAATCAGGAAGGTACGCCGCTGGTCTGGAACAACACCATCTTCGGCATCACCAATTGGAGCGTCGTATTCGCTCTGGATGCCCGCACCGGCAAGGAACTTTGGCGCTGGGACCCGGAGGTGAATCAAATCGCGGTGCGTCCCAAAGTCTGCTGCGGCATCGTCAATCGCGGCATGGCGATCTACAACGGGATGATCTTCGCCCCCATCATCGATGGGCGCCTGGAAGCTTTGAATGCGCTTACCGGCAAAGTGATCTGGGAATCGCGCGTGGCCTATCCGCAGGATTATTACTCCGTCACCATGGCGCCGCGCGTGGCCAATGGCAAGGTGCTGATCGGCGTCTCGGGCGGGGACCACCCCATTCGCGGCTTCTTCGATGCGTATGAGGCTGAAACCGGCCGCCGCGCGTGGCGCTTTTACACCGTCCCCGGCAATCCCGCCGACGGCTACGAAAACGAAGCCATGCGGAAAGCCGCGAAAACCTGGGGCGGCGATTTCTACAAAATGGGCGGCGGCGGATCGGTCTGGGATGGCATGGCCTACGATCCCGACGCCGACCTGATTTACGTCGGCACCGGCAACGCCGAACCCTGGACGCAGAAGTTTCGCGGCGCGCAAAATGTGGACAATCTATACACCGCGTCCATACTTGCCGTGAAGGTATCTACCGGCGAGCTGAAGTGGCACTATCAGGCGGTGCCCAATGACAACTGGGATTACGACAACGTTCAGCAGATGATCCTGGCGGACCTTACCATTAACGGCCGTCCGCGCAAGGTGCTGATGCAGGCCCCCAAGAACGGCGTCTTCATTGTTCTGGATCGGATCACTGGCGAGTTCATCTCCGGCCAGGCTTATACGCAGGTGAACTGGATGCACGGCTTCGATAAATCGGGCCGTCCTCTGATCAACAAAGAAGCAGTTTACGATAAGGATCCCATCACCATCTATCCCACCGCGGGCGGCGGGCACAATTGGGCGCCCATGGCATTTAATCCCTCCACCGGCCTGGTCTACATTCCCACGACCTACGGCAACTGGACCTTCGCCGCGGGCGACAAAGTGCTTCCCCATCCTTATGGCGACACCGGACTCGCGGAGGCTTTTCTGACTGCCCGTCCCAATTCGATGCCGTTCATCGGCCCCGAACCTCTGGACAAAGAGCGCGGTGTCCTCCAGGCCTGGGACCCCGTAAATCAGAAACTGGTTTGGCGCACGCCGGGCGGCGGCGGTATCGGCGGCGGCGTGGTCACCACGGCCGGCAATCTTGTCTTCCAGGTGATTAACGATGGCCGCTTTCTCGCTTACAGCGCCGACAAGGGTGAGAAACTGTTTGAGCTTCAAACCGGGCGCACCGGCATGGCTCCGCCCATTACCTATATGGTCGACGGCAAACAGTACGTCGCATTGATGGGCGGGCTGGGACGTTCCGCCATGGCCCCCGGCCCGACGGCGACGGATGCAAAAATCGATACTCCGCCCATGCTCTTTGTCTTCGAGTTGGACGGAAAAACGCCCATGCCCCCGGCCGCAGCGCCGCCTCCTCCATTCGGAGCACCACCGCCTCCGCCGCCCACCGAGCTACATAAGTAGGCAGCGCCGTAAAATAATGAAACCTACTCAAATTCCTAACAATCCCTGTTTCTCTTCCGGCCCCTGCGCCAAGCGACCCGGCTGGAATCTCGACGCGCTGAAGGACGCAACCGTCGGGCGCTCCCATCGCGCGAAAATCGGCAATAATAAACTCGCCGATGTCATCGAGCGCAGCAAAAGGATCCTCGGCATTCCTGCTTCCTACCAGCTCGGCATTGTTCCCGCCTCCGACACCGGCGCCGTGGAAATGGCGCTGTGGTCGCTGCTCGGGGAGCGGGGAGTCGACGTCCTGGCTTGGGAGAGCTTTAGCAGCGGTTGGGCCGCCGACTGTAAGAACCAGCTCCACTTGAAAGACCTGCGTGTCCTCAAGGCCGATTACGGCAAGCTTCCCGATCTTGGTCAAGTGGACTGGGCCCGCGATGTCGTTTTCGCCTGGAACGGTACCACCTCTGGCGTGCGGGTTCCGAATGGCTTCTGGATCGCCGCTCACCGGCCTGGGCTCACCATCTGCGACGCCACGTCGGCCGTCTTTGCGATGGACATTCCGTGGGACAAGCTGGACGTGGTCACTTGGTCCTGGCAAAAAGTGTTGGGCGGCGAGGGTGCGCATGGCATGATCGCGCTCAGTCCCAGGGCGGTCCAACGGCTGGAAACGTTTGTTCCCGATCGCCCATTGCCGAAAATTTTCCAAATGACCAAGAGCAGCAAACTAATTGGCGGAATCTTCGAGGGCGAGACCATCAACACGCCTTCCATGCTCTGTGTGGAGGATGCACTGGACGGCTTGAAGTGGGCCGAATCCATCGGCGGATTACGCGCGCTCATCGCCCGTTCGCAGGCCAACCTGAAATGTGTCGAAGACTGGGTCGCCAGGTCGTCCTGGGCCGCATTCCTGGCCGAAGACAGGGGGGCGCGATCGAGCACTTCCATTTGTCTCAAGATCATTGACCCGGATTTCAATGCGCTCTCCAGCGACCAGCAACAAACGCACGTGAAGGCCATCGTGTCGAAGCTGGAGAAGGAGCGCGTGGCCTATGACATCGGGTCCTATCGCGACGCGCCCGTCGGGCTGCGAATCTGGGGCGGCGCTACGGTTGAGACCTCAGACATCCAGGCGCTTCTCCCATGGCTCGATTGGGCCTATGAAGAAGCGAGGTCCGTCTTCGCGGAGAGAAGCCCAGTCGAATCGGTTTAAGTTATCGAGTGACCTATAGCCCCCACAGGAACTGCTGGAGGCGGCTTGATCCGTGCTATGGAACGGTCGTCCGAATATCGGCAGAAGAATTACAATCGAGAATGTGAAGGGGAGCTACGTTATCCTCTCGGGGCTGCTGCTTACCGCATGCTCGGAGCCAGTGCGTATAGCGGAAGGAAAAATGGTGAGGGTTGCCAGCGACTCCGAAGACATTCGAAAGATCATCTTCGATGAAGGCAACCGGCAGATGCTCGCACGTCGCGAACGGAGTTCCGCAGAGTGGGAAGCGATAATTCAGGCCGAGAACTTCAAGGGCCAGGAACCGCCAGGCCGGCGACAGTTCTTGAAGAACATCGAGTCTGCGCCGGGATTCGACCTAACTACCGCCTCGGATGCTAGAATCCTTCAAACTGTAGCCGATTGCCGGTGCACCATGAAAGAACAGTATGGCAGCGCCATGGATAAGGTCCAAATTACGTCGGGCCCATCCGAGGGTCGAGTCGGTTGGGTTTGTAACGAACTGGTTAGGCGCATCCGGATGTGGCCCTAAGCCGCTTCTATAGCAGGTGTACAGATATAGCGCGCCAGCATGGCGGGAAGCCGAATTGAGAGAGCGTATCCTAAAGATAGAGCGGGCTCGGTAGATGAACATCGGACAGGAGATCGCCAAGCGCATCGAGACACTCCCCGCTGAACTGCAAGAGCGGGTACTCCAGTTCGTGGCTTCTCTGGCCGCTTCGGCGCCGGCGGGAGAGCGCGGCTCAGCGCTTCGCCAGTTCTCATCCTCGCTCGACTCTATTTCTCCCGGCAAATGATCCAGGCTATTGACGAGGAGTGTGAGAGGATTGACGCTAGCCAGCGGTAGATTTCTACGACAGCTCCTAGCGAGTTGCCACTGGATCCATCAAGGCGCGTTGGCGCAAATCTCAATCGTTCGCTGCGTGGAGCATGCGCTCGGCCCAGAGCGTAGCCTCCACATAAGCATCGCCGGCGGCCGACCCAGGAAAGCCGCAACCTTGGGCCAGCGCTTCAACCTCGTCCCAATCGCCCTGTTCGTAGCGGCGAGTCAGGCGATAGATCTTCGATAGCACGTCGTCGGCGGGCGCGGTTCCGAGCAGCGCTCGTGTAATGTCTGACCCCAAGCTTACCAAGGGCAGCGCTTCATTGAGCGGCCGGTCAATCAGGGCATCCAAGAGGGAAAACATGCCCATCAAAAAGGCTTCATTTTGCTGAGTAATTCCAGCCAGCTGCATCAAGCGCTCGCAGAACCTCGCCCGCACGATGGAGAGCTTGGCCAGCTCGCCCGGCTTGTCCGTCGCCAGCATGGGCAACGTGGCCAGCGCGGCCCAGCGGCGAATGTCCTCGGTTCCCACGATCACCAGCGCGTGCTCAATGGACTGAATTTCACTGCGCCTGGCGAACAGCGCGGAGTTCACGTAACGCAACAGCTTGTACGTGAGCGCTACGTCGCCCCGGATGAGAGCTTCCAGGCGCTTGAAATCCAGATCCGGCTTTTGCAGTTCGCTCAGCAGGCGCAGGCAATTGAGTTTCGAGGCCGGAACCTCGTGGCTTTGAATCACGCTGGGCCGTGCAAAAAAGTACCCCTGAAAATAATCGTAGCCGGCAGCGAGCGCCCACTCGTATTCCTCGTAGGTCTCCACTTTCTCGGCCAGCAGCGCGATGCCGCGCGGCCGGTAGGTGCGCAGCAGGCGCTCCTGCTCCGCCCTTGCGGTTAATCGCATGTCCACCTTGATCATTTGAGCCAGACGAGCCAGCGGTTCAAATTGAGGGCTGTCGACGAAGTCATCGAGCGCAATGGTGTAACCCTGTTCGTGAATGCTGCTGCACAGCGCGATCAGGTCGGCGGTCGGGTCCACAGTCTCGAGAATTTCAATTACCGTGGCCTGGGGCGGAAGACTCAGGTGCAGTCCGTCGCTCAACAAGCGGTGATTGAAGTTCAGAAATGCTTTCTTGCCGCACAGAATGTTCTCCAATCCAATGGAGAGCAGCATGTTTGAGATTACTTGCTTGGTGGCCAGCGAAGCTTCCGTGCCGTCGAATTGATTGCTCGCCTTTTCGGAGCGATACAGCAGCTCGTAGCCATAGAGCTGACGCTGGCGGTCGAAGATCGGCTGCCGCGCGACAAATACTTCCACAGTCGGTTCTATCGGCAGATAGGGAGAAAAGGTGAAGGACTTGCGTCAGGCAGATCCATCCGCGGGCTCCGAATTGGAGTTTGCGGCGGACGCCTGCTCCTGGCTAAGCCAGAACAGATCCAAGACGTAGGCGGCGATCACCGCATCGCCGATCACAGTCGCCAGCCTTCCCGAAGGAAGAAGCTGATCCACGGCCCAAAACACGAACGTCGCGGCGAGCAGCAATCGCTTGAGCAACGTGCTACGCGCCGGCGCCAAATGGAACTGCAGAATTGCGTAGCCGATTCCCGCGATCGCCAGCGGAAGCGAACTTAAAACCGCATGCAGTTTGCCCGGGATCGGCGGCAGGTTCGATAGCAGGAGGATTCCTGCGAGAACCAACGCAATCGTCATCAAAGCTCGCACCCAGGCCGTGTTCGCGACTCGTGCAGAGGGGTTAACTGTGGGCGTCATCCTATATCGATGCTACCGAATTTCCTAGGGGTCGCGGTCGCGATTTTGGCCGAGAGGCAGCAGGTCCGCTAGAGCGCGGCGATCACCTTTGGCTTCTCATCTACTTCGCATTCGGCGCAAGCCATCGCCTTGGTCTCGCAATAATATTTTTTGCCAATGTCGCGCGCCACTTGCTTCATCGCGGAGCGTAGCGCCGCTTCGCTCGGAAACCACTCGCCATACTCGGTGGGCCCGCTAAACGGAGCGATCTTGGCACGGTAAAGGTTCCCGTGAGCGTGTTTCTTCAGTTCCATGATAGTTCAATGACGCGCGGTCTTAGGGCTTCGGCTTTTCGATCCCGGAATCTGGCGGCGCCTTGCGGGCTGCAACCTCGGCGCGCAACACGCGCATCTTCGCGCGTATAACGATACTCCCCGACATGATCTTGTAGAATCGCGCGCCATTACTGCTGACTCTCCACATCGAAGGCACCAATCACCACCAGGAATACTAAACCCGCCAAACCCA
>JBEKLB010000309.1:0-8285 GCA_050010415.1 Bryobacteraceae bacterium | reverse complement strand
GCGAACTCGACCTCGCCGGTCCCACTACTCGGATCCTATCGATGATCGCAGGAGTTTTCATCCCTTTGGATGGATCAACGATCCATGGGAACACTCCTGCGAGCACACTAACCTTGCTCCGCTTCCAAGGCATTCACACGAGTGTGAACGCGGCACGCGTGGGCGCGTGCGCCACGCCTAGACCTAGCTTAAGCCGACGTGCCAACCTTTGCTTTCAGCATCCGCTCCAGACGGTCCAGCGTCCGCATCGCCGAAATCGTCTGCTGAACGCTGGCATTGGGTTCGCGCTTTTCCTCGATCGCGGCGAAGAATTCGCGATCCTGCAGCTCGATGCCGTTCATCGAAACGTCCACTTTGCTCAAATCGATCTTATTCTGCTCGCCGTCCACCAGATCGTCGTAGTAGGCCACGTATGTCCCGCTGTCGCCGATGTAACGGAAGAACGTGCCTTGCGGCCCCTTATTGTTAAATGACAAGGACAGGGTGCAGATAGCCCCGGATGGAACCTTCAGGCCGATGCTCATGTCCATTGCGATCTTCAATTCCGGATGGTGCGGGCCTTCGAGTGCAAAACACTCCGAGATGGTTTGTCCCGTCTGATACTGGAAGAGGTCCACGGTATGGCAGGCATGGTGCCACAGCAGATGGTCCGTCCAACTGCGCGGCTTGCCGGCCGCATTCATGTTGGTGCGACGGAAAAAATAAGTCTGCACGTTCATTTGCTGGATAGTCAGCTCGCCGCTCTTGACGCGCTTGTGTACCCATTGGTGGCTCGGATTGAAGCGCCGCGTATGCCCCGCCATCGCGATCAGCCCGGTCTCCTTCTGGGCCTTCAGAATGCGCTCGGAATCCTCCAGCGAATCGGCCATCGGGATCTCCACCTGCACGTGCTTTCCGGCCTTCAGACACTCGACCGCTTGATCGGCGTGCATTTGCGTCGGAGTAGCCAGGATCACGGCCTCCAGCCCGGGCTGTTTCAGGCTCTCGCTCAGATTTCCCGTCCAGTGCGGAATCTTGAACTTTTTTGCCACTTCCTCCGTGGCTGCCAGATTCCCGCCGGACAACGTAATAATCTCGATGCCGGGGATATTCTGGATCGCTTCGATATGTTTCACTCCGAAAGCGCCTTGCCCGGCGACACCAACCTTCATGAGTTCTGCCTCCTTACGAACTTTCATTGAACCACACTTATTTTGCTAACCTTCATCCATGAAGATTGGGATAGCTGCAGCGCTTTTGATGAGCGCAAGTACCCTCGTTGCGCAGAGCAACACCTACGTCTTGAAGGCGACGCGCCTCTTTGATGGAGCCAGCGGACAACTGACGACACCTGGAATGGTGGTGATTTCCAATGGCGTGATTCAATCTGTAGGCGGTGCGGCCCCGGCGGGAGCAACCGTGATCGATCTCGGCGATGCCACTCTGCTCCCCGGCTTCATCGACGCGCACGTGCATCTTACCGATGAGTTCAATCCCGATTACAACGGGCAGGCTCTCCTGGCGCTGCAACGTCCTGTATCCGAACACGCCATCCGCGCCACGGTCAATGCGCGCAAAACCGTAATGGCCGGCTTCACCACGGTTCGCGATGTTGGTTCGTCTGATTTTATAGACGTGGGGCTGCGCAATTCCATCAACGCGGGCTTTATTCCGGGGCCGCGAATGCTGGTGTCGGTTCACGCGCTCGGATCCACGGGTGGCCACTGCGACGACGGCGCGGGCTTTCGTTACGGCGTGTTCGGCCGCGAGACTGGTCCCGAAGACGGCGTGATCAATACGCCTGACCAGGCCCGCTATGCCGTGCGCTTCAACGTCAAATACGGCGCGGATGTCATCAAGACCTGCGCCAGCGGCGGAGTGCTTTCGCCGACTGACGATGTGGATGTTCCCCAGTTGACGCAGGCCGAGCTCAACGCCCTGGTGGACGAAGCCCACACGCTGCACAGGAAAACCGCGGCACACTCGCACGGCGCCGAATCCAGCAAGCGGGCGATTCTGGCCGGCATCGATTCCATCGAACACGGGACGTTCCTCGACGACGAAGACATGCGCATGATGCATGATCGCGGAACCTTCCTGGTTCCGACGCTGACCACTCGCGTTGGACTCGCAGAATCCAAATTCCCGCCGCTGGTGCAGGAGAAGGCAACCCGCGCCGTGAAGCAGCAGGACGCCATGGTCAAGCGCGCGCTCGCGCTGGGCGTGAAGATCGCGCTCGGCACCGATGCCGCCGTTTATCCGCATGGCGACAACGCGCTCGAGTTCGCCTTCATGGTGGCCGACGGTATGACACCCGTGCAATCCTTGATGGCTGGCACCACGTCCGCCGCCGAGCTGCTCGGCTTGCAGGATAAGGTTGGCGCGCTCAAGCCGGGAATGCTGGCCGATGTGGTGGCAGTGCCGGGAAATCCGGTCGAGAACATCAAGGCGACGCAAAGCGTGATCTTCGTGATGAAGGACGGGGCCATTTTACGAAACGACCGCGCGGTTCCGCATTAAACCCTCGCGTGCCGATTCCGCTGGGCATAGCAATCGTGTCAGCCGTTGCCATCGGCTTCCTCTACCTCTTGGCCCGCTGGGCGCTTTACCATCCTTCCAAATATCCGGAAGGTTACTGGGACATTCAGCAATCGGTGGGCGCCTCAGATGCGTGGATGGAAACTTCCGATGGAGTCAAAATTCACGGTTGGTGGCTAAAACGGGACGGCTCACCGTTGGCGACCCTCTTTTTGCATGGTAACGGGGACAACATCACCTATTACACGCCACACGTCCAGGAGATCGTAGCGGCGGGATCGTCGGTTCTCATCTTGGATTACCGCGGCTATGGCAAAAGTAGCGGACGCCCGAGCGAACAAGGATTGTACCGAGATAGCGAAGCGGGCTTCATCTATCTGCTCGGTAAAGGCTATCGGGCGGAGCAGATTATTCTCCACGGCCAGTCACTCGGCAGCGCCGTGGCGATCGATCTGGCTTCGCGGCGTCCCTGCGCGGCGTTGATCCTGGAAGCTCCGTTCACTTCGGCGAGCGATGTCGCCGGCACCCTGATTCCATTCATCGGACCGCTATTGGTTCGGAGCTTCAACTCGCTTCCCAAGATCCGCTGGATTCGGGTTCCCATGTTTTTCATGCAAGGAGATCGTGACGAGGTGATTCCGTTGCGGCTGGGACAGAAACTATACGCGGCGGCGCAGGGATCGAAAACGTTTTGGATCATTCCTGGCGCCGGCCACAACGACATTCTGGAAACAGCCGGGCCGGAGTACCGACAGAGGTTAAGCGCCTTCTATGAAAGTTTGCCTAGCTCACATTCATGAGCTTGCCCCGCCGCATCACCCACTCCTGAGTGCTAAACACTCGCGGACCCACTTCGATAAGCCGAGGCAGCATGTCGAACACCGACCCGGGCGTCCAGTTGGAACTCGCACGGGTACGGAACCCGCGCCGGTTCAACTCTTCAGCGATCTCCCGCAACGGCTTGTCCTGGACGATCATCTCGAGCATTGCAAGCAAAGCTTCCCGCTCCTGCATGTCCTGCTCCAGGGCCACGCAGTCCTCGGCAATCTTGAGCCCGTAGGGCACCGGCTGGGCGATATCGGCAAGAGGTGGGGCGTCTTCAGCAACTTCACGTTCCCAGATCACAGCGACGGGTTTCCACCCTTCGTTAGCTTTGCTGTCGAGATAGGCGCCGGTTAAAGGACCGGATAGGATTTCGCGCACGTGCTGGAGTTTGGGCATGGCTGAGTCTACAAAGCAATTCTTCGACCAAGCTTCGCACTTGAAAATGGAGGGGTTTCCGACACGGACCTGTCCGGTCCTGGGATTGGGGGTTGGGGATTGGCACAGTTGGGAATCTTACGGGAGGATTCCCGCCCCGTCTGGAGCGCCGGGCTCGCGAACGCGCCGACAGAAGCAGAGCTGGCCGATGGTGTAATACTTGTCGTGATCGAGCCAATCCAGGTGCGTACAGAGCATCGGCAACAGGAATCCGAACGGGATGGCGAGGAACGGCCACAGCAGCGCGCGCGGGAATCGCTCGAAAAACTCCAGCACATCGATGAATTTCCGGCCCATAAACCAGAAGTAGCCGCCCAGGGGCCGCACCTGATCCACGGCGAATCCGGCTTCTTCGAGAAGATTCTGGGCGCCGTAGCGTGTGAAACGGTAATAATCGTGCGGCATCTGGTGTTCTTCCCACATGGTGGGAACAATGATCATCAGTTGCCCGCCGGGCTTCAACGCCCGCGCCATTTCATGCAAAGTCTGGCGCGGGTAGGGCGTGTGCTCCAGCACCGCGACGCTCAACATGCCGTCGAAGGTGTGTGCGGGGAAAGGCAGTGCTTCTACCCGGGCCCATGCATCGATCTTGCCGTAGTTCCAATCGCCCTCGCCGACGCCCAGGTCGATGGCGCGGTATCGATGCCCCGCGCGCGCCACATCGGGCCGGTATTGCGCTTCGCCCGCGCCCGCGTCCAGCACCAGTGAATTGGGCGGCAGCAACGCGGAAAATTCGCGGACCGCGTCGATCACGAAGCGATCAAAAGGATTGATCTGATCCAGAACGAAACGCGGGATGAGCTTGCGTCCGAGAGCCACTACTCTGCGGTTCAGCATGGCTTTGTCTGATCCAGGCGCATGGCTTCATACCCGCCCCAATGCCAGCAGACCTGTCCTACGAAAAGCAGCGGGCTCAGCGGAAGCGCGTCGGGGTTTTGCGGTAGATTGCGCGCTACTAAGTACGCCGTGCCAGCCGCGGCCAGGGCAGGCAGCAGCAGCAAGCGCAGCGCTGGACCGGCGGGAAACACGCGAGCCAGTGGCTCTTCCTCTTGCCAGCGGCGGAAATACTGCGACGTGCCGGTTCCATAGTGCCGCATTTTTCCAAGGTAATCGGAAACCCGATGAATCGCCGGATAGTGCGTGACCCTGGCCTTGGGCTCATAGCGGAGTCTAAATCCCAGCTTTCGCGCGCGTGTGGTGAAGTCCCGGTCTTCGCACATCGCGAGCGTGGTGTCGAAGCAACCCACCTTGGCCACTACAGCACGCCGCAAAATTAAATTCGAAGTCGACAAATGGCGCGCGGGCCCGGCAGCCAGATCCGGAGACAAGACGGGCCCGTCCGTGGAGAGATATTCCAGGCGAGCCGCAAGACCCGGCTGGCCAGGAGCGCGTGAGCCGCTCGCAAGGTCGGCGTCACCCGAATCGAGAACGTTCCAAAGAACGTCGGACCAATCGGGTTCAGGAACGCAATCGTCGTCCAGGAAGTAAATAACGTCACCGCGGGCTTCCGCCAGTCCACGATTACGGGCGTTCCCGTAGCCTCGGCGCGCTTCTGGAATATATCGCGCCGTGAAACCGGAAACCACCTCTGCGGTGTCCGCCGACGGGCCGTTATCGACCACCAGAATCTCGTCAATCTGACGCGACTGGCGCCGAAGACCAGCGAGCGTGCGTTCGAGCAGTGGCGCTCGGTTCAGAGTGATGATGATCAGGGAACTCGTCATGCTTTATGGCGAGGGCTTGCGGCACCAGCAGAAATAGCCGAGCGTGTAATCACGGCGTCGATCCACCGGATCGAGGAAATAGCAGATCACGGGAATTGCGAAGCCGAAGATGGGCGCCAGCACCACAAAGATCAGCCAGCGCCAGCTGCGTTGAAAATAACCCAGGATCGCCATCAGACGGAATCCGATCAGCCAGAACAGCCCGCCGAGGGCTTGGACGCGGCTTTCGAGACCCGCCTTGTCGAACAAATAAGTGAGGCCATAGCGCGTGTACCGAAAAAAATCGTTGGGATGCTGATGGATCTCCCAGCACTGCACAGTGGTGAGGATCAACTGGCCGCCCGGCTTCAGCACGCGCGCCATTTCATTCACGCCAATGCCCGGCTCCTTCAAATGCTCCAGCACCTGAATGTTGATCACCGCGTCGAACGAGTTGTCGCGGAAAGGCAACTCGGAGATGTCGCCTAACACTTCGATTTTCGTGTAGTCCCAGGCTTTGTCGCCGATGCCGCGATCCAGGCGCACGTAGCGGGTATGTGCGAAAAGCGGCGCGTGGGGACACTCGCCCGCTCCGGCGTCCAGAACATGCGCGCCCGGGGGCAGTTTACGCGCGGCGGCGGTCAGGTGTTCCAGGAGCTCGGTATGAAACGGGTCGATCCAACGCATCACAAAGGCGGGAACCAGTGGTTGGACCAGCTTCTTAAATTTCGGCTTAAACACGCGCCGTCCCTAGACGAGGCGCCAAGGCGAGAAGATCAAGTTTTTCGTCTGAAAGCATTCGTGTGTGCAATGGCAACCGCTCTGCACCTTCTGGCGAAGCTGGGTAGCCTGAAAATCATGCCAGAGACGGTTGAAATCCCAATTATAGGCCTTGAGATTTCCCACCGGCTTGAGCAGCTCGCAGAAGGAGACGTCGCCGTTGGCGTCAATCACGCAGCTCACGTCGCCCGCGTTGCACGAGATGTTCTTGGGGTGGCCCTGCATTTCCTGCATGTAATAGCGGTTCAGCATGTAGCGGCCCACCGTCGCGGTCCATCCGCCGATGCCTCCCCAGCGCCCGTGAAAATAGCGCCGGCAGAGCTGTAACTGAAGCTTGGAGACTTCGGCGTATTGCTCGGGCGTGGGCGCCGAGAGTGTGGCGTCCATCCATTTTCCGCGCAGGATGTTGAGCGAGTGATAATCCAGGTCCCACTCGGTGACGCCCAGGTTGAGCAGTTGCTTGATGTCCGCGATGTTGCTGCTCATCACGGTGCTCACAACGCTCAGCGACAGGCGCTTGTCGCGCGTGCGAATCTCCCGCAGCGCCTCCATAGTCGCGAGCGCGCGCTTGTAATTGCCGGGAACCCCGCGGATGCGATCGTGAACTTCACCGATGCCATCGAGCGAAATCGCGATGTTCAGCCGGAATTTGTTTGGATTCGCCAGGATGCCTTCCACCGATTTGCGGATCACGTCGGTCTGCAGCGCGTTGGTGGGGATGTTAATGAACTTGGCCTGATTGTGATCCAGAAACCGATGGCAGATCTGGTCAATGTCCTTGCGAAGGAAGGGCTCGCCGCCTGAAATATCCAGCCAGACCAGCTCGCCCATGGCTTCGGAAATCCTCTGAATGTGTTCCGGCTGCAGCGCCTCGCCTTGATTCAGATTCTGCCAGTAAAAGCAGGTGCCGCACTTGGCATTGCAATGGTCGGTTATGAACAGAATCAGATGGACAGGCTTCTGCTGGCGCTCAGAGAGCTTTTTCCAGGACAGAATATCGGTGGTCAGCATGCTAGACGGTGGCGCGCTCCGCGCTTGCCGTCGGGGCTGGGGGTTGGCGACTGGGGATGCAGGCACATTGTGCTGGGCTGGCCCTTTTTCCTAAATGCCGAATTTCAGGCGTAAATGAAATGTCCGCCTGCGCAAAGGACTCGGTCCAAGAATACCATGGCGTCGGGGCCCGGCTCATGGCGCTTAGTACATTCCCTAGTACATGCTTGGATACGCAACCTTCATCTGTCCCGCCAGCTCGTGCGCGGTTTCAATCTGCACCAGCTCGCCCTTCCCAATCCCTGGACACCATGCCGCGGTCTTCTTCCACTCACGCTTGGCGTCCTTGGAATCCACCAATTCCGGCCAGAACGGAAATATGCGGCACTGCACCGGTTTCACGGCATGAATGGAGCAGCCGCCGTCCCGCAGGAAATGGCACTGCTGGTGACGTGGAACGCGCAGGCGCCGCAGGTTCTTGGTGCGATACACATGGCGCCGCTCAAACTCCCGCGCCGTCATTCCCAGATACTCCGCGATGCGGTTCAGATCGTCCTCGGTCAGGTAAACGAAGCCTTGTTGCTCGCAGCAGTTGGTGCAGCCGGGCTGGCATTGGAATCGTAGCGCCATCATACGGTTGTTCCTACCATAATAATTCCGTTGATTTTCCGCAATCCGCGCGCATCACGTCGCGTCAGCCCGCGATAAAATCAAAGCGTGCGACTCATCCTGATCCTGCTGCTATTCACGCTCCTCTCGGCGCTCACCGCGCCCGCTCAAACCGGATTCAGCACCGCCAACATCGACACCGCCGCCAATCCTTGCGTCGATTTCTATCAGTACGCCTGCGGGACCTGGATGGCCAAGAATCCGATTCCACCCGACCAGTCTGTGTGGGGCATCGCCAGCCGCCTGCAGGAGCATAACCAGGAAGTTCTGCGTGGGATTCTGGAAAAAGCTTCGATCAACGATCCCAAGCGGTCAGCGGTGGAACAGAAGATCGGCGATTTCTACGCCACGTGCATGGATGAGCCG
>JBEKLB010000308.1:0-8322 GCA_050010415.1 Bryobacteraceae bacterium | reverse complement strand
TAGTCGTGCCGCGAACGGAATGTCCGAGCCTGTGCTTCCGCCAGTTCGAGACCTCCGGCCTGACCCGCATCGTAGCGCCCTCGCGTCTCAACCGAATCTTCCTGGGCGAGCGTCGCCTTCTGTGCGGCCAGGTCAACCTGACGGGATGCGGCTTCAAGCGATTCGAAAGCCATCCGGACTTGCACTTCAATTTGCCGGCGCTCGGCCTGTTGCCGGATGTTCGCCTGTCGAATCTGCGATTCAATTTCCGCGCGCTGGCTGGCGCGCCGGTGACCGTCCAGAATCGGAACGCGAAATTCGAATCCAGCCGTGTAGGTCGGCGAGGAAACGATGGAGTTGTCTCCAGCCGGCGTAGGAGCGACGGTGAGCGCTCCGCCGTTGGCGAAAACCCCTAGCGTCGGTAGAGATTCCGCCTCGACCGCTCGCTCGTTCAGGCGCAGGCTTTCGACGTCCAGGCCGGCCACGGCGAGTTCGGGTCTGGAGCGGAACGCGTTTTGGATAGCCTCCTGAAGGTTGGGGCTCTCCTTCCGGAACATGGGTTGATCCGTCAGCTCCACCGGCGTGTCCAATGGGATGCCGATCAGAGCGACAAGCTGTAAGATCGCGCTTTTGTAAGCCGTCTCAGCCGTGCAGAGCGCCCCCCGAGCCTCATCCAGATCCAGATTCGCGCGCCGAACTTCGCTGCCCGTGACCAATCCATTGGCTCTGCGCTCACCCGCCAAGCTTACTCGCTCTTCCGATATTTTCACATTCTCAGCCGCCAGTTCGGTTTCCGATCTCGCTCGCAGCGCATCCAGATAGGCCCGTGCTGTCTCCGCGGTGATTTGCCCGGCAACGGCCTTGCTTTGAGTTTTGACGGATTCGACGGATTCCTGCGCTGCCTCCACCTGCCGCGCGGCGGACCGGTTCACAACGCTCTTGGTGGCGCGTACCTGTGAATCGAGGACGGTAAAGGGGCCCACCACCTGCGGAAACTGAACGTTCGCGACAAAGGGAGAAACCTCGGGTATCTCAACGCCGATGGAGCGCAGATCGAAACGGAGAACCCGGTCGCTAATCCCGGCGTCCACATGGAGAGCGGTGGCTGCGCGCACTTCTTTGACGTGAATCTCAGCCACCTGCTCCGCCTCGGCGGCCAACTGCAGCCTCGCCTGCCCGGCGGGCAAGAGGGCCAGGCGGATGGCTTCCTGCAAGCTTAACTTCAGCGGCTGGGCGGCAGAGCACACGAACACGGAAGTTGCCAGCGACAGAATAGAAATCACCAGCCGGCGCGGGAACACAGGATACAACATAAGCATTTTATTCTACCGGTGCGGAGAGCGGAGCAAGCCTTCGGAAATCACCAGTCCGAATTGCGGCATCTGATAAATCCGCACGCCGTCGGCCCACAGCCAACCTTCGGCCTTGAGGACATATTGGCCTCGGAGGCGCTCCATTCCCAGCACTCGCACTTCGGTTTCAATCTTCCGATTCAACGGTGTCACCTGGCCCCGGTATTTCCAGACGGAATGCTGGAAGAGTCCAAAACGCGGCTGCTTGAATTCGCTGCCGATACCAAGATGAATGGCGTAAAACTGCAGGGTTTCGATTAACGCCTCGAGTCCCAGCGAGCCCGGCTGAACCGGGTCCTGATAAAAATGCGCTTTGAAATACCAATCCGTTGGGTCGACCGCACGGCTGGCCCGGATGCGTCCCCGCAGCGAGCCATCGGCGTCCGGCCACAATCCAGTGATGCGATCGATCATGCGAAGCTGGCCGCCAGCGATGCGCGGCGACGCGGCGCCCGCTTCGAATTCCGATGTTTTCGAGAACCGGGCGAGCTCCTCGGGCGTTGCGGGCAGGCCGGTCTGCCCCGCGAGATCTTCCCTGGTGAAAAAACCAAATCCGGTTTTCATATCCAGGAGCGGCTGGCCGTCGAGAAGCATTTGCACCTCGAACGACACCAGCGTCACCGTACCTTGACGTGCGATGTTGATGAGCTTGGCGCGCGTAGTGATTACACCACGCCCCGCAGGGACATCTCGGTGGATTCGCGCAGAGCCATCCAGATTGCGGAAATAAAGTTCCTCTTTCGAGCGCAGCGGGATTCCCGTGAAGCAACTCAACCATCCGCACGGCTGCAATCCGGCCTCGATCAGGATCGAGAACGGCATTTCACCGGATGCGCTCTGGGTGAAGTACCAGGCATCCGGGGCTAGATCGAATTCGGCTTCGACGCTCGATCCAGCGCGCTCCACGCCAAATTCCCCGTCTACGCGCGTGATCCGCGTCATCGCGTGATAGGGCGGACCAGGCAAACGAGGACAGCGCTCGCGCACATCGAAGCGCGCGTATGGCGGGCCGAACGCGTTCGATGGCGATCCCCAAGCGCATGCGAGCAGCGCCTTATAGTCCAGCGGCACGCCGTTGACGCGCGCCACAGATTTGCGCTCGCCGGGCCACTGATCGAATTCTGAACAAGGCGAATCCAGAGGATTACCGGGAACGAGCTTCAATCCGATTCGACGGCCGTGGAAAGCTTTCAGCCCGTCGACGGTCCCGAGCACATCGGCGTACAAAACCGGCTCCGGGCCGTCGATAAAATCATCCACGAACAGATCGCAAATCAGAAGCTTCGAATCGGGCGTTACCTGCCCGCGGCAGCGTAGCTCGAAGGTCTCGTCGCGCACCGGCTCAAAGCGCCATCCATCCCGGTCGATGGTGAGTCCCAAAGCCATCATGTAGAACGCCATGAGTTGCAGGCAGCCTTCCAGCATGATGGTCCCGGGCAAACAAGGATCGTCTTTGAAATGCGAGGTAAACAGCCAGCTATCGGAACGTACCGCGTACTCGGCACGGCAATGACCGCGACGCCAGGGTCCGCCTTCCAATTGCAATTCCGTGACGGTGTCGAAAAGGAGAAGCTCGCTCGGAGCGAAAGACGGCGGCCTCTGTTGTGCCCCCGAAAGTTCAAATCCTTTTCCAAAGCACTGGTAGGCGGCACCCTGGGATGCGGCGCGAATCTGAGCTTCGTCGAATTGTAGTGCGATGTTCTTCACGCGCGGAATGGGAGCCTTCCACTCGGGCCGGGGACGTTCCGCTTCCGGGTTCCAAAGCACTCCGGTAGAGCTGCGAAGCTCCGCGTCGGAAAAGAATCCGGCTTGCCCGTTGCGCACCGAGATGGCCAGCCGCTGGCCCACGAAGCAATCGTATTGAAAGAAGAAAATGCGGGCATCGCCCTGGCGCGCGTGTCCGGTAATTTTGATTTCGTAGCGCAGGGTTTCGCCGCTGCGTGCCAACCGGTCATGAAACTTCACGTCGCAGCCGAGCATGCGGTAGACGCGCTCGGCGCGCACCTGGAAGTCGACGCCGAGCCAGGAGATCAGCAGCATGTCTGCTTGGCCGGCTTCGATCATCAGGCCCGCTGGAATGCTGTCGCGATGCAGAAACCAGGAATCGGGCCGAATGTCGGTCTCGGTGTGAATCAGGCCGAGCTGCATGGACCTGGGTTCGCCTTCGAGCTTAGTTACGCGATCCACCAATAGCAGCGGCGGCATCGGCAAGCGGCAGATACGACGGAAGGTATCCAACTCCTGAAACTCGGAGCCGTAGACCTCCGAAATGTTTCCGGATGCGGCGGTCTCGAGTTGAGCCCGGGTGAAGACAACGTCTGGAGGCGCAGGCATTATCGCAACCGCGGCTGGGCTGGAGTGCGAGCTAGAGGACACGAATTGGCTGAGGGCGCGCTCGGAGATGGCGAGAAACTCTTCGTAGACGCGCCGGCTTGTTTCCTGGAAATGCGAATGCTCCGCTGCCAGCCGTTTCATATGGAGTTCGATCAGCGAGCCATTGGAAGCCGTCGCTGGCGCTGCGGGTTTCGCGGGATCTCCGGGCTGGGGGATCTTTACCGGCGGAGGATGCGCGGGCAGCCGTAACACTCTGCGCGGCACACCCTTGGCAGGAGGCGAAATCCGCTGTTCCAGCCTGGTGAGATCGACGTCCACACCGGCGGCGATCAATTGCGCAGCCGCATGCATCGCTTGTGTCAGCGAATCCGTCCCAGGGAGATCGAGCGGGATGGCAACATGCTCGCGATTTCCCAGGATCTTGCGAATCCATGAGGTACAACTTCCTCGCGGCCCGTGCTCCAGGAATACGCGCACTCCGTCGTTCCAGGCTTGCTCGATGGCGCGAGGATAGTCGAGCGTTTGGAGGGCCTGTGCCGTGAGCGCTTCTGCGATGGCCGGGCGAGTGAGGGCGTAAGAACGGCCCGTTGCCAATTGATAAAACCTGGGACCGTCGGCCGGCAAAAACGTCTCACGATCGTGCAGCTTGCGCCACCTGTCCGCGAAGGGCTGGAGGTCCGGGCAGTGGACCACCATATCGAAATCGATGCGCTGCACGCTTCCTTTGCCAACCCGATCGAGCGCCATGGCGCAGGCTGCGTGGGGTCCAGCGATCAAATATTCTCCGGGTGCGTGAATCGCGAGCAAACGCAGTTGCGGCACCGCTTCCAGGATGTCGCGCAGACGATGTTCGGCGACGTGAACGATCCAGGTCTCCCATGGCGTCCCGTTCACCGCGGCGAATCGTCCGCTCAAATGCGTGCTGAAAACGCCGGAGGCGATGAACTCGGAGAAGAACCGGTCCGGATCTCGCCATACCTGGAACGCAAGCAACGTGTTGGTCTCACCCGCGCTGAATCCGATGGCGGCTTGCGGCTTCAACCCAAACCAATCCAGCGTCAGCTTTACGTGCGCCTGGCAAAGCAGCGTACTGGCCGCGAGTTTTTCATCGGGACCGGCGGGCCGCGCACTTTCCGCGGAGATCCAGGCGGCTGCAGGTGCGAAATCGGGAGCGCGCCCCACTATCTCTTGCAGGATGTCGGGAAAGGCCAACAAGAGGCTGCGTCCGGCTCCGTGATAAGCGGCCGCCGCGCCCGGAAACACATAGGCCAGCTCACCTTTGAGAGGCTCCTGGCGATAGTAGATTCCATCCGGCGCAAGCAGATCCAGAGGCCCGCCTGCACTCAACATCTCGCGCGCACGCGTGCGTTTTCGATCCAGATCGTCTTCACTCGAGGCGACGATGGCGAGGCGCGAACCGTCCTCCCCTGGATAGACGAATACCCTGGGAACACGATCGACGATCCAGGGCAGCGGAGTTCGCGTGTAATGCGCGGCGAAGACTGCGCGGTCGGACGCCCCACCCAGCGCCGACACGCGGACCTCGACACGACGCGAGACTGCGGGCGCGATCCACGGACGCCCGAAGGTGCGTGCGCCATGCGCGCACTCGAGAACCGCCGCGGCGGCATCCAGAATGCCGGAAGCTGCGTGTGCATGTCCGAAGCGCGACGCCACGGTCGCCGATTGTTCCGCGGGCCCGACATTGTAGGGATCAGCGTCCGGATCATAGACGGCATAGATTGGATCGCCCGACCGTTCGGCGTCTTCCAGACGCTTCAGCGCGAAGAACACGGCAGCGTCGCCAGCCACGTGTTTCTCGGGGGGCAACAGGGCGCGTGCGGCGGCTTCGTGTACCGCTCCGCACGATAGATCCACCGCGCCGGCGATTGCCAGATCGATCTTTCCCTGCTGGAGCGCTCGCGCGGCAAGGCGCAGCGCGACTAGTCCGGAAAGCTCTTCCGCCATGACGGCGAAACCAGGCCCGCGCAGATCGAACCGGCTGTTGATGCGATTCGCGACGATGTTCGCAAGCCCTCCAATGACGGATGCCGAGGTCCATGCCGGCAGCCCCGAATCGTTCGGCGGCGCGATCTCCTCGGACCACACACGGGACCCCAGCCCGAGCCTGGCCGCTTCTGGATCGCAACCCATGCCAGCGTAAACACCGGTTCTCTGCGCCGGAATCTCACCCGCCCCAGCGATCGCCTGGCTGGCCGCGCCGAGCGCCATGGCCTGCTGCGCCAGGCTGCGTTCCAGATCGGCAGGCGGGAAACCCAAGCCATCCAGATCTAACTCGATGGCTTCGGTACGCCGCGAACCCGGTGCTTTGTCGAACAGCGCGCGCGTGAATTGGTCGAGATTGGCGCAGTCACCCGCAATCACTCCGATGGAAACGATGGCCAGCGGTGGGCGCGGCGCCGGCATGGGATGAACGCTGCGCGCGGGTATCTGTCCCGTCCATTCTTCCACGATCAGGTGTGCGTTGTTCCCGCCGAACCCGAAGGCGCTGAGCGCAGCCTTTCTCGGACTCTCTGCTTCCCACGGCTCGTTGGCGCGCAAGAACCGGAAGGGCGACGAACGGAGCAACGGGATCTGGTCCGCGTCACTCGCGATGTGCAGTGTCGCGGGACGCGTTCGGGCTTGGATTGCACCCAGAAGTTTCAGCAGACCGGCCATGCCGGCTGCAGTCATGGGATGGCCCAGATTCGACTTTACCGATCCGATAGGAACGTGGCGCAGGCTCTCGAAGACCTGTCCGGTACTGCGCAGCTCGCAGGCGTCGCCGACCGGCGTGCCGGTAGCATGGCATTCCAGCAGCGAAATTTCGGCGGGATCGATGCCCGCCATCCGGTAGGCTGCCCGCATGGCGCTTTCCTGGCCGCGCTCGGATGGTGTCATCAAGCTGGCGCTTCGTCCGTCGTTAGAAACGCCGATTCCACGAATAATGCCGTGGATGGTGTCGCCGCTCGCAATGGCGTCCGAGAGCCGCTTGAGCGCGATGAATGACGCGCCTTCGGCCGGCAACAGGCCATCGGCGTCTTTGTGAAACGGGCGGCTATGGCCGCTGGGGCTCAGGGCTTCGAGCGTACTGAAGCCGACGTGCAGAAACAAATCGTCGGCTCTGCTCACCGCGCCTGCCAGCATCAGATCGGCTCGGCCGGATTGCAGTTCGTCACATGCCAGCTGGATGGCATAAAGCGACGAAGCGCAGGCTGCATCCAGCGCGAAGGCCCCGCGATCGAGCTTCAACGCTTGCGCCAGTAGATGCGCGGTCAGGCCGGAGTTGAAACGGCACGCCGGATCTTTGTGTTCGCCCAGCCAGAAGGCTTCGGCGTAGGCGGCGAACTTCTCGGTGGGAACGCACAGCAGACCGAAAATCGCGCCGGTGCGCTCGGGCGTTCGATGGGGCGCGTCAGTTCCGGCGTCACGCAGGGCCTGGCGCGCGGTGTGCAGCACCCACGACAGCAAATCGTCGTGCCTGAGAATCTCGTTGGGACCGATCGCGTAACCGCGCGGATCGAAGGGGCGCACGAAGTCCGCTACATAGCTCGCAACATAACCCCCACGATCGGTGACGGCGCGCCCAGGCTGCCGACCCTTCTCGGCGAGCACGGCTCTCTTCGGTACACGCCAACGCGCTTGCGGGCGGCTGGAGATCGCGCACCTGCCGGCGGCCACCAGATCCCAAAGCTCTTCGGGCGTAGACGCGCCAGGGAAGAGACAACTCCTCCCGACGATTGCGATCGGTTCGAAGTCCATTCCGCCCAGGTTCACGCCCCCGATGCGGCGTACATTTCAACGCCGGTCATCAGCGCGAGCAGATCCTTTTCGAGCGAGAAGAATGAGATGTCACACAGAATTCGATTCGTTCCGGCCGACGCCGATACGCGGCACGCAATGGGCGACCCGCCGGCGTCGCGCAGGATTCGGATGCATCCAATCCGCATGGGCAGCGTGGCCTGGCCCAGTTTCAAAAATCCCCAGAGCCTGGCTAATTGCAGACCGCCATCCAGCATGCCGGCATCGTAACCACCTTGGCCATGACGCCAGCGCTGACCGTTGCGCGCACGCAAGGTGCCCGCGATGCCTTGTTCGGAAACGCCTTCGATGTCGCGAATGACATGGAACTCGGGGCCGTGGAAAAGCAGCTTGCCATAAATTTCGGTTTCGTTCCAGGGCGCCGCGGACAGCGGTGCGGGATCGGGCGGCGCAACAGGAGCATCCATGGGATTAAGACTGGGAGCCCGAAGACTGGCTTCATAGTGGCGCGTTCCATCCTCGGATACCAATTCAAAAGTGGTATCGTCGCGCTGCCGGACGGTGAGCGGGTTGCCGCCATTGTGGAATCCCTCCAGCCGGATGCCACGCAGCACTTTTACGTCGATGCAACACGGCGGATCGGAGACGCGGCCCTTGAGCGCGGCGCCGCGCAGCAGCAATCCCACTGCTTCCACCAGCGGAAGCACGGGAACATCCTGAATGCGATGATCGTCCAGGTGCGGATGCGTTGCGTTTCGGATGTCAACCCGCAGATCCCCGGCGCGCTCGAGCATAGGACCGCCGATGATTACTTCCACAAGCGAACCGGGGCTGAGCAGTTCCTGGACGAACGCACGAGCGCCTTCGGCCAGGCCGATCAGCGGCACATTCATTT
>JBEKLB010000307.1:0-17526 GCA_050010415.1 Bryobacteraceae bacterium | reverse complement strand
CACTTGGCGTCGGGTAAGATATTCTGTTCTTCTTTTTCGGGGTCAACCGCCCCAGTCGCAGTGCTGAGATTTTGCTCCATGTGTTTATCTTCCTTGTTTTTATTTTTCTTTTGAATTGATCAAGAGACGTTAACGGGAAGCGTGCCTCGGAGCGCACTTCGCGCAGAGCCCCCGGAAAATGAGCTCGCATTCGCGAAGAATACGCTTGCCGAGCGAGCCCGAGGCAGGCCGCGGCACGTTGTACCACTCCATGTCCTCCACATTGCCGCATCGGTCGCAGATGAAGTGGTGATGCCGCATACCTTTCGCATCGAATCGCGCGGCGCGGCCTTCGACGGCCACTTCACGCACCAAACCCGCCTGCACCAAATCCCGCAGATTGTTATAGGTTGTGGCCCTTGAAGAGCGCGGATCCAGGCGGTTCACGCCTTCAAAGATCTCCGCGGCCGTGGGATGCCCGGCGTGTTTCATCAAGAATGCCATCACGCTATAGCGCTGCGGAGTGCACCTCAAACCGCCGCCCTCCAAGGACTGTTTAATCGCCTCGGCGCCCATGACAGAATTAGAATATATCTAATGTGATAGTTTGTCAAGACGACTGACTTTGCGTTAGAATCTCTCCAACCGCATGGATTTTGTCGGCAAATATCTCACTTGGCTGGTAGTCTGGCCGGCTGTGTTTTCGGCCATCACAACGGCGGTCGGAGCGCAGACTACGCCACCTTTTGAAGTAGAAGAGGCAACCATCGGGCAGGTTCATGATGCCATGCGAAGCGGACGGCTCACGTGCCGTGAATTGGTTGACGCCTATATCCGGCGCATCCGCGTTTACGACAAGAATGGCCCTGCGATTAACGCCATCGTCACCATCAATCCTGAAGCGGACAAAGAAGCCGCGGAATTGGATCGGCGGTTTTCTTCGAGCGGTCTCACCGGAGCATTGCATTGCGTGCCGATGATCGTGAAGGACAACTTCGAAACCGTGGGCTTACAGACCTCGGATGGGGCATTGGCGTTTGCCGGTTACCTTCCCAAGGAAGACGCGACACAAGTGGCGCTGGTGAAGGCCGCGGGTGCCATCGTACTCGCCAAATCGAATATGGCCGAGTGGGCGTTCAGCCCGGTAGAGACGGTGAGCTCCATCTTGCCTGGGTACACCAGGAATCCTTACGCGTTGGATCGCTCGACAGCGGGATCGAGTGGAGGCACTGCGGCGGCCATCGCGGCGAGCTTCGGACTGGTAGGGCTCGGCAGCGATACGGGCGATTCCATTCGAGGGCCGGCATCGCATCAGGCGCTGGCCGGAATCCGCTCTACCATGGGACGCACCAGCCGCGCGGGTGTGTTCCCTTTGAACCTGCGCGCGGATATTGCGGGGCCGATCGCGCGAACCATGGAAGACGCAGTGAAAGTTTTCCAGGTCATCGCGGCTGAAGATCCAAGAGACGCGGCGACGGCTGCCGCGCAGGGACACCCGGCGCCCGATTACAGCCGTGCGCTCGATAAGAACGGACTGAAGGGCGCTGTCATCGGCGTGTTGCATGAAGCGTATGAAAGAGAATCGAGCGACCCGGAAATTCTGAGGATTTTCCAGTCGGCACTGGGAGAGCTGCGGGGCGCGGGAGCGGCGATTGTCGACCCAGCAAAAGTGGAGGGGCTTGAGACGGTGAAGCGCCAGCCCGGCGTCGCCCCATGCATGGGGTTCAAACACGACCTCAATCAATTTCTGGGAGAGCGTGCGGGCCTGGTTCCTTTCGCGGATCTGACTGCGATTCTGAAGTCCGGCAAATTCCATTCTTCCGTCCAGAAGCGGCTCGAGGATGCGGAGAATGGCCCTGCGAATGGCCCCGATTCGGACGCTTGCAAAGCGGACGCCGCTTATCGTCAACAGTTCGGCGATGCCGTGCTGAAGACCATGGACCGCCTCAAGCTCGACGCATTCGTTTATCCGACCTGGAGCAATCCACCGCGCTTGATCGGCGATCTCAATACGCCTGCTGGGGACAACAGCCAGGTGTTCTCTCCGACCACCGGTTTCCCGGCCATCAACGTTCCGATGGGCTACTCGCGCGGAGGTACGCTCCCGGCGGGAATCACGTTCTATGGCCGCGCTTGGTCCGAAGCGCAGTTGATCCGGTACGCGTATGCGTACGAGCAGGCCTGCCTTTTTCAGCTGCCTTGGCCTGGCATTCGCCCAGCCGCCCCCCACTCCCAAGAGACCGGTCATCGACAGCTACCACGGCGTGAAAATCACGGACGATTACCGCTGGCTCGAAAACGATTCCGACCCGGTGGTGAAAGCCTGGAGCGATGGACAAAACGCTGCTGCCCGCCGCTTTCTGGATGCGATCCCCTCCCGTGCGGCGCTCTTCTCACAGCTTTCCGAACTGCATCGCAATCCGTCGCCGTTCTGGTCAAGCCTTTCTTATCGGGGCGGAGCGCTGTTCGCCCTGAAGACCCAGCCCCCGAAGGAACAGCCCATTCTGGTTTACTTACGCTCCGCCGACGAGCCCGGATCCGAAAAAGCGATTTTCGATCCAAATCTGCTCGACGCGAAAGGCGGCGCCGAGATCGACTTCTACCAGCCGTCCCACGACGGAAAGCGCGTCGCTGTTTCCATTTCGCATGGTGGAAGCGAAGAGGGCGATGTGCACGTGTATGACGTTGTCACAGGCCAGCCGCTCCCCGACGTGATCCCGCGCGTGAACGGCGGCACCGCGGGTGGCAGCCTGGCATGGAACGCCGATGGCACCGGCTTCTACTACACGCGCTATCCACGATCAGGCGAGCGTCCTGCAGCCGATCTGGGTTTCTACCAGCAGGTCTGGTTTCATAAACTCGGCACGGCTCCCAGTCAGGATACTTACTCCTTGGGCAAGGATTTTCCGCGCATTGCCGAGATCCTGCTTTCGACGTCAGAGGACGGCCGTTACATACTCGCCCAAATGGGAAACGGCGATGGCGGCGAGTACGCCCACTATCTTCTTGCGCCTGGCGCCGGCAACTGGGTACAATTTACCAGCCTGGCCGACGAGATCAGGAGCACTGCGTTCGGGTCCTCCGGAGCGCTGTACCTGGTCTCACACCAAGACGCGCCGATGGGCAAAATTCTGCGCCTCGATCTGTCTCATCCGCATTTAACGGAGGCACGCACAATTGTTCCGGAAAGCAAGGTCGCCATCCAGGACCTGGTTGCCACCGCTCACCGTTTGTATGTCATCGACCAGGCTGGTGGCCCCATCGAGGTGCGTGTCTTTGACGCATCGGGCACTGCTCTCGGGAGAATGTCGCTTCCCGATTCCTGCTCCGTTCTGCAGCTCGCGAAACTGGCCGGCGATGATGTTTTGGTAGCCGCCGAGACCTGGCTGGCGCCTCCCGCCTGGTACCGCTTCGACTCGTTGACAAAGAAGCTCATGCTCACTCGCTTGCGCCAATCGAGCGTAGCCAACTTCGACGACACGGAAGTGGTTCGCGAATTCGCCGTTTCAAAAGATGGCACCAAGGTGCCGCTCAACATCATCCGGCGCAAGGGCACCAAGCTCGATGGCAACAATCGGGTGGTTCTGTATGGATACGGCGGATATGGGATCAGTATTTCGCCGGAATATGACGTTCAGCTGCGGCCGATGCTCGATCACGGCATGGTTTATGTCTTCGCCAATCTGCGCGGCGGCGGCGAGTTCGGCGAAGCCTGGCATCGCGCCGGCATGCTCACCAAAAAACAGAATGTGTTTGACGACTTCGCGGCCACAGCCCAATGGCTGATCGATCATGGCTACACCAGCCGCGCTCACCTCGGGATCGAAGGCGGCAGCAACGGCGGATTGCTGATGGGAGCGGCCCTGACCCAACATCCGGACATGTTCGGCGCGGTTGTGGCGCACGTGGGCATTTACGACATGTTGCGCGTGGAACTGTCTCCCAACGGCGCCTTCAACGTCACCGAGTTTGGAACCGTCAAGGAGGCCGACCAGTTCCGCGCCCTCTACGCGTATTCGCCTTACCATCATGTTGTGGACGGCACGCAATACCCGCCAGTCCTGTTCCTGACGGGCGCTAACGACCCGCGAGTAGAACCCCTGAATTCCAGAAAGATGACCGCGCGCCTGCAGGCCAGCGGCACAAAGAACCCGGTGCTGCTCCGCACAACCGATAGCGCCGGACACGGCATTGGCACTGCCCTGAGCGAAGTCATCGCCGAGGAAGCCGATGTGGAAGCCTTCTTCTTCGCTATGCTGGGTGTGCGCTAAACGCTGCGTGGCATTCCATGAAGGAACTTTTCAGCAAGAAGTTTTGGGACGGAGTGAAAGGGACTTTTGATGAGGCGCTCCAGGAGGATGACGCGCCGCAGAGTGCTGGTAAGGATGAGCTTCCAGCGAGCACGTATACTCAAATTGCCATGAACATCGCACACTTCAAAGATCTGCTGCAAGTCAAAGAACGCGAACTGCTCGCGGAGGTCGCGCAATTGGAAGCAGAAGCGCGCGGGGCGGGCGAAGCTGAGGTCAGAGATCCCATCGATGACGCAACGTCGGCACAAAGCACATCGGAATCCCTGGAAGAGGGAAGCCTGGCTTCCGAGACCTTGACGCAAGTGCGGGACGCCTTGAAGCGCATTGAAGACGGGACATATGGCAAGTGCATCACTTGCGGAAAACAGATTCCCGTGGCACGGCTGGAGGCCGTTCCGTGGGCTGCGTATTGCGTGGAAGACCAGGAAAAACTGGACCGGGCATCGCACGCGCAGACCGGCGGCTCCACGCTATAACCATTTGGCGCCGCATGAAGATTGCGACGTTCAACATCAACAACGTTAACAAGCGTCTTCAAAACCTCTTGATTTGGCTTGAAAAAGAGCAGCCTGAGGTGGTATGCCTGCAGGAACTCAAGACCGAGCAACGCCTCTTTCCGGCCGACGCTCTTCGATCCGCCGGATATGAAGCGGTCTGGGTAGGTGAGCGCTCCTGGAACGGTGTCGCGATCCTGGCCCGTGAACAACAGCCCATCCTGATTCGATCGGAGCTTCCGGGCGACGGGAACGATCATCACGCCCGGTATGCGGAAGCTGCCGTGCGTGGCGTTGTCATCGCGTGCCTCTACCTGCCCAATGGCAATCCTCAACCAGGGCCAAAGTTCGCTTATAAATTGGCTTGGTTCGAACGGCTGATCGAGCATGCGAAGGAGCTGATGACGGCGGGGGTGCCGGTGATTCTGGCTGGCGATTACAACGTGGTGCCAACCCCGCAGGATATCTACCCAACTCGATCGTTGGACAAAAATGCCCTGGTGCAGCCCGCCAGCCGTGAAGCGTTCGAGCGGCTGCTACGACAAGGCTGGACGGACGCTCTTAGGACGCTCCATCCGTCGGGACCGCTTTGGACTTTCTGGGACTACAAATTCGAGAGGTGGCAGGCAGACAAGGGGATGCGCCTCGACCATTTGCTGCTGTCGCCTCAGCTGGCTTCGCTGTTAGTGGAAGCGGGCGTCGATCGCTGGGTGCGAGGAGAAGACAACGCGAGTGATCACGCTCCAGCCTGGATCAGGCTGAAGATGTGAGCGTGCGCGAGGCTCTTACTTGCGCGGCTCGAAGTGCACTTCCACCTCGGTTTTCACTTTGACGGGATGGCCGGCCTTGAGCGTAGGCTGATAACGAAACTGAGACCATGGCACACTCTCACAGAGTTGCGCCCCGGTGTCGAGCTCGGAAACTTTCCCCGCGCTGATGGAGACCTTGCAACTGACCGTACCCGCCGCAGGCTCCCAAAGAGGTGCGGGTAGCGTGGCCGGTCCCTCAATCAGAAGGGCGCGCTGTTTATCCGCCGGGACAGTGATTTCCGGCAGGTCCTCATCCTCGGCCTGTTTATCGGCGCTGCTCGCCTTCGCGGTAACGGGCAGCAGCTGCGTCACCAGAAAAACGGGCCTGGCGGGATAGCGTCTCACCCTGGTGCGCAGCGTGGTGGTATGCGAATCCACTACGTCAAACCCCAGCTCGGGCCAGGCCTTCCTGACGACGCTGTTGCAGCTCGATTCCAGCGGATAACCGTTCTTACCCTGGTCGGGATCGCCGATTTCGTCAATCATTTTTTGTGCATTGACGCCCTCGGCAATGTACTCCTTTCCGGGGTCCACCTGAATCGGCTTCTTGAAGAACAGGCGATAGCGGTGCATGCCCTCCACCAGGTACACAGACGGCCCATCCGCATTCAGAGCGGCGTCGATTTCGTTAGTCTCATTCTGGGCTATCTGGGCCTTACCCTGGATCTTGTCTGGTGCGGCCGCGGCTTTCCCGGTTGCTTGGGCGGAGGGCTGGCTGGAGCAACCGCCGAGTCCGGCAAGAGTAAGTACGAGGAAATACAAAGTGCCTGCATTACGGTGCATCCGTCGTGCCCTCGCTTTCAATATGTTTTTCGTCCCATATGAAGTTATCACGGGGCAGGGCGGAGGTCACGTTCGCGCCGTGCGCATGGGAGGAAGCGTAACGCCACAACGGGTGAATTGAGGATGCCGCCGATCTAGCCCATTGGAGTGCCGACAAGCATCGTCAGCGCGAGGCCGTGGCTGCGTGTCTCCCAGCGAAACATCGAACTAAAAACCGTAGTACATTTTTTCATGGCGCACAGGCTCATTACCCCCCGCCGCGTTTGCGGCTCGATATTATGCCTAAACTAACGCTTGCGGTTTCCGCGAGAACTTAGCCGCCTTTTTAAGCCTGCGCGTCGTGCTTGCGGGCCGGATGGCTTTGGCGTGGGCTGCTCCTCGGCGATGCCCGCTAACACGACAGGCGCGCGGTCAGGGAATTCCGCCACCAGCGAGAGGTTGCCGCCCATCGCCTGGACTGTTTTCCGCAGTGTGGAGAGCAACAGATCGCTGCGCTTTTCGAGCCGCGAAATGCTGTCCTGGGTAATCCCGAGAGCTTTCGCCATCCGGACCTGCGTGAGCTTGCGCGCGAGCCGCAGTTCCCGCAGCGTCATCTCCTCCGCGATCAACTGAGCGGCGCGGGTCTCGACCTTCTTGCGTTGGGCGGGGCTCAGCTTTCTGATGATGTCATCCACGTTTGTAGGCATGGTTATTTCCTTCCCTTTTTCAGCCGGGCCAGGTGAGCGTCGAACCGATCATCGGCCTTGCGCTTCGTATCGAAAGCAAAGGCCACTCTCCATCCGCCGCACTGAACCGTAGCTCTTTCATGTTTGTGTAGCGCGAGTCGTTCAGCGTATATCTCAACAATCCAGCTCACCTCATAATATGACATATAGTACATATGATGCAAAATACATATCATGGTCCAGCTTAGGGCTCAATTCCGCGCCAAGAGGCGCTGTCTGGCCGCTGGCCACAAAATCCATGCTCGTCGATCGTGCAGTACTCCCGGTACAATCCGGTCCCCGTGGCCCCCGAATTGTTATTGACCGTGCGCCGCAGGCCGTTGCAACATGGGAGACACTTCCTGTTCTGGGCTGACGATGGCAGACGATTCACGTAAGGTTCCGAAGGTGGAAACACTCCGGGAATCCGACCGCGCGGCTTTCTATGCCTGGGCCGCAAAACGGGGATTCACGCGGCTGAATCAGGCCAACGACGAGATCAACGAAGAACTGTAGCGCGATCGGCAAGGAGTGATGAAGAGTGCCGGCCGGTTGGTTAGCGAGCATCCAAATTGGCGGCAACCCGACCCCATAGTCCCGGCTGCGTCTCCCCGGAAGCCGGCTATACGGGTTCCCGAGTCCGAGGAAGCTGGCCGATGGTTGCGGCTGGTTCCCGCCATGGTGCTCGCGATCATCATGGTGGGAGCGTTTCAACGCACCACTGACTGGCGCGTCGCGACAACTCCCAGCCGCGAAACAGCGTCCTTGTCGCGCGGCGACGACCTGGGCCTAACTGTCATGTTGCGTTCCAATCAGCTGGAGATTCGATGGAACAAGGCGTCCGCCGCGATGACGGACTCCCTTGGAAGCGTGCTGAAGATTACCGACGATGGAATCACTGAAGCACTGCCCTTCGATCAAGGCCGGTTTCCAGAGGAGTTTGTGGCGTACACGCCCAAGACAAACGACGTGAGCATCCGCTTGGAAGTGACCCTTAGAGATGGCGGCAGGACTTCGGAATCGGTCCGAGCGGTGACGATACCATAGACTGCCACTCGGCGTTCCTTAAAAAAGATTCCAGGTGTTATAGTGGTCGATCGGCGTTGAGCCACCGAGTGGCTAGAAAATAATATGGACTTAGCACACATCCATCTTTTAGTGAATCACTTTCCGGTGATCGGTACGATCATTGGCGGCGGTTTGTTTTTGATTTCCCTCATCACGAACAGTGATGATCTGAAGCGAGCCAGCCTGGTTGTGCTGCTGGGAATCGCCCTCCTCTCCATCCCCACCTATATGAGCGGCAATGGCGCCCAGCAAGCCCTTGCGTCCCAGAAGGACCTGTCGAAATCGCTGATAGAAACCCATGAGGGAGTGGCTTTAGAGGCGACGGCGTTTATGGAAATCCTGGGCGCGTTCGCCTGGCTGGGATTATGGCAATTCCGCCGCCTGGCGCGTGTGCCGAGATGGAACCTGGCGGTGATCCTGGTGCTGACGCTCGTGACCTTGGTGTTGATGGCGCGCGCCTCCAATATCGGCGGCGAAATTCGCCACGCGGAGATCCGGGCCGGCCAGGAAACAGTTACTTCGGAGGGCGCTCTGGCGCGCAGAGTGGGATCGTTCGTTACGGAGACCCCTTGGATGTGGCCCACTTGCGAAACCTTGCATTTCGTCGGCCTGAGCCTCTTGATGGGTGTGGTGTTTCTGGTGGATCTGCGCGTTCTGGGAGTAATGAAAGGGGTGTCCTTCGCTTCGCTACACCGTTTGTTGCCTTGGGCTGCGTTTGGATTCGGCGTAAACGTCGTCACCGGTATGTTGTTCTTCGTGGGAATTCCGCACCAGTACACGGGGAATAAGACCTTCTACTGGAAATTGGCCCTGGTGATGCTCGCCGGGTTGAACGCAGTGTACTTCACGATGGTGGAGGAACCGTGGGAGCTGGGACCCGGAGAAGACGCACCGTTTACGGCTAAATTCGCCGCTGCGTCGGCCGTGCTGCTGTGGGTGGGTGTGATGTATTGCGGAAGCATGTTGCCATTTTTGGGCAACTCGTTCTAACGGGAGCAAGCAGATGTCACTGGTGGTAGGAACCATTGTTTGGGTGATCGTCGGAACGGCTGTGCTCGGCCTGGTCTGCTATGTGGTGGACAAAAGTAGGGCGGGTCAGGAGCGCAAGGATTAACGCGTGCACAATTTTCTGGTTTACCTCGAAAACCTGTCTTTCAGCCAGTGGGTGAAGGACGCCCCCACCATTTGGGCCTTCCCGACTATTCTCATCGTCCACACCCTCGGGATGTCCATCGTCGCCGGAGTGAGCGCCATGCTCAGCCTGGTGGTGCTGGGTTTCTGGCCGGCGGTGCCGATGAAGCCCTTCGCGCGCGCGTTCCCGCTGTTGTGGTGGGGGTTCGGCATCAACGCAGTCACTGGGACCATGATGCTGGTTGCCGACGCCACAACCAAGCTCACCACTGTGGATTTCTACATCAAGATGGCATTCGTGTTTTTGGGATTATGGGTTCTGATACGAATGCGCCGGCAAGTCTTCGCGGATCCGCAGCTCGACAAGGCCCCGGTGTCCGGCAACGCGAAAATGCTGGCATGGGCGTCGCTCGGCTGCTGGTTTGGGGCGATTGTAGCCGGCCGATTGCTGGCCTACGTCAAGTAACCTGCACCTCGTGGCTCACCACGGGAGCGTTCCGAGTTTTGCGTGTGTGAAGGTGCCTGTCGGGCCGTCCGGACCCTGCAGCGCAACGCGCACCGCCTCGGCGGCGCCTTCCTCGACCGTCTCGGTACCTGCATAGTTATTGAGGTTCGTCTTGGTGAAACCTGGGGACACGGCGTTGACCTTGATTCCCTCCGGCTCCAGCTCAATCGCCATGGCCAGCGTGATAGCGTTGAGAGCGGTTTTGGACGCAGGGTAAACCGGGCCGAAGATCGAGCGGTGGGCGAAGGCGGGGTCCGAGTTCATCGCCAGCGAACCTGCGCCGCTCGACACGTTGACGATGCGGGCTTGGGGCGATTCGCGCAGCAGCGGCAGCATCGCCTGGTAAACCGCGAGGACTCCGAATACGTTGGTCTCCCACACCGCGCGCATTTCATCCAGGGACACGTTGCTCGGGCGGGTTGTCTTGCTGTACTCGGCAATGGACTGGCCGGGCAGCTTGCTGGTATTCGAGATAGCGGCGTTTTGAACCAGCACGTCCAGACGGCCAAACTCCTTGCGGATGCGCTCCGCCGCGGCGGCGATGGAAGCCCGATCCGTCACGTCGAGCTGGAGCGCGCGTGCGTCCGGCCCAATTTCGGTGGCCGCAGTCTCGCCGCGCTCCAGATTGCGCGACCCCACCAGCACAGTGAAGCCGTCTGCCACCAGCTCCTTTGCGATCTGAAGACCGATTCCTTGATTAGCCCCGGTGACCAGAGCTACGGGTTTGCCTTGCATGAGTATTGCTCCTTTTTTGCCGATTACCATGGGATTGTTTCGTTTTCCCAGCGCGTGAACCCACCTGTCGGACCATCCGGTCCCAGCAGAGCGAGGCGTACCGGCTCGCGAGCGCCCTCCTCGACAGTCCCCGTCCCCCCGTTGTTGAAGTTGGTCTTGATGAATCCCGGGGAACAGGCGTTCACCTTGATTCCAGTCGACTCCAACTCGATCGCCATGGCGATCGTCAATGCGTTGAGAGCCGTCTTGGACGCAGAGTAGGTGGGACCGAATATCGAGCGTCCGGGGTGGGCCGGGTTCGAGTTCCGTGCCAGCGACCCACCGCCGCTCGACACGTTGACGATGCGTCCGTTCGGCGATTCGCTTAGTAGCGGCAGCATCGCCTGGTACACGGCGAGAACGCCGAACACGTTGGTCTCCCACACTGCGCGCACCTCATCGAGCGACACAATACTTGGGCGGGTTGCCTTTGCGTAGTCCTCGACGGACTGGCCGGGGAGCCTGCTGGTGTTCGTGATTGCCGCGTTCTGGACTAAGACGTCCAGGCGCCCGAAATCGCGGCGAACGCGCTCCGCCGCAGCCGTGATCGAGGCTTGATCCGTCACGTCAAGCTGGAGCGCCAAGGCGTCCGGCCCAACCTCGCTGGCCGCAGCCTCGCCGCGCTCCAGATTGCGCGATCCCACCAGCACGGTGAAGCCGTTTGCCACTAGCTCCTTGGCAATCTGAAGACCGATTCCTTGATTCGCCCCGGTCACCAGGGCGACAGGCTTATTTTGCATGGGTATTGCTCCTTGTTAGCATCACCACGGGACCTGGCCGTCCTCGTCCGACAACGTGCCCGTCGGACCGTCGGGGCCGATGAGCGCCAGCCGCACGGCTTCACGCGCGCCCTGTTCCACCGTACGCGTGCCCCGGAAGTTGTTAAGGTCGGTTGCGGTGTAGCCCGGACACGCAATGTTCACCTTGATGTTTGTCTTCTCCAGTTCAATCGCGAAGGCCAGCGAGATCGCGTGCAGCGCAGTCTTCGACGGACTGTAGGCGGCGCCAAACATATGGCGGTGCTCATGGTTCGGGTTTGAGTTCAGCGTCAACGAGCCGGAAGAGCTCCCGAGGTTGACGATGCGTCCCGCAGGCGCCTCGCGAAGTAGCGGCAGCATCGCCTGCGAGACGGCGATCACGCCGAATACGTTCGTCTCGAAAACACCACGTATGTTGTCGAGCGGCGAAACACTTGGAACGTTCGTCTTCATGCGCTCTTCGAGTGAAGTGCCCGGCGGTACCACGCTCGTGATGCCCGCATTGTTGACCAGCACGTCCAGACGGCCAAACTCCTTGCGGATGCGCTCGGCCGCGGCGGCGATCGAAGCCTGATCCGTAACGTCCAGTTGAATGGCATGGGCATCCTCCCCAACGCTCTTCGCCGCTGCCTCTCCCCTCTCGATGTTGCGCGATCCGACCAGTACGGTCAGGCCGTGCCTCGCCAGGTCCTTCGCGATTTGAAGTCCGATCCCTTTGTTGGCGCCGGTGACCAGCGCGACGGGCTTGTCATGCATTGGGTGTTACTCCTATAGTTGAGGATAGACTCGCATAGGATATTATTTGAGCATTCCCTCGCATAAGTCAAGCTCGAAGAAAATACGGTCTGTTCAGGCGCCGCAACGCTCGAATGGCAAGTTGCGGGTGGCCGCTATATTGGAGGCAGCGGCGGCCGTCATCACTGAGAAAGGCTACGAAGGCGCCACCATGGCCGAAATCGCCGCCCGCTCCGGCACAAAAATCGGATCGCTGTACCGCTTCTTTCCAAACAAGGAAAGCGTTGCGGACACCATAGTGGTAAGCGCCCGCGAAAACCTCGATGCCGTGTTCGATCGCTTTGATGCCGGCGTGAATACCCTACCTATTCGGGCCCTGGCTGACGGCCTGATGGCATTGATCTTCGAGCTGTTTGCCAGGCCCGCTTTCATGAAACTTCTCGACGCCGGCCAGGACTGGTCGGTGAAACGGGAGGAATTCCGGAGCGCGATGCTCGATCGCACCGCCAAAACGCTGTTGATCCATACTCCGAGCCTGTCGAGGAAGTCCGCCGCAGATATTGCTCTGGTCGTTTTGCTCAACGTGAAGGCGGTGGCAACGCACCAGGCATTTTTCGACTCCGCACCCACCGCCCGGGATGAGTTTCGTGACATGACGCGGCTCTATCTACAAAGCAGATTGAAACCATCAATCTCGGCGAAATCATCGATATTGGCGAATTCATCGATTTCAGCAAAGAAGGTCGTCCCGTCGTGACGGGCGCCGGCTGGCCCACGTTAGGTAACAAGCAGGAAGTAACCAGCGCCGTCCCCTGAGCGCCTACAATTGGGCACCACATTTGAGGCTGGGCCGCTCGCGGTGATATACTCGCTTGCGGTTGTTGCGTGATAGCATCCGGTGCCGACCGTAATTTTGAGGAGGTCTACGAATGACTCAGCGAACTCTCGGATCTTTGGCCTTGTTCGGGTGGTTGATGGCTGCCAGTAGCACGTTACAGGCTCATCATTCTCTCGCCGGCGTGTACGATATGAAGAAGGAAACGGTAGTGTCGGGGACGGTGGCAAGCATCAAGTTTTCAAATCCCCACGGGTCGCTCACGCTCACGGTCAAGAATGCCGACGGCACCATGACCGATTGGGTGATGACGCTGGGCTCCGCCACGGCCCTGGCGCAGAGGGGCATCGGTAAAACCGGGCCAAATGCTCTGCACGCCGGGGACAACATCAAGGTAATGTTCCTCCCTGCCAAGGACGGCAGTCCGCTGGGCTTTCTCAAGACGGTAACCATGCCCGACGGGCACGTGATAGAGATCGCCGCGCCGAACGCTACCGAGTAAGCGAGTCTCGGCGACCATCATGGCATTTCAACGAAGCATCATCAGGACTAGTGTCGCGATCGGCGCCGTTCTCACCATCAGCGCGCTGGCGCCGGCCGGTGCGCGGGCGCAGGGGTTCGGGGATTATCCAGTGATCTACCGTCCCGCGAAGGACGCCAAGGATCTGCGGGCGGTGCTCTTCAACTGGACCTGGTACATGGGCATGCTGCGGGGCGTGGATGAGCATGAGCTGATCTCCTCGCTCGAATATCAGGGGAAGGGCACGATCCAGGTGGACGGGCAGCCCTGCACGCTCACGAAATATCGCGTAAGCACCAGCTATCAGACGCCTGGGCAGCGGGTTCAGTACACATGCACCCGGTCCAATGGACAAACGTATTCGAGCGTCGAGGTTGTCAGCGGGCATTACGCCTGGAATGAAGACATGGCCGGAGCGGAGATCGTCCCCGGAAAAGGGAAGGCGACGCCGATGCCGGGCGCCGTGGAGGAGCGGCTCATCCGATTGTGGGCCAGCCCGCAGGGCGCGGCCAAGGCCGCCATTGCGAGCCTGCCGAACGCCACGCTTGGCGCCAATCCGGGCACCCTGCTGAAGGATGGCGTCAACAAGGCGGGCGAAACTTCTTTGTCGTGGGAAAACGGCAAGGCCGCGGTGACGTATCCCATTCCGGGTGTTCCCGGAGCCATCGCAACCGCCACACTGAACGACAAGTATATGGCTGAGCGTGTGGTGGTGAAGCAGGGATCGAAAACCACCGAGTTCACCTACGGCGATTATCAGGACTGGAACAATCCACTGAACAAAGTGGACGTGTTGTACGCAGGCAAAATAACGGAGCGCTCGTCGGGCGCTGTGCTTCGCGATTTGACCACGGTGCAGACGGAAACGGGCAGCGTTTATGTGGTCTTGCCGGTGCCGGCCAGCGTGAAGGCGGCGATCACCACAGCGGCGCAGCCGCCGGCCGCCCCCAAGAGCCAGGAAACCGCGGCCGCTGAGACACCGCGCATGGTAAACGGGCACCCGGACATGACGGGTAACTGGAATTTCAACGCCATGAACTGGCGCTACGGGAATCGGCGCTGCGGGCCCACGCAGCAGGAGGGCTGCTCCCGGGCTCTCAATCAGACCATGGATTTTGAGTTCGAAGCTCCGTCCCGGTTTGGGCCGAATCGTCCGCTCTACAAACCCGAGTACTGGGACAAAGTGCAGCAGCTCGATATGTGGACCAACAAGGAAGACCCTGTCATGAGCTGCCAGCCACTGGGCGTTCCGCGTGAGGGCCCGCCCCGGCGCATCGTTCAATCGGCCAACGACATTATCTTTTTCTACGGCGAGTACGTCGACGGCGGCGGAGGATACGGTGAATATCGCGTGATCCCGACCGACGACCGCAAGCACGATCCAAAGAAGGCCATCGAGTCCACGTATTTCGGCTATACCGTAGGGCGCTGGGAAGGCGACACGCTGGTGCTGGACTCCATATCGTTCGTCGATACCACTTGGCTGGCGCGCGGCGGTTTCTTCCACTCCGATCAGATGCACGTGATCGAGAAACTCACTCGTCAGGGCAACAACATTCTGTACGAAGTGACCGTGGATGATCCCGAGGTGCTGGCCGAACCGTGGGTGATGACGCCGCGAACGCTGACCGTTAGCACGTTCCCGGACGCAGGACTTCTGCGAGAGCGCGGGAACTGCGAGGTCTACGAGATCAAGAACATCAGCTCGCAGATTCGGCACTAGGGGTAAAACATTCGAATGACCAGAGCAGTATTGGCGCTACTCGTCGCGTGCGCAATAGGCCAAGGTCAAGCTCCGGCGCCGGTACCGGCAACTGCTGTGCCTGCAACCATGGCGCAACTGATGAAGGGCACGTTATATCCGGAGTCGAATGTAGTTTTCGCGGCGCAAGATACGAATCCGGCGGAAGTGAAACATGCCCCGGATCCCAGCATGGCGACCGATCCCTTAGCCAGCCAGTACGGAAAATGGGAAGCCGTGGAGAACAATGCTTTGGCGATTGCTGAAGTGGCTACTCTGCTCTCGCTGCCTGGGCGCAAGTGCTCGAATGGTCTGGATGTTCCGGTGACGAATGCGGATTGGGTCAAATTCGTTCAAGGGTTGCGGGACGCCGCAATGATCTCCTACGCAGCGGCTCAAGCCAAGGATCAGGACAAGATGACCGACGCCGCCGGTGTGATGACAATCGCATGCGCGAACTGCCACAGAAAATATCGCGAGAGGAAACTGGCGGATCGCTGCAAGTAGGTTTGGGATCAGATCACCACGCCGTCGCCGCGAAATGCTCGGCTCTTAGGCGTGAACCGCGGGACTGGCTGCGGTTGAAGGCCCGACGTTCCTTCCCGCCAGAAGCTGAGGAATTCTCGCTTCTCTCCGCTGACATAGTAGTGGCGAAGATAGGCCGCATCGCAGGCCGCGTAGTCAGCGAACCACTGATCGGCGTCCGTGATTCCGATTTCGTGTAAGAGTCCCAATCCATAACCGGCAGCTTCGCGTTCATAATCCATCAGAGCCGGCAAGCAATCTTCGCTCACCGGAGGGGCTTGCGGCCGGCCGAGTTCGAAAGCGCCAAGGCTCAAGTTCCATTGGACGGTATGGCCAAAAAGATGGGCCAACAGGAACAACCGCTGTTCGGCGGTCACGGCGTAGTCGACATGAATTTCTGCACCGTTCAAATCGCCGGTTAACGGATCCGGGACATCGCGGGTGAATACGCGCACCCCGTAAGCCTTCTCGATGTGCCGCTCAACTCTTGCGGAGTACCGGGCGTAGGGGATCATGCTAGCTCTAAACGCCTTTATTATAACCATTTGACGTAATGGGGAACACCGCTTACCCGCGCTTCGTAGTAGTAGAATGAGGGATCAGAAAGAAGGTACTCCTTGATTCTGGGAAAGTTTTGGAGCGCATTTCGAGCGCAAATAAACAAAGTCGCCAACTTGTTTTGGGAAGCCGATCCCATCGCTCAAATGCAGTACGAATACGACTCGTCGGTGGAGCAGTTGAAAGACGGACGGCAAGGCTTGGAGACGTATCGCGCGCTGGTTGAGCGCGTTAGCCGGCAGGTGGCAAGCGGCCGGGATCACGTGCAGAAGCTTGAGGCGCAGACCAAAGCTTATCTGAAGGCCGGGCAGCGCGATGCCGCCGCGAAGTTTGCGCTGGAGCTGCAGAAGGCCAAGAAGGATCTGGCCGCGAACGAGCAGCAACTGGCGATGCATGAAGAATCCTATGGCAATAACCTGAAGAAGATTCAGCATGCGACCAAAAAACTGGGCGAGGTTCGCGACAAAATCCAGAAGTACGACGCCGAACTGAAGATGAGCTCGGCGGAAGCTGAAGTGGCCGCACTGGCGCAATCTTTCAACTTGGATGTGACCACCGACTTCGGTCAGATCGAGCAGGTGATCCAGGGCAAGATCGACAAGAACCGCGCGAAGACCCGGGTGGCGGCCGACCTTTCGCAGGAAGGCATCGAGTCCATTCAAGCCGAAGAGAAGATGGAGAAAGCAATGGCCGAAGATGCTTTGTCGCAGTTTGAAGCGGAATTGGGATTGCGTTCGCCGGAAACCACTAAGCTGGCCGACGCTGCCAAGGACCTGGGGCCCGCCGTTGCTGACGAGACTACCCAAACAACCCGCAATTAGACAAACGTCTACCAACAATCTGACAAGCAAGAACGCGATCGAGGAGGACTGATATGGCCAGCGGAAATGCCAAGCCGGCTTTTTATTTGGCGGTACTTGCCATTGTGATCGGCCTGGTGGGACTGGGCTTGTGGCGTTTTGGCGCGTTGCCCGGATCGAAGGGCGCCCACTCCGGCAAAACGGGTGGCGGGGAAATGGCCAGCGTTACCGAAGCGCCCGACACCGGCGGCATCACCACCGCCAAGGAGTACAAATATGTTCCTGCCGCGAAGCTTCCGCCCGTGCAGGGCATTTCGAGCTACAAGCCGCTTCAGGATCGCACCGTTCGCTTCGCCATCAACGTTTGGGCGGGCTGGGCGCCCATCATCCTGGCCAACAACGGGTTTAAGGCCGGAAAGATCTGGAAGACTCCCAGCGGGAAGGACTTCAAGGTTGAGTTGATTTTGATTGACGATCCGGTTGCGATGCGCGAT
>JBEKLB010000306.1:0-8349 GCA_050010415.1 Bryobacteraceae bacterium | reverse complement strand
AGGTGCAATTGGCAATTTTCGGACGTGACGTTGGCATTTTCGCCCGCCGCGGTAAGGAAGCATCAAGTCCGTTTATTGCCAGACAGAGTCTTTGTTCACATCTAAATTGGAGTCATGACATCAGTCCTTCTGTTGTGCTCCTTGTATTCTGCGATAACTGGCGCGTCGGCTCAATCTTCAGATCCACCATCGACGCCTGTCGACGCTGAATCAAGCACCACCAACGATCTGTTCATCATGTTTGGCTCAGATCTGGTCCGTCCCGGACTCCTGCCCAAGGCGAATTACAACATCGGCCTCGGACACACCTTCGGGTTCCTGAAAAAGGACCCGTTCGGCGACGAGATCACGTTCGCCTACACTTACGAAAACGCCGGTTCGCACGGATTCCTGCACACCGACTTTGGTTCGCACACAGAAGCGCTCGGATTGATGAAGAATTTCGCTCTACCGCACACTAAGAAGCTTAGCGGTTACACCTGGATTGAGGGCGGCATCACAAGCCTCACAGGTAATGCGTTCGTTCAGAATCGTTTCTACGATGGAGAATCGCTCGGCCTGATCGTGCATTTTAGCGATCATCATTCCATCTGGATTCAGGAGAGCTACAACAAAATCGTTTCCATTCCCTGGTACACCACCGCCAGCATAGGCTACACCCGAAGCTGGTAGGAGCTTCCTTTCAGCTCGACAGCGCTCACTTGGAGTATCGCCGACGATCTTGGTTCATCCTTCGTAGACCGTCTGGCCGCCGACCACGGTACGAACAATCTTGACGTCCTTGATCCTGTCGCTCGGAATCGAGTACAGGTCTTCTGCCAGGACAACATAATCCGCCAGCTTGCCGGCAGCGATCGAGCCTTTGATGTTTTCCTCGTGAGAGTTATAGGCTCCGTTGAGGGTGTTGACGCGGATGGCTTCGTCGAGCGAGATCTTCTGGTTAGCGCCCCAGGTTTTGCCGTCCCAGCCAGTGCGGGTCACCATGCCCTGGATGGCCATGCGCGGGTCAAAGGGCCCGGGACTGAAATCGGAGCCAGCCGCGACCCAGATCCCGGCGTCCAGGAGTGTTCGAAACGCCATGCAGCGCTTCATCAGATCCTCGCCATAGAATCCGAATTTGTCCGAATTGTAGTAGGCATAAGTGGTGAAGAGCGATGGAACCGCGTCGAGGGCCTTGATGCGGCGGACGAGATTGTCGTTGATCAGCGTGCAGTGGGTGATCTTCGGGCGGGCGTCAGCTCGCGGGAACAATTTCTGTGCGCGTTCGAAAGCCGTTAGGTACATGTCGATGGCCACGTCGCCGTTGGCGTGGCAGTTCGCTTGCACGCCGGCGCGATGAACCTTTTCGACCCAGGCATTCAGGGCATCCTGTGTCGTAGTTACATTGCCACTGTAGTTCGTGCCCGGGTAATTGACGCTGAGGGCCATGGTGCGCTCGGAGAACGAACCGTCGACGGTATGTTCGCTGGTGGCGCCCAAGCGGATCCATTCGTCGCCGAACCCGGTCTGCAGCCCGGCGGCAAGCATAGCGTCCAGTTCCTTGCCGGTAGCTTCATAGCTGATGCGATGCTTGAGATCTCCATTGGCGCGCACCTTCTGCATGGCCGGGAGACTCCCGCCTTCATGGTGCACGGTGGTTACGCCGTAGCGGGCGAACATCTTAGAAATGTGTACCAGGCCGGCGATCTCACGATCCAGCGAGTCCACCGGGGCATCGTCCAAGCCGCTGTTCTCCGCGGTGACGGTCTGGCGCTTTCCTACCTTGAAGAAAGCGCTCTTCGCCGCATCGGTGACGCGGCCGTTCAACTCGCCCGTGGAGTCTTTGTCGAAGGTCCCGCCGGGCGGGTTCGGCGTCTTCGAATTGACGTCCGCGATTTCGAAGGCCTTGGAGTTGTAGAAGGAAGTGTGGCCGCCGCGATGGTGCACGGCGACGGGGTGGTCTTTCGAGACCTGGTCCAGATCATGGATCGTGAGTTTGCGCCCATCCTTCACTTTGGTGTCATCGAAGAAATAGCCTTCCACCCAAACGCCGGGTGGCGTCCGCGCAGCGCGGTCACGCAGCTTCTGGATGATGCTGTCGATGGTAACGAACTCGACTTCGAAAGGATTGCCGACCAGCACCTCATAGAGCAGAGTGGTTCCCCCGGCGTGGTTGTGGGTGTCGATGAAGCCAGGCACGATGGTGGCGCCTTGCGCGTCCCAGGCGAGCGTACCCGGCTGGATCAGGTTGCGGACATCCGCATTGGAGCCGACCGCGAGAAAGCGGCCGTTTTTGAGCGCGAACGCCTCGGCGCGGGGCTGGCGGGAGTCGACGGTGATGACCCGCGCGTTGAAGACCACGAGTTCAGGGGCGGAGGTTGAGGAATTCTTCTGTTGCTGGCCGCTCGGTTGGGCGGCGAGCACGGGGGTGATTAGGCTGGCTCCGGTAAGGGCTAGCAGGTCACGACGGGTTTTGCGATTGGACATTTTTTTTCAGCGCCTCAAGTCTGGAAGCTTCAACCATAACAAAGATTGCGCATCCAACCCGTAGCCGACATCTGACTGAACTTTTCCATTGCGTCTGCGTTACTCAGTAGAAGGGCTAAGAGGGGGAACGAATGGGTACTCTGATTCGGAATCTTAAATACGGCCTTCGGATGCTTGCGAGCAAGCCTGGGTTTAGCGCGACCGCTGTGATCGTACTGGCCTTGGGGATCGGAGCGAATACGGCGGTCTTCAGCCTGGTGAATACTTTACTGCTGAAACCCCTGTTGATCCAGAAGCCCGAGGAACTGGTGGGATGCTACAGCCGGAGTGTCCATAATCCCGATGACTACCAGGCCTTTTCGTATCAGCAATACACCGACCTGCGCGATGGCAACGCCGTTTTCAGCAGCCTGATGGCGCACAACTTGGCGATGGTGGGAGTTTCAGAGGGCGACACGGCGCGGCGCACATTCGCCGATATTGTTTCTTCCAACTACTTCGCTACCTTCGGAATCCCGCTATTGCGTGGACGGGCGTTCACTGCCGCCGAGGAGCGGCCCGGATCGAGCAGCGACGCGGTGATCGTGAGCTACAACTACTGGAAGAAAACCGGGAGCGATCCGGACCTGTTGGGCAAGACGTTGCGCATCAACTCCCGAATACTCACCGTGGTTGGAATCACAGCCGAAGGATTTAGTGGGACGTCCGCGCTGCTCAGTCCGGAGTTCTACATGCCGTTGAGCCTGTATGACGCGATGACGAACGACTTTGACGGCACGGGACGGCAACTGGCGGAGCGCGACACTCACGCTCTCCTTCTCATTGGACGGCTTCGTCCTGGCCTTACCCGGAAAACAGCCGGCGCACAACTTGCCACGCTCGCGTCCGCGATGGAGAAATCCCGAGGCGCCGGCGAAAACCAGGATCGCACCTTCATCGTTGCACCGCTCCCCAGATTGAGCATTTCCACCAGGCCGGGGAACGACAACCAGGTCATCGCTCCCATGCTTTTGCTGCTCTCGATGGCGAGCGTGGTTTTGCTGATCGCCTCTTTGAACGTAGCCAACATGATGCTGGCGCGGGGCGCTGCCCGGCGGAAAGAGATCGCCATTCGATTGGCGCTGGGCGGAGGACGAGGGAGCATCGTGCAGCAGCTCTTCATCGAAGGTCTGATCCTGGCGCTAGTGGGTGGTGCGGCTAGTCTTTTGGTAGCGAACTGGAGCACCGGCGCGCTGGTCCGTTCCATCGACCACGCGCTGCCTTTGAACATGGTCTACACCGGCGGTCCCGATGCTCGCGTTCTCGCGGCCACCATGGCTTTCTGTCTGTTCAGCACCTTGCTGTTCGCATTGGCGCCGGCCTGGAATCTATCCAAGGCCAATGTTACGTCCGGCTTGAAGGACGGCGAATACGAAGACGTCGCCAGCGGGAAACGGAGGCGGCTCTTCTCCCGCCGGAATGTACTGGTAATGAGCCAGGTATCCTTGTCGCTGGTCCTGCTGACGTCAGCGGGCCTTTTCATTCGCAGCGCCCAACGCGCAGCCAATGTAGAACCAGGCTTCCAGTTGGACAACGGGGTGTTGGTGGAGGTGGATGCGAGCATGGCAGGTTACGATGAGGCGCATGGCCGCCAGATCTACCGCACGCTGCTGCAGCGACTGGGAAGCATTCCTGGAGTGGAAAATGTTAGCGTGGCGGGAACCGTTCCGTTTGGAATGGTGTCGCTCGGGCGCAGCATTCAGCGGGCCAGCGATCGACCTCCCACGCCTTCCGACTCCGCCGGGAAGAGCACACTGGTGCAGAGTTCGTTCAACATCGTGGGGCCGGCCTATTTCAAGACGCTCGGAATTCCTCTGCTCCGCGGGCGATCCTTTGCACCGGCGGAAACGGGCGACGATTCGAAATCCCACGTCGTGATTCTGGACCAGTCGGCTGCCGCCAAACTCTGGCCGCATGAGGAAGCCGTAGGCAAACATATTCGGATGATCTTGTCCCAGGGATCGAAGACCGAGGAAGCCGAAGTGGTGGGCGTGGTGGGGACCGTTCAGGACGACGTTATTGGAGGTGCGTCCAAGCCCCATTTGTATGTGCCGTTCGGCCAGGAGTACCAATCCGACATGTACATCCATCTGAAAGTGGCAGACCGGGGCGCGGCAGCGGAGGAGGCTTTGCTCGGAACCATCCGCGGCCAGATCCGGGAAGTGGACAGCCATCTGCCGGTGTTGGCATTGAAAACGCTGCGCAATCATCTGGAGAGCAGCGACGATCTTTGGATCGTGCGAACCGGCGCGCGAATGTTCGCCATCTTTGGCGCGGTGGCCCTGCTGTTGGCGATGGTGGGTCTGTACGGAGTTCGAGCCTATACCGTGTCACGCCGCACCCGCGAGATCGGCATTCGCATGGCGCTGGGCGCTAACGCCGGCGACATGTTGCGCGGGATTTTACGCGAAGGGCTGATGGTGACCTCCATCGGGGCGGGCATCGGGCTGCTGCTGTCGTTGGCCGTAGGGAAGGTGCTGAGCAGTTTGCTCTACAAGGTGAGCAGCGCCGACCCGCTGGTGTTTTCATCGGCCGTCATGCTCCTGGTCGCCATTTCGTTGCTGGCTTGTTACCTGCCTGCGCGGCGGGCCGCGCGCATCGATCCGACGGTCGCGCTGCGTTACGAATAATCGCCGGCGTATACAGATTCCTCCGGGTCGCTGGGTGTATACTTACCGGGGATCAAGGCATGAAGCTCACAACCGTTGCCATTCCCGTGGCGATGGTAGGTCTCTGGTCATTCGTAATTCCGGCTCCCGCCGTAGCGCTACGGGTGTGTGCCGATCCGGATTACCTTCCTTATTCCAATCGCGCCGGCACGGGCTTTGAAAATAAGATCGCCGCTTCCATGGCGCAGGCCCTCGGTGAAACCGTCGAATACACCTGGGCCAGCTATCGGGGACGCGGAGGGTTCCCGCAATTCTTATCCACCACTCTTGATGCGAAGAAGTGCGATGTCGTCATGAGCCTTCCTTATGGAAGCCGGGACGAGCTCACCACGCGGCCTTATTACGTTTCGTCTTACGTTTTTGTCTTTGACAGGAGCAAAAAATACGACATCAGCAGCATGGATTCTCCGGCTCTCAAACGCCTGAAGGTTGGATTTGAACGCGAGACTCCCGCCGAGGACGCCCTGAAGATGCGCGGCCTGCTCGCAGGCGCCAGTCCATTCGATGTCGCCAACGACGATGGTGAGTCGCCCGCCAGCATGCTGGCTGCCTTGAAGGACGGACGCATCGACGTGCTGATCACCTGGCAACCGGCCATCGGAGCGTTCCTGCGCGATTATCCCGCCCTCGAAGTGGTGACGGTCCCCAATGAACGCGCTCTGGGACCGCCGGAGCAGTACGCTTTCCCCATGTCCATGGGTGTGCGCCAAAACGACGACGCCTTAAAGAAGCGCCTGGATGACGTCATCGAAAAACATCAGGCCGAGTTGACTTCGATCCTGGAGGAAAGCGGCGTGCGGCTCTTCGACTCTCATCAGAAGGATCGGCAGCCTTGAGCAGATTCACTGGCCTGCTGTTGGTTTCGATCCTGGCTGTGCCGGTGTCCGCCGACGACGGAGAAAAATTGATCCAGGCGAGCGACTGTTCGTCGTGTCATGCTGTCGATCGGGAAGTGGTGGGGCCGGCTTATTCCGCCGTCGCCAAACGCTATGCCGGACAAGCTGACGCTCCCGACAAGCTGGCAGCCAAGATTCGCGACGGCGGCGGTGGCATGACGCCGCATCCCGATCTGACGGATGCGCAGCGCAAAGACATCGTCAAATGGATCCTGGCTCTGGCCACATCGGCCCCAGTTCAGCCCGCGGGTGAAGCGAAGCAGTACGACTACAAGCTGAAAGACGGTACCACGGTGAGCTTGGATTTCCCGATGTATCTGGAAGACAAAGCTCCCAAGGTGACCAAGGAAGTTTTTCATGGATATCAGCTCTATAACTCCTACTGCTATCGCTGTCATGGCACAGATGCGTCCGGCAGCCAGCTAGCGCCCGATCTGCGGCGGTCACTGATGGTCGGAATGAAGCAACACGATTTTCTCTCGATAGCAATGGCGGGAAAGAAAGAACAGGGTATGCCATCCTGGGCCGGATTTCTCACTGAAGATGACGTGGTTCACATTTATCGCTATGTAAAGGGACGAAGCCTCGATCTGGTGCCCCCAGGCAGGCCGCCGTCCGGGCAAGACTAGCAGTACTGATCAAAGGAGATTTGAAATGAACTGCATGAAATGGCTGAGCGTAGCAGTTGCACTCTCAACATCCGCCGTAGGCGCCTTTGCCCAGAACGATCTGGACAAAACCTCTCAAGATCCCAACCAGTGGGTATTGCCGCTCGGCAGCTATAGCGGCATCCGCCACAGCAAACTGAGCCAGATTAATACCCGCAATGCCGGAAAATTAAAGGTCGCCTGGACCATGTCCACCGGCACTTTGCGCGGGCAGGAGGGCCAGCCGCTGGTAGTGGGCAACATGATGTACTTCGAGAGTTCCTATCCCAACTTCGTTTATGCCATCGACCTGGACAAGGTTGGGCAGATGGTTTGGAAATTCTCTCCCGAGCAGGACAAGTATTCACCCTCGGTGGCCTGTTGCGATCTGGTGAACAAAGGCGTCGCCTATGCCGACGGGAAGATTCTGGTCACCACGCTCGATACGCATGTCTACGCGCTCGACGCCAAGACCGGCAAGGTGCTGTGGAATGCACAGAACGGCGATCCTCAGCTCGGTCAAACCATGACCATCGCTCCGCTGGTGGTGCATGACAAAGTGATCGTCGGCATTTCCGGCGGTGAGTACGGCGTGCGCGGCCATTTGAGCGCTTACGATCTGAATACCGGCAAGCTGGCCTGGCGCGCCTACAGCGTGGGCCCCGATGCCGACACCCTGATGGATGCTGACAAAACCATCGACGCGGCAACCCAAGCGCCCGTTGGCAAAGACTCCAGCCTTAAGAGCTGGCGCGGCGATGAGTGGAAGCTCGGTGGCGGCACCACCTGGGGCTGGTATACCTACGACCCTCAGCTCAACCTGGTTTACTACGGCAGCGGAAACCCGGGAACCTGGAATCCCTCGCAAAGGCCGGGCGACAACAAATGGTCCACCACGCTGTTCGCGCGCAACCCCGATACCGGACAGGCTGCATGGGCGTACCAGATGACTCCGCATGATGCCTGGGATTACGACGGGATCAACGAGAGTATTCTCACCGACAGCGCCATCGACGGTAACGCCGTCCCGACGCTCACGCATTTCGATCGCAATGGTTTTGCTTACGTGCTGGATCGGCGCAACGGCAAGCTTCTGAAGGCGAACAAATTTGATGCGTCGACCAATTGGGCCAAGGAAATCGACCTGAAGACTGGCCGTCCTGTGTTGAATCCCGACAAAGTGCCCACCGAGGATGTAAACGTTAAGGGCATCTGTCCGGCCGCGCAGGGCGCCAAGAATCACCAACCGGCTTCCTACGATCCGAAGACCAAACTGTTCTACGTAGGCACCAATCACATCTGCATGGATTACCAGGCATTCAGCGTCAAGTACCGTGGTGGATTCCCGTATGTCGGCGCGACGCTGAGCATGTTTCCCGCTGAAGAGGGTGTCCGTGGCAGGCTGATCGCATTCGATCAGGTGACCGGCCAGACCAAATGGACCGTGCCCGAGATGTTCCAGGTCTATAGCGGACCGCTGACCACCGATGGCGGCGTCCTCTTCTATGGAACGCTGGATGGCTGGTTCAAGGCCGTGGATCAAGCCAACGGCAAGGTGGTGTATCAATTCCACGCACCGTCCGGCATTATCGGAAATCCCATTAGCTACATGCACGGCGGCAAGCAATACGT
>JBEKLB010000305.1:0-8379 GCA_050010415.1 Bryobacteraceae bacterium | reverse complement strand
CTTGCCGCGGCGGGCGGAAATGCCAGCGTCACGTCCGAAAGTTGCCAATTGCACTCTTCGAAATCGACTAGCATACGGGTATGAAGGCGAGTGCAACGCTTCTCCCCGATTGTGTTTCCGAGGATCGCCTTGAAGCAGCTGCCAACGTGGAACTGACCGGCGACATTTGTTGGCAGGCGATGCGCAGTAGAGACAGAAGGTTCGACGGGCTGTTCTATGTCGCGGCCGTTACCACGGGGGTCTACTGCCGTCCGACTTGTCCGGTGCCCTTCGCCAAGCCTCAGCATATCTCTTTCTTCCCATCGGCAGTCGCGGCCGAGCTGGCCGGTTTCCGAGCGTGCCGGCGCTGTCATTCTGGAGCCCGTCCAGGCAGTCCTGCATGGCTAGGCACATCGGCAGTTGTTTCCCGAGCGCTACGGCTGATCTGTGAGGGCGCTCTCTGTGATGGAGGCGTTCAAGGGCTGGCAGAACGCGTTGGAATCGGGGCAAGGCAGTTGCGACGTCTTTTTATTGAGCACCTGGGCATGCCGCCCGTCAAAGTCGGCGGGCTCTATCGACTCTACTGCGCCCAAATCCTGATTCAGCGGACGGAAATGCCCATCGCTGAAGTTGCATTGGCTGCCGGGTTCAACAGCGTCCGTCAGTTCAACCATACGGCACGCTCGGTTTGGGCCAGGCGACCGAGCCAGTTGCGCGATTACCGTGGCTCATCAACTGACGAATCCCTACGGAAACAACGTCGCATTGCCAATGCCCACCCGCACCCATTCGACAGGACAGAGCTATTTAAGGTCCTTGTCCAATGGGGTTTAAAATCCAGCCGCGCAATAAAGAGCCTTCGCTGACTTTCCTGAATCCAGGCTGCCCTCGAAACCGAGACACGGTTGTGGTACGGTTTGGGGCGGAGGCGAGCCATGACGGAACCCGCCCGTCCGCAAATCAATGCTTCGAAGTTAGTAGTCTGTGGCGGCATCATCGGAGCCATTTTTACCGTGGGAAGCATGCTCATATTTCTCACTGGACTCCCCATCCTGCGATACATGTTTCCAGCCGCCCTGGTCTTAGGCTTTGGAATAGCGCTCCTTCAGCGGCTCATTCGACATAAGACACCGGGTGCGCCGTGGCTTCTTTCTGCCATTGAAAAAGGCGCGGAGCTGACTCCGAGGCTGGATATCGATAAGACGCAGGATATCGATAAGACGCAGGATCTTGATAAGAGCCAGGATGCTCCGCAAGGGTTTGTCGCAATTTACGTCGCGACATAAACCTCCCTACAGGCCACACTGTAGCGTATCAGCTTGACTTTTCGGATTCTTCCCTGCGTCAGGATCGTCCAGCGGCTCACCTGACAACTTCTCGCCGGTCGACCGCTTTGCGGCCCACGGTCTTGAAGTCGTGGTCCTTGCCTGAGCGCCTAGACACGCTAAAATTATGCCGTGACGGCCAGCAGAAAAGAAAGGCCAAGAGCGATTACGGCGACCGCGCTCGGAGTCATCTTCTTAGATTTGCTTGGGCTGCCGTTTATCAGATGGAATTCTTGGTCGGCTCCGCCGTATTTTTTCATCTTTCCAGTTGCTATTGCTCTGACGATGATCGGCCTGCTCGTGTGGTTTTACTGGAAGGGCCGCAACTGGGCTAGATGGATGGTTATATTGCAGGTAGTGTTCCCTCCGATGGTCGTCTTAATCAGGCGGTCTACATCTAGGCCTATTCCGGTTACGATTCTGAATGGCGCATTCGGTTTATTCCTGCTCTACTGGCTTAACACTCCGAAGGTTCGCGCATTTTTCTCAAACTGATACCCTACAGGCCACACCGGTCTGAGATACACTGTTACAAACTGAAGAATTCTGCGCGGCCTGATAGGGCTGATTGCGTTCCAAGCGTGGGAACGCGGGGTGTTGGGTACCGCGCGTAGATAAACAGCGTTTTGGGGAAACGCTCCATGGGTATTCTGCCTCTTGATTTGCAGGCCGGGCCGGCCACCGAGCCCGCCGCTTTTGACATCGACCAAGTCGATCTGCCAACGTTTCGCAAGGCCGTCGCTGAGATCGCGAAAACTGGCCTTTCCGAGAGCGTGGCGCGTGACCGGCTGGGGCTATCCGACATCGCGGATCTCCAATGGAAATCGCTGCCCATGTACCGGCAAGAGCGCCTGGTGGAGCGCGATGCGCTGGCGGTGGCGATCGACCTGTTCCTGCTGCAAGGGACCGTACCCGCTCGAGAGCTGGGCCGGCTATTCAGCAAGGCGAGCCAGGATGTCCTGCTGAGAACCGGCCTGCTTGCGATCGATCCCTCAGGATTCACGCGCGCTCGGGCCTCGCTCTATCCCGTGGCCGATCGCTTGATCTTCTCCGATCACGCCTGGCACAAGCTGCCCCATCCCGGATACAAGACCGTCCCGTCCGACCAGGTGATGTTCGTCGGAAAGGACAGCCGCTGGCTGGCGCGCGCGACGGTGCGCAGGCCGGTTCGAACGGCTCTCGACCTATGCACGGGCTCAGGCGTCCAGGCTATACTCGCGGCGCCTCATTGTGAGCGGGTGCTGGCCGTGGACGTCAATCCCCGTGCGGCTCGCTGCGCCCGCTTCAATGCCCAGGTTTCAGGGGCCTCGAACGTCGAAGTCATCCTCGGCGATCTCTTCGATGCCGTGAACCCAACCCAGCGCTTCGATCTCATCACCGCCAATCCGCCATTTGTGCCCTCGCCCGTGGATGAATTGCAATTTCGCGACGGTGGCCGGTCCGGCGAAGCCATCCAGCGGCGCATCGTCGCCGGGCTGCCGCGCTATCTGGCTCCCGGAGGCATGGCCCAAATGGTGACTGAAGTGGGAGAGCGCGAGAATGAGCCGATCGTGAATCGCGTGCGCCAATGGCTGGAGGGCGCACCGCTTGATATTCACCTACTTCGGCTGCGCGTGCATACGGCCGCGGACTACGCCATCGGACACGGCAGCGGCGACGGAGATTTTGGATTCTATCTGGGCTCGGTGGGAGCCTGGGCAGACAATCTCAGAGCGCACGGATATGTGCGGATTGTCTCCGCGCTCATTGCTTTCCAATGGAGCGACCTAGAGCTCGGGCCGCCCTGGGATCGCGTCGATGAATCGCAACCGCCACGACGGGAGGCCGGTCCCGAAGTGGAAGCAGTTTTCTGTGCGGAACGGACGGCACGACAACCGAATCGGGGTCAGGCGCTGGATCGTGCCTCGGTCAGGCGCGCCGGACCGGTGGCTTTACAGGAGTCGCAAGTGCTCGGCGCCCAGATCCACACGCCGGCGCGTGCCACGCTGCTCGGGCAAGCGCTCTCCGTGGAGCACCAACTCGATCCCGTGGAGCGCGAGATTCTTCGCCGCTTGGAGAAGACTGTGGCGGTGTCGGAATTGCTCGCAGTCGCAGGCGGTTCTGGCGCAGCCGAAAACACCATTCGGTTGGCGATCGATTCGCTCCTGCGGCGCGGGCTGGTGACGGTTTCAAGCTAAGATAGATGTTAAAGATGGGCTTACTTGATGGCTTCAAATTCGAACTCCATCACCTTGCCCCGCACCACGTAGCACAAATAGTGCTCCCAAAACTTGCGGTAACGCGGAAAATGATTCACCAGAAACTCAAAGCCTAGCCAGCGCCAGAACGCGAGCAATTTTACGTGAACTTTTACCTCGCGGAAGCGCGCCGCGCTGTAATAGCCGAAGCCGCCGTGGTTCTCGCCAAAGTAACGGAACGAGAAGCTGTTCAGGTGCCAGCGATGGGTGGGATCGCAGAACGAGCTGAAGTCGGTGTAATGCGGGGTCGCCATGAATAGGCGACCGCCGGGCTGTAGCACGCGATGGAATTCCTCCATGGAGCGGATCACGTCCGAGACGTGCTCAATCACGTGAATCGCGCGCAGTTCGGCGAATGAACCGTCGCGAAAAGGGTATGGAAAACGATCCAGATCGCACAGCACGTCGGCGCGGGTATTGGCATTGCGATCCACGCCGATGGAGCCGGGATATTTGTTGATGCCGCACCCGACGTCGAGAATTCGGGCAGCGGCCGCGCCGGTGTTATTGGACAACACCGCGCCGGTGTTATTGGACAACACCGCGCCGGTGTTATTGGACAACACCGCGCCGGTGTTATTGGACAACGCTGCGCCGGTGTTATTAGACGACACTGCGCCGGTCTTTTGGGACGACGCTACGCCAGCTCCTTGAGACATGCTTCCAGTGTATCGACAGCGAAATCGGCTTGATCGCGCGTGATCATCAGCGGCGGGCATAGCCGGATCGCGTTGCGTCCGGCGCCCAGCACCAGCAGGCCGCGCTCGAATGCCATCTCCTGGATGCGATCGCGCAGCTCTGGCGCGCGTTCTTTGCCTTGTTGATCGCGGACCAGTTCGAAGCCAATCATCAGCCCCAGGCCGCGCACGTCGCCGACGTTGCGGAAATGCTTGGGCCAACGCCTGAGCCGATCGAGAATGTGATCGCCGATCTGTGCGGCATTGGCGATCAATTCCTTCTCGAGTAAGTCAATGGTCGCAAGCGCCGACGCCACGGCGACGGGATTTCCGCCAAAAGTAGAGGCATGCGCACCCGGACCCCAGTTCATAACTTCGGCGCGCGCGATCATCGCGCTCAGCGGCAATCCGCTCGCGATGCCCTTGGCGGTAGTGAAAATGTCGGGCGCGACGCCGAAATGCTCGGAGGCCCACATCTTGCCGGTGCGTCCCATGCCGCACTGCACTTCGTCGAAGATCAGCAGGATGCCGTGACGATCGGCCAGACGCCGCAGCTCCTGGTGGAAGGCTTTCGGTGGAACCAGATAACCGCCCTCGCCTTGGATGGGCTCCACAACGATGCCCGCCACTTCTTCGGCCGGAAGGATGGTTCGGAACAGCTCGTCCTCAATGAAGCGAACGCAGCTTACCGCGTAATCATCCGCGCTGACCCCTTCAGGACGGCGATAAGGATCGGGAAAATGCGCGTGGTACACGCCTGGAACCAGCGGTCCGAAGCCCTTGCGCTGGACTACCTTGCTCCCCGTGAGCGAAAGCGCGCCCATGGTTCTGCCGTGAAACGATCCTGTAAATGCGATGAACTTGTCGCGGCCCGTATGGTAACGAGCCAGCTTCATCGCGGCTTCCGTCGCTTCGGTCCCCGAGTTCCCGAAATACACACGATGCGGCCCGGCACCCGGCGCAATGGACGCCAGCTTTTCCGCCAACTGCACCATGTTCTCGTAATAAAAATCGGTGCCCGACATGTGGATCAGGCGCTTGGATTGCTCTTCGATCGCTTCCACAACCTTGGGATGGCAATGTCCGGTGGAGGCCACGGCGATCCCGGCATTGAAGTCCAAAAATCGATTCCCATCGACGTCTTCGATCATTGCGCCTTCCCCGCGCGCGGCCACCAGCGGGTAGCAACGGGTGTAGGACGGCGACAAAACCTGGCTGTCGCGCTCAATGACATCCGTGGCGCGTGGACCCGGCAGGGGCGTCAAAATATGCGGGAGGTCCAGACGGACCATTTCTTTAGTGGGCATTCTCGTTTCCTCTGAACAACGGTTCTTGGTGGATGGAAATGGGCCGCGAAAAAACGAGAACTAGTCGGAGCCGAACAAACTGGGGCGGGATGTTGCTGGTCGCGACATGGGCTTGCTAGTATTGTACCAATTTAAGATCCAAGACGAACCAAAAAGATTACCGAGAAAAGATTACTGAGGCGGAGGAACGTAAATCGTGAAGAAGACATTGATTGCATTGCTGGTGAGCAGCCTGGCCGGCTTTGCCGCGTTTGGCCAGGACACCGCCAAGGACGATATCAAGAAATCGGGCGAAGAAGTCAAAAAGGCCGGTAAAGCTACGGGCAAGGCCACGAAAGAGGCCGGCAAGGCTACCGGGAAAGCCACCGAAGACGCGGGCAAGGCCACTGGAAAAGCCACCGAGAATGCGGGCAAAGCCACGGGGAAAGCCACGAAAACGGCGGGCAAGGCAGTAGTAACCGGGACCAAGAAGGGCATCCATAAAGTGGCCAGCGGCACCGAGAAAGGCGCCGACAAAGTAAAAGAGAAGACTGAATAGCACTGGATCCATTCCATCCGGCGGCCGCGCTACAATTGAGCTTTCCCGCTCATGGTGAAGGCTCTTCCAGACATCCTGGCCACAATTGTCGAGCAGAAGAAGCTCGATCTTGAGGTCCGTGACCCCAGCGTCGAAGAGCGCGCCGAACGATCCGTCACTCAGCGCAGGGATTTCCTGGCTGCTCTCAGGGGCCGGACGCCGGCAGTGATCGCCGAGATCAAGCAGGCATCACCCAGCAAAGGCGTCCTGGCGACCCAATTCGACCCGGCTTCCATTGCGCGCTGGTACCAACAAGGCGGCGCTGCGGCACTGTCGGTGCTGACCGATGAAAGACATTTCCAGGGAAGTTTGTCGGATCTGGCATCGGCACGCGCGGCGGTCGGGATTCCAGTCTTAAGGAAAGACTTTACCATCGACGCGTATCACGTTCATCAGGCGGCGGCTCATAGCGCCGACGCCATCCTACTGATCGCTGCAATTCTATCTGAGCGCCAGATGCGCGACTTTCGCGAACTGGCCGAGCATTACCGCATGGCGGCGCTGGTGGAAGTTCACGACGAAGAGGAATTGAAGCCGGCCATCGCGTCCGGCGCGCGGATCATCGGCGTGAACAACCGAAACCTGCACACCTTTGAAGTTTCACTTGAGACTTCGCTCGATCTGGCTGACAAGATTCCCTCCGGTGTCACGCGCATCGCCGAGAGTGGGATTCATTCTTCGGCGGACATAGAGCGGCTTCGTTCAGCGGGTTATCAGGCATTCCTGGTTGGCGAGCATCTGATGAAGTCGGGCGATCCGGTGGCTGCGTTGCGGGCCCTGCTTTCATGAGGGTGACGTCATGATGGTGAAAATCTGCGGCATAACGAATCGCGAGGACGCCCTGGCAGCCGTCGAGGCTGGAGCTTCAGCCATAGGATTCAATTTCTATCGCGAAAGTCCACGCTACATTTCACCTACCGGCGCCGCCATGATCGGCGAGAAACTTCCGGAGGACGTATGGAAGGTCGGCGTGTTCGTCAACGAAGCGCCGGACGCAATTGCGAAAATCGTCATCGACGCCGGGCTGGATGTCGCTCAGCTGCATGGAAGTTCCGATGCGCGAGGTGTTCGCATCTGGCGAGCGATGTCGCCCGTGGATCCCGTTGCTCTGGCGATGTTTGGGGACGTGGAGGCAGTGCTGATCGACACACCCTCCAACAAAGCGTTCGGGGGAACGGGAGAGACCTGGGATTGGACCAAAACCCCGGATCTTAAACCCAAGATCATCGTTGCGGGCGGCCTGGATGCCAGTAACGTTCGAACTGCCATCGACCAAGCCCAGCCCTGGGGCGTCGACGCTTGCTCCCGAATCGAGAAATCCCCAGGCCTCAAAGATCACGACAAAATGCGTAAGTTCATAGCGGCAGCCCTCAATAGTTGAACCGATGATCGAATGAGCCAATCCCCAATCCCCAACCCCCAATCCCCCGACCCCTCCGGTCACTTCGGCCCCTATGGAGGCCGATATGTGCCTGAGGTGCTCATGGCGCCGCTCGAAGAACTGGAGCAGGCGTATCTGGAGGCACGCCACGATCCAGCGTTTCAGACCGAGCTGAAAGATCTTCTTGCCAATTATGCCGGCCGTCCCACGCCGCTCTATCACGCCAAACGGCTGAGCGAAATGCACGGCGGCGCCGAGATCTACATCAAGCGCGAAGACCTGCTCCACACCGGCGCGCACAAAATCAACAATTGTCTGGGGCAGGCCCTGCTCGCCAGGCGCATGGGTAAGAAGCGTATCATCGCAGAGACCGGCGCCGGCCAGCATGGTGTGGCAACCGCCACCGTATGCGCTCTGTTTGGACTCGAATGCATCGTGTACATGGGCGAGGAGGACATGCGGCGGCAGCGCTTGAATGTCTTTCGTATGCGCTTGCTGGGCGCGAAAGTGGTGGGAGTATCGGGCGGCAGCAGAACGCTCAAGGACGCCATCAGCGAGGCCATGCGCGATTGGGTGACCAACGTCGCCGACACTTACTACCTGCTGGGCTCCGCGCTGGGCGCGCATCCTTATCCCATGATGGTGCGCGATTTTCACAAAGTGATCGGCGAAGAGGCGCGGCAACAAATTCTTGAGGCCGAAGGCCGCCTGCCCGATACGATTTTCGCCTGCGTCGGCGGCGGCTCGAACGCCATCGGCATCTTCCACGCGTTTCTGCCGGACGCGGCCGTGCAACTGGTGGGCATCGAAGCCGGCGGACGCAGCGAGCGCATCGGCGACCATGCGGCGCGGTTCCGCGGCGGCGCTCCCGGCGTGCTGCAAGGGTCGCACAGCTA
>JBEKLB010000304.1:0-8410 GCA_050010415.1 Bryobacteraceae bacterium | reverse complement strand
TTCCAGAGAACGCGGCTCTGCTATTGAGAAGGGTCTGCATGTCTTGCTCTCCCCGAATAAACTCAAAAGCAGCCCTTGCCTGGCCAGAGTCCCTTCTTGTCAGTTCTTTTAGAAACTTGGCCAAGGACGTGGATGAATGGATCAGTGCCGCCATATTCCGGTTTGCAAGATTCCTTGCTTGGCCGATCAGGTCCCGAGCATTCGTCACGTTATCCTGTTCGGCTTGGCGCAGCGGGGTCAGGATCTCCTGAAAGGCGTTTGTCGCAGCCGGAATGCTCACTGTATTCCAAAACGTCACTTCGTCTGCAAAGTACTCTTTCAATTCGTTGAAGGTGTGGAACTGGCGGACGGCGGCCTCCGGGTTTTGAGTGATTTCTATTTTGAGTTCAACGACGATTGCATCAAGCTCAGTCTGCTGTGCCAAGGTTTGCGGCTCCCTTCCTTAACGCGAGGATTTTACCTCATATCACGCGGATTTGCCGAGATTATAGCGCGCTTAGGCTGTGCACTGGCCGTGCAACGTGCGATGATGCTGGGGAAGGAGAAGGCGAATGAGTGAGGATCGAGGAAGGCCCAGCATGGCGGCGCAGAAATATACGCTGAGCATTAACGGAGAAGAGCTCGGCACGTTGATGCTGGCGGTGGAGTCTACTCGCAATAACTATCGCGACAAGGTAGACGCTGCACCTTACCTCCAAGAGAGAATCGAACGTCTGGAGCAAGTGTATGAGGTGTTGAAACGGGCATTGGAGCTGAATGTCGTGAAGGCGGGTGAGTCCGGGAAGCCAAACTAGCCAGAGCCGAAATGGGGGAGAAATGAATGCGAATTCTTGTCCTAAACGAAGACGGATCAACCGATGCCAGGGAATTGTTCGACGTTGCCCAGTTCCGAATCAGTTACACCTGTCCCAATCCAGATTGCGGGCATGAGTTCATTTTCAGAGTGGACGGCAAGGCTCCGAGTTGGAATCAGTGTCCAGCCTGCGGAAACGATCTGAAGACTTGGAAAGAAGACACGACCGCGCCACGTCCAGTGCTTTGGGATGCACTTTCCCAATACCGGAACTTCTATAGATTCGTGACGGAACAGAAGCTTGCCCTAAAGCTGGTTGTGGTGTCCCCAGACCTGAAACCTGCGGGAGGGAAAGAAAGTGCTTAACGATCAGTCGATAGCCGATGCGCTGCGCGAGGCGATTCAGCATCTTCAGCAGCAAAACGTCGAGCGGGCTGAAGCCACACTGGACGATCTCGGATTCGAGCGGCTCTTGAAGCCGATTGGTGATCGTTCAAAACAGCGGATATTCACCGATCCGGCTGACGACTTCGGAGTAGAGCGGGTTCATCAGACGGGCGAACATATTCGCGCGTGCAGAGCTGCGCTGGCGAGAGGAGATGAATCAAGTGCGCTCGATGAAGCTGAAAAAGCGTATGCGCGTTGGATGGCGAGTTGAGGGGAGCCACCGAGGGAGCCACGGCGATAGAAGTAGCTTTCACTGGGCCGGAAGCGAGTGGCAAATCCACTAACCTGTCTTGTGTACCATTCGTGTACCAAGCTGGGTTGTTTTCGATGGGTTTCGATTGGACAGCTTCGATTGAATTGGTTTTGGTTCCGGTAACTTGAAGATTCGTAGAAATTATTTTGCCTTCGACTCCCACTAGCCTCCGCCAGCGTCGAGCCTGGATCACAAATCTCAACAGTTATCATTTGGCGTTACCGATACGTGTCTTTGGATTTGAGCAGGATGGCTGAGATTTCCAGTACGCCCGGTCGGGGTATTTTATGAAAATTATCCGATAGGCTCCGACTCTCTTACGGAGCCTTCCTTTCCATTGCGGTCCCCGAAGGGCCTTGATGTTGCTCCATTGAGAGTCGTCTTTTTCTTCAAGCTCATCAATGGCATGCCCGAGGCGGTCCCGAACTTTGAGCGGGAATTTCGACAGTTGCTTTTCGGCTTCGTCGGAAACCTCAACGCGGTAACGCATGTTTTACAACGCGCCACGGCTTCGACTCCCCACGTTTCAACTGCGCCTCGCCCCGGCGGACGATCTTCGCTTCTTCGGGCGAGAGTGCGTCATCGGCCGTCGCCACGCGCTTCGGTTTGATGAGGACACCGTTCTTTTGCTCGGCGAACGCCACTAAGTCGCCAGCCTGGAGTTTGAGGGTTTCAAGGATTTCGCGCGGGATCACCACCTCGCGCCGTTGCCCGATGCGGCCGATTCGCTCCTGGGTTGGGGTTGTCTTCATTGGGTGCACTACGTTAGGACGTTGTTTTGTTTTCAGTGTACGGGCATTCCTGACGCTCGTCAAATCGTATGGCGTCCGGCCCCTCCCTTGAACTAGTGTTCAATAGAGGGTGATGCCTGAAGACCTCACCATTGGGGATGAGTTGTGGGAGTACATGCGGCGCGTAACCCTCCGTGAGCCGGCGCTTCTCACGCGTCTCCGCGAAGAAACTGCGCCCCATGAGAAAGCCAGTTTTCAGATTTCGGCCGAGCAGGGGCAATTCATGGGGCTGCTCATGCACCTGATCCGCGCCCGGCGCACTATTGAAATCGGAGTCTATACAGGCTATAGCGCCCTGTCGGTTGCGCTCGCCCTGCCCGACGACGGGCGGATCATCGCCTGCGACATTAACGAAGAATGGACTTCGATTGCGCGGCGCTACTGGCGTGAGGCGGGCGTCGACGGCAAAATCGATCTGCGCCTCGGACCCGCGCTCGCAACCTTGGATGGCCTGATTGCCAGCGGCCAGGGCAATCAGTTCGATTTCGTGTTCATCGACGCCGATAAGACCAACTATGCGAATTACTACGAGCGTGCCCTGGTGCTCCTGCGGCCGGGTGGATTGATCGGCGTGGATAACGTACTCTGGTATGGCCGGGTGATCGATTCGTCCTTCGACGATCCGGATACGCAGGCCATTCGCGCGTTCAACGAGCAGCTCCGGAGTGACGATCGGGTATGGTTGAGCATGCTGCCGGTGCGGGATGGCCTGACACTAGCGTGCAAGAAGTAACGTCCGCTTACAAAAAATAACGGCGCCTTAGGCCGGCAGTACTGGAGCGGCGTTGTCCGCAAACGGTACGTTTAGGACGAAATAATGATAGTCTTTTCAGGTGATTTGGGTGATCGTTGTAACTTGACCGAGTCAGCGTGGTTCAGTAGTCTGAACAGGAACGGAGGGTGGATTGGTCCTTCTGCTCTTTGGACCGCCGGGTAGCGGCAAAGGAACGCAGTCAGGAAGAATCTCGAACTGGTTAGGCATTCCGGCCATCTCGACGGGCGATATGCTGCGGGAGGAAATCAAGGCCGGAACGGCGCTCGGGAACGCCGCGAAGTCCATCATGGCCAGTGGGGGATTGGTGGGTGACGACCTCGTCAACCGGATGCTGGCTCAACGTGTGTCTTCACCCGACAGCGCGCACGGTTTCCTGTTGGATGGGTACCCGCGTACCGTGGAGCAAGCCGAGTATCTGGATCGCTTGCTGGCGGATCGGAGCTTTCAAACACCCATCGTGCTGCATCTGGATGTTCCGATGGATGCACTGGTCGGCCGGCTCACATCACGGCGTCAATGTCCGCAATGCAAACGGATCTACAATCTGCTCCAAATGCCGCCTCGAAATCCGGGTGTTTGCGATGACGATGGCACTCCGCTCATCACTCGCAAGGATGATAGCGAGGAAGTGGTCAGCGAACGCATTCGAACCTACGACGAAGTGACCCGTCCGGTTCTGGCTTACTATCAGGATCGGAAATATCATCAGATCCGTGGCGATCGCTCACCTGGTTACATCTTCGAGGCCATCACTGGCATCCTGGAGCCGCTGGTTTCAAAGAACGGATCGAATTGTTGCGCTAAGCCGAAGCTGGGTTAAGCTCGCATTCGCTCGCGGGGCTGGGGACTAGGGGACTGGCACTTTTTACGTCTAATGTGCCTGGGCTTCCAACCCCGGCGACCAACAGGGAGCCCATCCCCAATCCCGGCGAGCGAATGCGAGCCCCCCGGCTCTAGGGTTGCGGAATTGGCACAATCGTCGCGTGCCGCCACAACCGCTCCAGTTCGTAAAAGGTACGCGCTTTGGGTGAAAAGACGTGTATCAGGTAATCGCCGTAATCGGCCAAAATCCATTCGGCGTTGGCGAAGCCTTCCACGCTCACCGGATACTCCCCGCGACCGGCCAGTTGCTGGCCGATCTCCTCCACAATGGCTTGGATCTGCTTGGGATTGCTCCCATTACAAATCACGAAGAAATCCGCGAACGTGGTTACGTCGCGCAGATCTAAAACTCGAATATCTAAGGCTTGCTTCGATTCGGCGGCTCGAACCACAGTGAGCCAGGGCGGAGTAGTGGGCGGCAGTGCGGAGGGTTGCGCGGCCGTGTTGTGTTGCTGTCGGATGGCTAAGGGATTCTCCTAGCTTCATGGTACACTGAAATTTCCAATGCGACAATTGTTGGTGCTTTCTTTGTCCTTGGGAGCCTTGCTTCTCTTTTCAGAATCCGCCGCGCTGCCGGCTGAAAATCCTGCAGTCAATAAGGGAATCGAACTGGCTCAACAAGAACTCGCCCGCGTGAAGACTCTGGTGGATATGGGCGCCCTGCCGCGCACCCGTATTGAAGAGGCGGAAGCCAAGCTCGACGACGCTCAGGACGAAGTAATTGTCGCTCACGATTTGTATGGAGACCTGCCCGAAAAAGGCGCAACAGCAGAGGCGTCGGCGGAAATGATCGCGGCCGCCGAGCGCCGTGTGAATCGCCAGCAGATGCGGTTGGACGCTGCGAGGAAGATGGTCGATGCGGGCGTGGCTGCGCTGTCGTATCTTGCGCCATTTGAAGCGGAGCTCACCGCTCGTCAAACCAGTTTCGATCTAGCTCGCCTGCGTGCGCGCCTGATGGCAGAACGCGCAGCTAACAACCAATTGCCAACGGCGCCGCTGGTTGCTGAGCCGTCGCTTCCGGTTGAGTCCGAGTTATTTTGGCAAGGCATGGAGCATTATGAAGGCGACGGCGGGTTCGAGGAAGCGCGCGACCTGCCTGCGCTGGAGTTGGCCTTCGCCGCCAAGTTCGATCGCCCGCTCCCAATCAGTGCGGAAGGGGAGACCGAGGTGCACCGCGCCCTGGGTTTCGACCATCGCGGCCGCATCGACGTGGCCGTTGTTCCGAGCGCTCCAGAGGGCGTGTGGCTGCGCCAGTATCTTCAAATGCGAAAGATCCCCTATTACGCCTTTTCTCGCGCAATTCCCGGGAAGGCAACTGCCGCCCACATCCACATAGGTCCGGGAAGCACCCGCCTCCCCAGTCAGACGAGCAGCCGGGTCATCAAACACGTGGCCGTGCGCACCCATAGCGCCGACTAGCGAATGGCCCTGGTCCCGCGCGTTTTCCTTACTGCTGAACAGATCCAAAAACGAGTGGCTGAGATGGGCGCCCAAATCAGCGCCAATTATCCCGAGGGTCCGCTGTATCTGATCTCGGTCTTGAAAGGCGCATTCATATTCATGGCGGACCTGTCGCGCCACATCCGGACGCCTGCGCGCATCGAGTTCATGGGGATTTCCAGTTACGGCCGCGGCAAGACGTCGTCGGGCGAAGTGAAGGTCACCAAGGATCTGGATGTGTCCATCGAAGGGCACCACGTTCTGATCGTGGAAGACATCGTCGACAGCGGCGTCACGCTGACCTACCTGATGAACGTGCTGGAGCAGCGCCGCCCCAAGTCACTAGCCATCGCAACTTTATTAGACAAGCCCGAGAAACGTCTACGTCCCGTGCAGGTGTCCTACGTCGGCTTCACCATCCCCGACGAGTTCGTGGTTGGCTATGGGCTGGACTTTGCCGAAGACTATCGGAACCTGAGCGATATCTGCGTCCTCACGGAGGAGTAGGGGCTGGGGATTGGGGATTAGGGACCAGGCACAGGTGAGAAAAGGTTCACCGTTCAAGCACTATCGGATAAATGGTCAAGAGCTTTCGGGATCTGGATGTATGGCACTTGAGTGTGGAACTGGCGGAGACTGTCTATCGCATCACGGCAAGATTTCCTAAATCTGAGCTCTTTGCGTTGAGTTCTCAGATGCGCCGTGCCGCAGTCTCGATCCCGTCTAACATTGCGGAAGGCCGTGCTCGCGACTCCACCCGCGAATTCCTGCATTTTCTTGCCATTTCCCGCGGATCCTTGGCCGAGCTGGAAACCCAGCTCGAATTGGCAATCAGGCTCGATTACACTGACTCGGAGTTAGACGCTGCCCGGTCTCAAAGCGAAGTACTTGGAAAAAAACTTAGCCGCCTTCATTCGTCGATTCGCTCCAAACTGCCAACGACAAAACCTAGTCCCCAATCCCCAGCCCCCAATCCCTAGGCTTTGGGAGGTAGGTCCCGCGCCTCACACGTCGACGCAAACGCATTCGTCCTGTGGCTCCCGTCGCAGAACGGCTTGTTCGCGGAGTGGCCGCAACGGCACAGCCCAATGACGGTCCTGCCGCCGAGTCCGAACTCTTTGCCTTCCGCGTCGTGAATGCTGAAATCCCCTTCGAGGCGAATCGATCCGTTGGGGTTGATTGTGATCTTGGTTGCTGCCATCGATTGCGATGGTAGCAGATTGCTTCGTGTTCACTTGCGTCGACTGATAGAATCTGAGAAAGCATGATCCAATTTGTCCTGGAAACGGACCGCGCGCTCTTCGAAGATGCCATGCGGTTCGCGCAGCAACAGGTGCGCAAGCTCGTCGAGACTCATCCGGGCTTTTATCCGATGTACACCGCCGACGGCAAGTGGAAGCACGAAGGCCAGGTATGGACCAACTGGTGCGACGGATTCTTCCCCGGAATCATGTGGATCTTCCATCGCTGGAACCTGGCAGTGTCGCGAGCGAATGGCGCCAGCGGCGCCCCGGAAAAGGACAAATTCTGGCTGGAGCAGGCCATTCGCTACACCACCCCGCTCGCGCCACGCCAGCATGATCGCGATGTGCACGATCTGGGCTTCATCTTCATGTCCAGCTATTACCGCTGGTATCGCTTGACGCAAGATCCGAAGGTGAAGGAGGCTCTGATTCAGGCGGGCAAAACCGAGTCGCTGCGATTCAAGGAAAACGGCCAATACCTGCGCTCATTCGTCGGTGAGAATTCGCTGTTCATCGACATCATGATGAACGTCGGCATCATCTTCTACGCCGCACGCGAAACGGGCGACCGTAGATTGCGCGACATCGCTCTGCGCCACTGTCTGACCACGCGGCGCTTCCTGGTGCGCGGCGACGGTTCCACGGCGCAGGAGGGGATTTTCGATCTGCAAACCGGCGAATTTCTGCGCGAGAGCACGCAGCAGGGTTACCGGGGCGATTCGTGCTGGTCGCGCGGCTCATGCTGGGCGCTCTACGGGTTCAGCCTGTCGTACGAGTACAGCCGCGATCCGCGCTTTTTGGAAACCGCCGAAGCCTGCGCCGATTACTACATTACCTATTGCAACAGCGACGGCATCCCGCCGTGGGATTTCAATGCGCCGCCGGAATCCCGGCGAATACTCGATACTTCCTCCGCCGCCATCGCCGCTTCCGGATTGCTGCGCCTGTGCCGCCTGTTGCAAGACCCGGTGAAGGGGCATCATTATTGGTCGCTCGCGATTCGCATCCTGCGCTCGCTGTGCGAGCATCACCTGGCTAAGAAGGACAAGAAATGGGAGGGGATTCTCAAGGGCGGCGTCTATCATCTACCCAAGGAACTGGGCGTCGACGAGTCGGTCATCTGGGGCGAATACTTCTTTGTGGAGGCGCTGGAGCAGGCGCTGCAACAGTTGAGTTAAGGCTTACAAGCCACGCCCTTGACCTGCACGACAGTGGGGGTGCCCCACTCGATCGTGTAGAGCTGTTCGTAGTGGGTCGTCGGAAGCGACTCACTCTGGATTCCCTCGCCTGCAGATCCCGTTACCGTCAATCCTTCTTTCGCGGGAATAAGCTCCTCGATAAATTGCTTCGTTGCCTCCCGTGTGACTGAAGTGGGTATCTCCATCCTGCACACCTGATGTTTCGCTCCGTAATCGACCGTGATGTCGAATCCGGGCCGGACATGAAATGTTTCTCGATTCAAAGGCGGCCCGAACTTCGCGCGCAGCGCCGCGGAATCGAGTTGAGCCAGCGCCGGGAGGGCCAATAGCAAACAGCCGAGAGCCAATCGCATGCCTCATGTTACCTCGGCAAAATGCCCTATGTTTTCTGGGCGCGATCCTGCCGATAAATAGCCAGGATGCCCGTACAACCACTCGTCAATTACTACGATCTGCTCCAGATCAATCCTCGGGCGGAGATCGAAACCATCGAGCGCGTGTACCGCATTATGGCGGCGCGTTATCGCCCCGAGAATCTGCAGACCGGCAACGCCGAACGGTTCCGGATGCTCACCGAGGCCTATGA
>JBEKLB010000303.1:0-8413 GCA_050010415.1 Bryobacteraceae bacterium | reverse complement strand
TGAGAATGGCAAAGGCCTGGTTGCATCGCGAATTGACGCAATCGTCGTCATCGCCTTCCTAGGGCGCGCCATGGCTACCGGTGTACGCGCTCCCGCTGACGAACCTGACCGCTGGCATCGGCTGGAAGCCGTTTTTCAGGCTGCGGCTGACCTGCCAACAGCCGCTCGCGCGGCGTATCTCGATGCAGAATGCGGTAACGATCTCGACCTGCGCAAAGACGTGGAATCGCTGCTTGCGTCGCTGGAGCAGACGCAAGGATTCATCGTTGGACCATTGAAGGCCGTCGCCGAGCAGGTGGCGGGCGGGGAAGACCCGGGCATTGGGCACAGCATCGGGCCCTATCGTGTGCTGAAGACGCTCGGGGAGGGAGGCATGGGCAAGGTCCATCTTGCCGTTCGCGCCGACCAGCAATACGTGCGAGGCGTAGCCATTAAGGTGATGCGCTCTGGATTCGGATCGAGTCCCGTGATGCTAGGCAGATTCCGCACCGAGCGCCAGATCCTGGCCAACCTGGATCATCCGAACATCGCGCGTTTGCTGGACGGCGGGGTTACCGAGCAAGACGCGCCGTACCTGGTGATGGAGTACATCGATGGAACGCCCATCGACCGGTATTGCTGGTCTCAGGCCCTGCCGATTGAGAAGCGCCTGCGCATGTTCATCGCGGTTTGTTCGGCGGTTGAATACGCGCACAACAATCTGGTGGTGCATCGCGACATCAAGCCGGCCAATATCCTGGTGAGCGCCGACGGCGTACCGAAGCTGCTGGATTTCGGCATCGCGAAAATGCTGGATCCGGAATCGGGCGATGCGTCGTTAACGCGGACGGCCGAGCGTCTGATGACGCCGGAGTATGCGAGTCCCGAGCAAATTCGCGGCGAACCCGTTACCACGGCCACCGACGTCTACGGCCTGGGCATTCTCTTATACGAATTGCTGGCGGGGATGCGCCCGTTTCAAACCGAGGGCAAAGATCAGTTTCAAGTGGCTCGCATGATCTGCGAGCAGGAGCCGGACCCTCCGAGCGCAACCAGGGCGCGGAACCAAAATGCTGCGCCACTGGATCCGCGCAGGCTCAAAGGCGATCTCGATCGAATCGTATTGATGGCCATCCGCAAGGAACCGGCGCGGCGCTACGCTTCGGTGGGGCAACTTTCGGCCGACGTTCAGGCCTATCTGGAGGGCTACCCGGTTCGAGCCAGGACGGACGCGTGGGGCTATCGTTCTGGAAAATTCATCCGCAGGCATAAGTTCGGCGTCGCAGCCGGGGTGCTGGCCGTGGCGAGTTTGATCGGGGTCAGCATCGGAATGGCGTTGCTCGCGAGACGCGCGACGCGCGAGCAAACCGTGGCACAGCGCGAGGCGCAGTTCCTGGCCAGCATGTTCCAGGCTGCCACGCCCGAGGTAGCGCGCGGACGAACCATCACGGCGCGCGATCTGCTGGATCAGGGCGCGCAACGCCTGGATCGCGATCTGGCGGGTGAACCGGAAGCGCGCGCATCGATGCTGGACAACATCGCCTCGGCATACCGCAATCTCGGCATGGCGGATCGGGCGTTGCCGATGGCGGAAAACGCGTTCCAATTGAATGTCCAGACACACGGCGCCACGAGCGCCGAAGCGGCGTCGAGCCTGGAGTTGTTGTCCACGCTGGTTCGCGATCAGGGCCAATACCAAAGGGCTGAGCCGATGTTCCGCCGCTTGGTGGCGATGCGGCGCAGGGGCGTGGGTCCGAATGACGTGAAGCTGGCTTGGGCATTGGCGGCGCTGGGCGAGTGTCTGTACCTCGAAAACAAAGACGCCGAAGCGGAGCCAACACTGCGGGAGGGGCTGAAGATCTACATCAGCAACGGTCCCGATGTGGGAGCCGAAGCGCGCAACTATCTGGCGCTGGTGCTGGAGCGGAAGGGCCGATATCCGGAAGCTGCCGATCTGCTTCGCGACGCAACCGAGATTAACAGGCGGACAGAAGGGGCGGACAGTCCCGATTACCTCATCAGCTTAAGCAATTACGCCACCGATCGGATCGATTTTGGCGACTACGCCGCGGCCGAAGCCAAGCTGCGGGAAGCCATAGAAATCCGGCGTAGAGTGAACGGAAACGATCATCCGGATTTGGGATATCCGCTGAACAACCTGGCGTTCGTGCTGCTAGAAGAAGGCCAGGCACAGAAAGCCGAGCCCTTCGCGAACGAGCATCTTGCCCTAAGGATCAAGAATCAAGGAGCCAATCATCCGCAGGTTGCCGCGGCTCGCAACACGGTGGCGCGCGTGCTGGAGGCCGAGGGGGATTATGCCGGAGCGGAGAGCGAATTCAGCACTGCGCTCGCAATCGTGAAGCGGACGGTGGGTTTCGAAAGCTTTATGGGAGCGCAGATTCTATTGAATCACTCGGCGCTGGAAATCGATCGCGGGCGATACCCGGTGGCGGAGCTGGAGGCGCGCCAGGCGCTCGATACGCTGCGAAAGCTGGGTGGCGAAAAGACTCCGAATGTGGCGTTGGCGCTGCTTCAAGTGGGCCAGGCTCGAATACTCGAAGGCGATCCGGCGAGCGCCCTTCCTCTGTTGCGAGAGGCATTGCAGATCCGGCGCGAAGCATATTCGGCCGGGCACCCGGCGGTGGTGCTGGCGCAAGTGTGGCTGGGAGAAGCGCTGACCGCCGGCGGAAAGCTGAATGAGGCGGAGCAGGCGCTCGAAGGTGCGATGAAAGAAGCGCGCTCCGCTCCCTTTGCGCTTGCGGCGTGGCGGATCGCTGAGATTCAGGCGGCGCTTGGAATTTGTCTCGCGGCCCAAGGCAAGAGCGCCCCAGCGAAGCAGATGCTGGAAGCCAGCCAGAAGGGCTTGAAATACGATCCGCATGCCGTATTCCGAAAACTTTCCGAGGAGCGGTTGAGGACGCTTGGGTGAGGGGGATTCTGACTTCTGGATTCTGTCCGTGCTAGCGTTACAGCTTAAGAGATGACCACGACGATTGAAGGCATCCGTTCGGACACCAGCTTTTTCGGGCATCCGCGCGGTCTGGCGACGCTGTTCTTCGTCGAGATGTGGGAGCGCTTCAGCTATTACGGGATGCGCGCGCTCCTGATCCTCTTCATGACCGCGAGCGTGGCAAAGGGCGGCCTGGGTTTTCCCGTGGTCAAAGCGGGCGCAATTTACGGCTTCTACACGGCAATGGTTTATTTAATGAGCCTGCCGGGTGGATGGGTTGCCGATCGCATCTTTGGGCAACGTCGAGCGGTGCTGTATGGTGGAATTCTGATCATAGCGGGACAGTTTTTTCTGATGAGCCCAGGCGTGACAGGATTCTATGCGGGGCTGGGGTTGTTGATTATTGGCACCGGACTCCTGAAGCCCAACGCCAGTACCATGGTGGGACAGCTTTATTCCCAGGGCGATCGCCGGCGCGATTCGGGCTTTTCCATTTACTACATGGGGATCAATTTGGGAGCCATGATTGCGCCGCTGCCCATCGGATGGGTGGGTGAACGGATCGGATGGCGGCTAGGTTTCGGTCTGGCGGGTTTGGGGATGCTGCTGGGGCTGATCCAATACACGTTTGGCGCTAAGAACTTGGGGGACGCCGGACTCCATCCAGTTGCGCCGGAAAGCCCCGAAGCCGGCAAGCGTCTCAAACGCAATGTTGGCTGGAGTGCCGTGGCGGCTGCGTTGGTTCTGGGAGCGATTGGATTGTTGGCCGGGACGGGACGCTTGGAACTCACCGCGCAAGGCGTATCCACGGGGCTTGGCCTGGTCTTGATTATCGTGTCGGTGGGAATCTTCGCGTGGTTGCTGTTGGGCCGCGGCTGGTCTGTGACGGAGCGCAAACGCTCAGGCGCGATTTTGGTCCTGTTCGTCGCATCCGCGGTGTTTTGGGCAGCCTATGAGCAGGCTGGCTCGTCACTCAGTCTCTTCGCCGAGCGCAGCACCAATCGCGTGGTCTTCGGATTCGATTTCCCGGCCAGTTGGTTCCAATTCGTACCGGCGCTCTTCGTGATGATTTTGGCGCCGATTTTCGCCTGGCTGTGGATCGCGTTGGGCAAGCGGGAGCCGTCCAGCCCGGCCAAGTTTACCCTGGCCTTGATATTCGGAGGCATTGCGTTCGCAATTCTGGTTCCAGCGGCGAGGGCCACGCTAGCAGGGGCACTGGTGTCGCCCTGGTGGCTGTTGGGCACCTATTTTTTGCAAACGGTGGGCGAAATGTGCCTGAGCCCGGTAGGCTTGAGCGCGATGACCAAGCTGGCGCCCGCGCGCGTGGCGGGTATGATGATGGGTTTGTTCTTCGTGTCGATCAGTATCGGCGATTACCTTGCGGGGACCGCGGCTTCTCTGTATGAATCCATGCCGCTGCCGGCGTTGTTCGGAGTGGTGGCCGCAATTTCATTTGGAGCGGCGGTGGTGCTGGCGTTACTGATCAAGCCGACCGTGAAACTGATGTCGGGCGTGAATTAGCGATCGGGAAATACAGGCCACGCATGTTCATCGGTCACTTCGCGGTCGGTTTTGCGGCTAAGCGATTCGCGCCGCGCAGTTCCGAAGCGGTGTTGCTGGCTGCGCCGGTGCTGGCCGATATGCTGTGGCCCGTGTTCCTGCTGCTGGGCTGGGAACAAGTGCGGATCGATCCCGGCAACACGCGCTATACGCCGCTCGACTTCGTTTCCTATCCGTGGTCGCACAGCCTGCTGATGCTCTGCGTTTGGGCCAGCGCGTTCGGTGGCATTTATTATGCGATCACGCGCTGTCGCGCCGGGTATGCGATCACGCGCTATCGCGCCGGGGCCATCGCAATTTGGATCGGCGTGGTAAGCCACTGGGTGCTGGATTGGGTGACGCATCGGCCAGACATGCCGCTTTATCCGGGCGGCGCGCGTTATGGTTTGGGATTGTGGAACTCGATCGCCGGGACGATGGTGGTGGAGTTTCTGACGTTCGCGGTGGGAGTCTGGATATCAGCGCTTGTCGCATCGGTGGTGATGATTGTTTGGGCGTGGTGGTTTGACCGGCATCTGAGCGCCATAGAGGAGCTGGCGTGAACGCGCTTCGGACTTGGGTGCTGGCTGCGATTGCGGTCTCCTTATTCGGACAGGACAAACCCAAAGACGTCGATGGCTGGGACAAGATCAAATGGGGCATGACGATCGCCGACGTCCGCTCGACCTACCACATCGAAGCTCCCCCTGAGAGCAAGGACGATTGGATACTGCTCGATCTCAAGCCGGTGAAAATGGGCGAGATTGAGTTGGGCGTCCAAATTGGCGCCCGACAGGGCAGCGAAAAGATCGCCTCCGTACGGCTATGGTCCCATTTCGGGCTGGCCAGTTCCGCGCCGGGGGCCGGATCGCAGGATTTCGATACGCTCAGGACTCTGCTGATCCAAAAGTACGGCCATCCAGCGAATGAGGAGACCAAGCGAGGGGAGAATTTTCGCCTCATCAGGACTGTTCTTTGGACATTCCCTTCCACGTCGATTGTTCTTTCGTTGGAACAATCGGCGTCCCTACCGAATCTCGGCAACATCGACTTGGACTACACAGCGAAAAATTAGCGCGCGCGCGGGCACCTACAATACAGGGATGGCTCCGCTGCGGGGATCGTTTTGGGTGTTCGTGCTATACGATGTGGCCGAGGAGATCCGCATCGAGAAACTGCGTGATCTGGTGGGCGCGGACACCGCGCGGCCGCAGCCCAGTTTCAAGCATCCGGCGCCGGAGTATGTGCGCTTCGAACGTCCGCCGGCAATCGAGTACCCGGAGCCCATCGCGCTGGAGAGCGGCGAAAAGTTCGAGGCCCGGATCAAGTACTTCGACTACGGCGTGGCGAGCGTCGAATTGAAGATGGAATTTGAGGCGGATTGGGAGCAATTGATCCGGCTGTCGAACCGCTGGATTCTCGCGCCCGAGATCGAGCGGCGGACGGCGGAGCTGATCCAGTCGTGTTTGGAGCGTGCGGCGCCGGCGCTGGTGCAGGCTTATCCAGCACGGTTGAGCGAAGATTACTACATCATCCATTTGCGCGAGGCGCTGGATGAAGATGGCCACGCACTGACGGCTCCGGTGATGCTGGCCAGGCGCGGCGAGCAGATCGCGCAGATTGTGCGCGGCGAATCGCAGCCTCTGGCGGAGAGCGAGCGGCGGGAAGTGCTGCAGAGCAGCCTGTCGTATTATCCGACCGATTTGCTGGTCACTGGCTGGGTGGCGGCGCTGGTTTACGACACCATGGAGGGTGCCGAGCCGACTATTCAGTTGCTCGAATACGCCAACACGCAGTTGCTCGAGTTCCGGCATTACGACGATGTTCTGACGCGCGTTCTGGAAAATGTTTATAAGACACTGGAGCATCGCGGAGGATTGTTCCGGCGCTGGAGAATGGCGGGCGAAGCCGAGCGGTTGAATACGCTGCGTCTGGACGTGCGGGAGCTGACCGAGCGTACCGATAATGCGATCAAGTTTCTGAGCGACATGTTTTATGCTCGGGCGTATAAGATCGCGGCGGCTCGCGTGGGCGTGACCGACTATCGCAATTTGGTGGAAGAGAAGCTGCGGACGGCGGGTGAATTGTACGAGTTCATGACCAACGAGTTCCATCAGGCGCGGGCCTTCGTGCTGGAGGCGATGGTGGTGGCGATCCTGGTGATCGAGCTATTTTCGCTGTTCCGGGGCGGGCATTAGCGCTCGGGCGACGGGGTTAACATGTAAGTATGTCGTCGCTCCTGGAGAAAGCCCTGGAAAAGGTGGGCGCCTTGCCCCCAGAGGAGCAGGATGCGATAGCGGCTCAGATTTTGGCTTCGCTGGCCGACGAAGAAGCCTGGAAAAAACGCTTTGTCGAGAAGCGCGACGTGATCCGCCGCATGGCGCGAGAAGCCCTCCGCGAAGACGAGCGGGGCGAAACAATGCCACTGGGCGACCTGCTTTAAGTGCAGTCGCGGGCCACGCGGAAATTCTGGCGTCTCTTCTCCGGTCTACCTCTGGACGTTCAACGGGACGCTAAGCGTGCCTATCGATCGTTTCAGGACAATCCTGGGCATCCGGGCCTCCAATTCAAGAAACTGGAAGGCGAGGACGACATTTATTCGGTGCGAATCGGACTCGGATACCGCGCCTTGGCGGTCGTCGATGGAGATCGTGTGGTCTGGTATTGGATCGGAAGTCACGCCGATTACGACCACCTCGGGTAAGCGTGCCTCGGGCGGTCGATCTGTGCGAATTCGTGCTGCATCGGTTTCAGCGCGTGCTCGCGCCCGTTGGTGACGCGATGGTGGTGGCGATCTTGGTGATCGACCTGTTTTCGCTGTTTGGGGGCGGGCACTCACGCGGACCAGCTGAGAACGCGTTTGGCTATTGGCTCGCGGCGTCCACATTGTCTGCGACTTTTAACCGCTGATTGGCACAGTAGCCTCGTGAAGGTCAGAGACGTAATCAAGCTGAGTTGGAGGATCGTCCGGACTCGCGGAAGTCATAGGCACTATCATCACCCGTCCAAACTGGGGATCGTTACAATTGCGGGTCATCGCTCCGAGGACCTCGATCCTGGCACACAGGCGGCTATACTGAGACAAGCGGGATTGAAGAAATGAAATACGCCGTGTTGTATGCACCAACAGCCACCGGGTATAGCGCCCATGTCCCAGATTTGCCGGGATGCATCGGTGCGGCGGCAACGCTCGAAGAGACCAGGCGCCTGATGAAAGAAGCCATCGAAGGACATCTGGAATGTATGCGTGAGTTCGGATATGCGATTCCGGAGCCGACCACTGTCGCGGAGCAAGTAGAGATTCCTGTCTAGTGAGCCGCCTTCACGCGCCGCAGTTCTCACTTCGATTCTGTTCGCTAGATGGCAATCTGGTTATTGCGGGCTAGTTGGAAGGTAAATACCGCTAAGCCTTCGTGGCTCGACGATTCCTCGGACAACGCGGAATGTGGAGGCGCATGTCCCGGGCCGAGAATACTCTAGCGCAGAACTCGCATTTTCTATTTGCTCTGGGCGGTCCGCGGAAGAGTTCCTTCCTGCTGAGCTGGATCGACGAAGCCCATTTTAGAATGGTCGCGGCGTCGATGGAATCGCCGCGGTGCGGACACGGTTTTCCCGCGTTCTCATTGGCGGTTTTTCGCCTGCTCCTTTTGAAGCGTTCTTCCCGAAGGCTTCCGCTCCTTCGTGCACTCCCGCGCTTGGCTTCACGCTTTCATGGCAGTCCACCTGGAGCCCTTCCGCGCTACCGAGCGCGCTTTCTGCTTTGCGGCGCTCACCGTACTCATGTAACAGAACGCGACGGGTTACAGCAGGCACATTCAGAACCCATCTGGCGGTGCCGGCGCGGTTTCAGTGGTAGGAGAGATGCCGAACTGATCAAGTAAACCATTGGGCCCCGTCGCGAAACCACGCGGGTGAAAGGCAATGGGATTCCTGAGCTGAAGCGGC
>JBEKLB010000302.1:0-8417 GCA_050010415.1 Bryobacteraceae bacterium | reverse complement strand
ACGATTCCTGAGAAAAGCCGTTCTTTGACCTCAGCTCACGAATACGCTTTCAGAGAACGATCTTTAAGTCCGCACTCCCAACAGTCTCGGAACTGACCCAACAAGAGTCCACATGGTACAGGGCTACCGCAGGGCTCACGCTCTTGGTATCGTGAAGAAGTAGTTTGCTTATGACTGTCGTCGTCCTCTAGGGATGAATTAGTGGTGCCGCATAGCGTCCGCCGCAAGGCCGGCATCAAAGCCGGAGACAAGGTCGAGTTCAAGGTCGCTGGCGGCGTAATCAATATTGTCCCAAAGCATTCCGAAGCAGATGATGTCCTCACTCCCGAAGAGAGTGCTCCCGTAAAGAAAGCCGAACGAGAGATGCGTCGGGGCAAATACCTGACGTTAGCCCAGCTGCGCCATGACGTGGACCGTCCTCGTTCACCCGGAAGCCGCAAAGCAACTTAGTGCGATCCCGCCCGATCGCTGAAGACGAATCCTTAGGGATATAAGTGCGCTCGAACGGGGTAGAAACCTCTCGGCTACCCTCGCGCTAGAAGTGGAATGAAGTGTCCAGGGTCAAAGACTGGGTGCCGATGCGAACGCTGCTGTTGACCGCTAAGAGTCCAGGCCTAGAGGGTGTTTGGGAACTTCATCGCGAAGATTACGGGGCTTTCGAAAAATGCTGAGGACCAGAAAAATAACCAGGGCCAGCAGTAGTACCGAAAGCGTCAAGGTCCCGGTAAGCCACCAGCCCGACTCGTAACGCCATTGCCGCGCGATGCGCATCCATAGGAGCGCCAGGACGAAGATGCTCAAAGCCAGGCGGAGAAGCTTGCGGAAGGGCAACATTCTCCGCCTATTTTAATCGAGTTGTTTCAATCCACGGGGGTCCAGGTCTTGTCGGGATCGTAGCTGGCGAGGGGAGTGGCGGAACTCGTTCCGCGATCCTTCTCATAAACCACCCCGCTCTGATTCACGATGAAAGTGTGGACGCCGCTCACGCCGTAAGTGGCGGGCCAAGCCACCAGCGCGAATCCGCCGATCATGGTTTTTCCGAGCATATAAGGATGCTGGCCGCCGGGCGCGTTCGGACCCTGTTCCTTCAGCACACGGAAGTAGTAACCGTGGTAGGGCTTAGAGGGATTCTGCCCGGCCGCTTCCGCGAATTCCTTGGGAACTTCCGAACTCGCGACGCTTTCAGCATATTCCGCTGTTCCCGCCGCCGAGCGCTTCTTGGCTGCGTAAGCCTCTTGCACGCCGACGTAGGCGGCACAGGCCTGAATGGCATCCAATTCGTTGGCGCCAACCTGGCGCGCCCGCACTTCCATGGAGCCCCGCTCGGGATCGAAGCGCCACTTCTCGCCCTCGTGAAGCAGTGGAATCGGAAATGGCCAGTCCTGATCGCCGATCAGCAGAACCATTACGTGAGCATTCATCGTGGATTGTTCCAAATGATGTTTCTGGCCAGCAATCTGCGCGAACTCCTTACGCTCAGCTTCATCCTGCGTCGGGTCGCCGGAAGTGAGGATGCCCTTAGCCGACGATCCCAGCACCGCCTTCAGAGTGGCAACATCGTTTTTCGATGCCGCATCGATCAGCGACTGAGTGGCCGCTTCCGGTGAATCAAACATCGCTTGCGTAACTTTCGGCGCTGCCGGCTTGGAGGGCGCGGTGGGTTTAGCAGGCGCTTGAGCCAACGCACTGACAGCCAGCAGCGCAAACATTGTTGACGTGAATATTCTTGTGGTCATGTTACCTCCGGCCTCCGCCACCACCATGGAATCCACCGCCCCCACCGCCAAAACCGCCGCCTCGGAATCCTCCACCGCCGCCGCCGAAGCCTGAGTGACCCAGGCTCGAGAATCCATGATCGCTCTCCATGCGCGTAGCACCGCCATTTTGGATACCGCCGAAAGCGCTATGACTTTCGCGCTCCGCTGGAGCGAAGGATCGTCCAGCGCCAGCGTTTCCACCGCGCGCGCCTTCTTCTCCACGGCCTTCTGCGCCACGACCCTCTTCTCCATGAAATGACGCCGCGCCTCTGAATCCGGCCGTGCCACGGAATCCCGCCGAGCCGCCGAAACGGCTCGCGACGGCGCGATTGGGATATGGAACACCTAACCGATGCCCGGGATCATGAGCCCAGACGCCGCCCAATCCGCCATGATAGTCATTAAATCCGTAGCGATGGAAGAAGTTGCCGTTCAACAGGATTCGTCCGCCAAACCAATCCGGTCCCCAACCCCATCCAAAGCCGCCCCACAGTCCCCAGCCGCCGCCAAAATAGAAGCCGAGATCGATGCCGGGCAAGAACGAGAATCCCACGCCAATCCCCGGATAAAAGAGCGGCGGATAATAGCCAAAAGGCGGCGGGCCCCAAACCCATTCGGGATTGTATACGGGAACATAAACCACGCCGGGCTCGGGCGGCGCAATGTCGATCGCCGTCTGACCGTTATCCGTTTGCGTTGTCACCGTCTCCTGGGGCGTCGACTGCAGCTTGCCGTTGGCCTGCGCCTTGGCGCGCAAGCGCTGCACCGCGCTCATCACGTCCGGCTGTTGGGCCAGGAACGCGTTACCCAGGTCAGTGGTCCAGCGGATGTCCTGATTCAGGCGCGTCAGCACATCGGGAAACGCAACCAGGGCTTGGATGCTCGGATCCCAGTTTTGCTGCCGGGCCGCGTCCATCAACGGCTGACCTTTCAGATTGCGGTTCTGTTGCAGCCACTGTTGCGCCTCCACCACTTCGATGGGATAGGTGCTGGCGACCATGATCTGGCTCAGCAAAGTATCCGGGTATAGAGCGATGGGCGCCACTAAGTTTTCGAGCTGCTGGGGATTTAGGGGCTGCGCCGGGGGTGCTGGTGGCAATTGCCCGGGCTGCTCTACTGGATCCTGTGCAAATAATGTGGCCGCCATTACAATCGGCAAACTGACCGCCACGACCAACCTGAAGAGTTTCATTCTTCCGGCCTCCTTGGGGCTGAAGAATACGCCCAGCTATTATGATGCACCAGGACGCTCAGAGTTCCGCATGAATTTCTAAGGAGGTTTGTAACAAGGCTAATGGTGCCGACGCCACACGGCGATCCGAGAGAATTAAAATTAGTGTCCGGAATGTAGAGAAACGGGCGCGGGTTCCGACTACCGATTGGAAGCGCGGAAAAGAGCGCTAGAACACAAGGAGCCACGCGAAAGCGATGGGAACAAACATGAAATACCTACTGATGATGAACGCAACAAAAGCAGGCGTCGACATGTACAAAGCTTGGCCTGAGAAAGAGATCCAAACGCATTTCGCGTTCTTGGGCAAGCTGAACCAGGGCCTTCAAGAATCCGGGGAGTTCGTGGCCACGCAGCCGTTGACCGGGCCGGACGAAGCCAGGATGGTGCGAGCCGGGAGCGACGGCGCGCCGATCACGGACGGCGTGTTTCCCGAAGCCAAGGAGTTTCTGCTGGGTTACTGGATCGTGGACGTCAAAACTCCAGAACGAGCCTATGAGATCGCGGCGCGTTTGTCGGCTGGACCAGGACTTGGCGGAGCGGCGACGAACATGCCCATCGAAGTGCGGCAGCTAGACGAAAGGAGAACCCAGCAATGAAATACATGCTGATGATGATGGGCACCAACGCTGATTTCGAATCGTACGCCAAGTGGCCCAAGCAAGACCTGCTGGCGAATATCGGTTTTATGCGGGCTTTCAGCAAGGAACTCAGGGATTCCGGCGTCTTCGTTTCCACGGAAGGATTGGGGTTCCCCGATCAAGCCAAGATCGTTCGCGCGGGAAGTGACGGGGAGCCCATCACCGACGGGATATTTCCGGAGTCGAAAGAGTTCCTGGCCGGCTATTGGATTGTCGATGTGGAGAGCGCCGAGCAAGCTTACAAGATCGCCGCTCGGGTTTCGGGTGCGCCTGGGCCGGGAGGCAAGCGCGGGAACATCCCCATCGAAGTGCGGCAAGTGCTCAGTAGCGCGGAAGAATTGTCGCGGTGACTGATAATGGATAGCCGTTCCGAGTATCTGTTGCGTGAACTTGCGCCGCAGGTGCTCGGAATGGTTGTCCGGAGGTTTGGGGACTTCGCGGCATCGGAGGACGCAGTTCAGGAATCGTTGCTGGCCGCGGCGACACAGTGGCCGCGCGAAGGTTTACCGGAGAATCCGCGCGCCTGGCTGACCCAGGTAGCTTCTCGACGCATGACGGACCACATTCGCAGCGAATCGGCTCGGCGCCGGCGCGAAAACGAGGTCGCCCTGGAAGCGGTCCGCACGTCGGCCTGGCCTGCCTCGACGGGAGCGCCCGCCGAAGACGACACGCTGGTACTCCTCTTTATGTGCTGCCATCCGGCATTGACCCCGGCTTCGGCAATCGCTTTGACACTGCGGGCAGTAGGCGGGTTGACCACGGCCGAGATTGCCCGCGCATTCCTGGTTCCGGAGGCGACCATGGCCCAGCGGATCAGCCGGGCCAAGCAAAGTATTAAGACCTCCGGTATTCCATTCCAATTGCAGACCACGCAGGAGCGAACCGAACGCCTCCGCGCGGTATTGCATGTCCTCTACCTGATCTTCAACGAGGGCTACACGACGAGCGCTGGACCTAATCTCCGCCGGGACGATTTATCGCTGGAAGCCATGCGCCTCACTCGCATCGTGCATAAGCTCGAACCGGATGAAACCGAAATCGCTGGATTGCTCGCACTCATGTTACTCACCGATGCCCGGCGGATGGCGCGAACCAACACGGAAGGCGAGTTGATTGCGCTCGCGCAGCAGGACCGAGCCTTGTGGGATCGGCAAGAGATTACCGAAGGAGTAGCGCTGCTCTCAGCCACTTTACCCAAGGGCTCAGTGGGGCCGTACCAATTGCAAGCGGCGATCGCGGCCGTGCACGACGAAGCGGCCAAGGTGGAAGACACGGATTGGCCGCAGATCCTGGCGCTATACGATCTTTTGCGGCGCATGTCCGGCAATCCCATGGTGGAATTGAATCGCGCGGTCGCTGCGGCGATGGTGCACGGGCCGGCGAAAGGTTTGGAACTTCTCGACGCGCTCCAGGCAGACGGCCGCTTGAGCGATCATCATCGCTTGGATGCCGTTCGAGCGCATTTACTGGAGCTCATCGGAGACCACGCGGGTGCGGCGAGACATTACAGGGCGGCGGCGGGAAAAACCGGAAGCCTCCCGGAACGCAATTACCTTCTTACGCAGGCCGCGCGCCTCGCGAACGAAGCTATTTCAGAACGTCGGCACCCCCCAGAACGGCCTCGATAAAGGCCAACGCACGGGTGTCCTTACTCTGTCCCAGCCAGAATACGGCCTGTTTTCGAACCTCCGGATTGCGGTTGGTGCGCGCCACCTGGATCAATAGCGGGATGCCTTCACCGCTGGGCATTTGCGTCAGAGCGAAAACCGCTTTCTTCTTGACCTCCGTCTCGGGATCGTTCGCAATGGCGTCGTTGATGGACGATTCAGCCATCTTCTGTCCTGCTTTTTGCGCCAGCCAGAACAGAGCCTGGCCGCGAACGCGGGGGCTGGAGTCACTATGCGCCACGGCAGCCACGGTGCTCAGCGCTTGCGGCTGCTTGCTTTCAGCGAGCGCGAAGACGGCGTGCTCGCGGATTTTGTCACTGGGGTCTTCTCGTACAATTCGGCTGACCACTTCAAACCCGCGCCGGCCGCGCGAATTTCCCAGCCAGAAAATCGCCTGACGACGAAGTTTTTCGGGCTGGCTCGATGCGGCCAGTTCTTCGAGCGCCGAGTCGGCCGATGGGTCGGCGTGGAGCGCGATCGCCGACACCGCGCGATCCGCCATACGCATGTCGTCGCGCGTGGTGCCGGAGGCGTTCTTCGCAATCGATAACAGGAACCATACGCTATCGGGAGCCGCGACGCCGGTGAGCCAGATGAACGGCAAGCCGCCCGCATCCAGGTCGCATTCCGGGGTGAAGGTATGGATCTTGCCCACTTGATGGTTCTCCACTCGGTAAAGGACCACCAGATGCGTCGGACCTTCGAGCTTTACCGTTTGAGGCGCAGCCACAGTAACGCCGTCGTCGGAGTGTTCGAGCGAATATCCGCCGCCATTCCAGAAACAGCTCTGGCGTTCGCCAGACCGGTCGCTTGGAACCATCGGTTCGGCATAGCCCACCCACGCCGCGCCGGTCTGAGCGCTGAGAATAGAGCGGAACGTCGATTCCAGGCTGCCCGACAGCGGACGTGTCTCCAGCCGGGCGTTCAAAATGTGAGGCTGTTGCGCGAGCAACGAAAGAGCGCTTGCGAAAATGGCAGCCAGCTTCATTTGGTTAAGATCTCCATCAGATAATCCGTCGCTTCTTTGGAGTGCATCACTGAGAGCTGGTTGACGATCGCCTTCTTCAGGTTCAAGTCGGTCTCCTTGCGCGCGATCTCGATCAGCGCAGTGGCATTATTCTGCACGAAAAGCGCATTGATAATGGCCTTTTTGTTATCGGCGCTGGTTTCCTGCGCATACATGGAGGCCAGCGCGGCTCCGGTCTTGCTCTTTCCCATGACCCCCAGTTGATTAATCGCGTAACGGCGCAGGGCTTCGTCCTTCTCGTTCTTGACGATTTCGAAAAGCTTGTCGGAATTGCCGGAAATGAAAAGCCCCTGGATCACGGCGCGCTTCACATCGGCCGCGGCGTCGGCGGAATAAAGCTGCGCCAGGTCAGCCGCCCCTCCCACGTTTCCGAGCATCTGGATGGCGTGCACCTTTAATTCCGGGTTCGCTTCCGACTTCGCTACCGCCAGCAGATTGTCGCGGCTGCCGGCCACCATGAAGCTGTTGAGTATGGTGCGCTTCACCTGCGCGTCATTGGAGTTTTTGTAGACGTCGACCAGAACTTGCAGGTTGTCGCGGCCGCCATGGATGCCCAGATATTCGATGGCCTTGGACTGCAGGTCGGGATTCGATCCGCCCTTGGCGATACCGGCCAGAAGATCGCGCGAGGCTTGCGACCCGCTTTGCGCCAGCACAAACAGGGCGCGCTCTTTCAGCTTGGGCGAGTTGCTGCTCTTGAGCAGCTTTTCGAGCATCGGCAGGCTGCGCTCCGGATCGGTACTCATCAGGCTGTTCAATGCCAGCAGCTTTAGATCTTCATCGGTGGCCGTTTCGGGCGAAAGTGGCTGGCCGTTTTGCGATCGGATCTCCACCTGCAGAGCCTTGGCATCGTCCATCCAGCGGCTGCCCGGATAACTCTTCTGCAACTCGTCCAGACTCGCCAGCGCCTCGTCGCGATGGCCTAGCTTGTTCTGCGCGTAGGCGCGCCAGTAATAAGCGCCGTCGGCGCGGCCGCTCTTGCTGTCGATCACCTGGTTAAATGTGTCGATGGCGCGGTCGTACTCTTTGCGATCCAGATAGCTCTTGCCACGTGAGTAGCCTTCCGACGAGCGTTCCTGGAGATGGCGGAGCTGTTCCCTCGCACTCCGTTCCGCGTCACGCTGGGTGTCCTGAAAAGCCAAGAGGGGAAGCCCCGACAAGTCCAGGTCCAAGGTGATGGGAGGGATCGTCACTTGCGGGAAGTGAGGCAACGGAGGTAATGGGGCTAGCGGAGCCAGCACAATGGGCGGCTCGGGTGGCTGCTGCGCAAACGCGAGCGCCGCGCCGAAAATGGAAGCAGTGAGTGTGACGGAAGCAGTGAGTGTGAAATATATCCGCATAATCATCCTACAATTTCTTTGAATTCTTGTCCTTTTCCGATGCCGGAAGGTTTTCCAGACCGTATGTTCCCAAACCCCGCGCTTCTGTTCCGAGCACGCGCACCTTGAACAGCAGGCCCCGGCTTTCGATCTGCTCGCGAAGGTCGTTGAGCTGTTGGCTGGATATTTCCGAGGGACTGTGCGCGATTTCCAGCAGCACGCGCTCCAGGTCGTCCAGGACGCTGGCCATGGAGTTGTCGCCCGTGGTCCGAGCGGTCTGACGGTAGAGGCGATTGTCGTCCAGAAGATCTTCCGCCATCCGCCGCTCGTCCGAAATATCGAGCCTGGCTTTGCCGTCCGGGGCGCCTTCCGGCGCATTATCGAGCTCGGCGAGCACCATCTGCGACCGTTCCAGGTGATCACCCACTGCGACCAGCAGAATGCGCTCGCGAATCTGCTGGTTGTTCCGATTCTTCGCTACCACCGAAGCGTCGCCGCGCTGCCAAAACCTTCCCGCCAGAAACGCCGCGATCAATAGGGCCGCCATCACGGGCGCCCAAATCCACCATTGCCGGATCAGCGGCCTTCGGGGGGCTGCCAGCCGCGGCTCGATTTGCTTCCAGACATCTTGCCCATATTCGGCCGCGCGCTCGGGAACCTGCGCGGAATCCACTGTATTGAGCACCAGCTGCAGTGAGCGGAGTTCGGAACGGCAGTGCTCGCAACCGGACAGATGCTTCTCGATGGCGGCTGATTCCGTCGACTCGCCGTAATA
>JBEKLB010000301.1:0-8445 GCA_050010415.1 Bryobacteraceae bacterium | reverse complement strand
CAATGTTGCTGTCCTCGATGGCCAACGCTGTTTCTAAGAAATCCATTGCGAAAGGAGCCGCTGTCGCGTAGGCTATGAGTTCCGAGGGTCGCTAACTTTCCACGGAACTTCGGGCAACCTCGCGAAAACCGGCGAAACAGAGCGACACCGCGAAAACCAAAACTCAACGATTTAGGCCTTGACGATACTCGGCGATACACCGTGTTTTGGCTTGAGGTGCTAGCGGGAGCAATCTCGTGGAGGTTCAAGTCCTCTCGACCGCACCAACAAAATCAGTAGGATACAATGGCCCCACGCAAGGTTGCGGCGGCGCTATGCGGATCAGGTCGGCCCATTAAACGAAGGCATTGACGTATGCACATATTGTGCTTACACTAAAGTTGCGTCGCTTTCGAGTGGGATGAGGAGAGTAAAGCCGGAATCAACTTTCGCAAACATGGCGTCCGCATGCCAGAAGCGATTCCAGTGTTTGACGATCCCCGCGCCATCACAATCGTGGATGACGAATCTGATCCGAGCGAACAGCGGTTCATCACACTTGGGATGGGGGCGGCGGGCCGTTTGCTCGTAGTGGCTTATGCTTGGCGTGGGGAGAACATTCCAATTATCTCTGCACGTCCCGCCGAGAATCATGAACGCGAGGAATATGAGGCAGATCGATGAAGGATAGTTATGATTTCAGTAAAGGGAAGCGGGGTAGAGTGCTTCCACCCGATCCTGAACCCGTGGGCAAGACTCGGATCACGATTCGGCTCGACCAAGATATTATGGATCGCTTCTTTAAAATGGCGGAGGAAACCGGAGGTGCGACCGGGTATCAAACGCTGATCAATGGGGCGCTGCGGGAGTACCTCGACGGAAAGGTGCCGAGGTTCGAGGAGACGCTGCGACGCATCATACGTGAGGAGTTGAAATCGAGCGCTGCGTGACCGAGGGAGTTTCAGCGTAAGTGCGTTTTCGTAGCCAGGTGGCGGATTGTCGACGTCATTGTGCCCCCTCTGCGCTCCTTGCTATATTTGCTGTTTCTGAAAGGAATCCGCGCGTTGGGATTGTACTTCTTGGGGAACGGGTACCGTCGACTGCGGTCGAAGCTCGTCTTCATCTGGCTCGCAGGATTGCTCCTATCGGGACTCGCCTTGGCACAGAGCCCTGCGACCGGCGAATCGGGCCAGCAGGATTCGGTAGATGGAATTCCGGTGACCGACGCGATGGTGATCGCCAAGTGCAGCGGATGTCATCGTAAGGACGAGAAGGGCAATCTAACCCGCATCTCATGGGAGCGGACCACTCCCGAGGGCTGGCAGGAAGTGGTCAAGCGGATGGTGCGTTCGAACGGGCTCGAGTTGATGCCCGACGAGGCGCGCGCCATTGTCAAGTCGCTGAGCGCGAGTCATGGTCTGGCTCCTGAAGAAGCGAAACCCGTGATGTACATGGCGGAGCATACTCTGCCCGACGAAGCTTATCCCACGCCGACCATGAGGACCACCTGCGGGTCCTGCCATGCGTTCGGGCGTCCAGCCTCGTGGCGGCGGTCGCCGGAGGAATGGAAGCTGCTACTCAACATGCACATCGGCTATTACCCCAATGCTGAAGGCGCAGCTGCCTGGCGGCTGACATCTTTAAATCCAGGTGATCCTGGCGGCACCGCTGCACCGCCGGCGAAAGCGCCGAAGCTGGTGGATCAAGCCGTCGACTTTCTTTCCAAGAACTATGCACTTCACACGCCGGAATGGGCAGCGTGGCGGGCCAAAATGCGGGCGCCTAAACTTGCGGGCACATGGCTGGTGAAGGGGCACCTGGCCGGTCACGGCGATTTCTACGGCGAAATGGTGGTTACACCTGGCTCAAGCGAGGACGAATTCAATACAGCCATCAAACTACAGCCAGTTGCCGGCGGCGCTCTGATTGAGCGGCGAGGGCGCGCGGTGGTCTATTCGGGATACGCCTGGCGTGGGCGCTCGGCGGGAACGGTCTCTGGATCCCTACCTGGCGATGTGCCGGCGGAGATGCATGAAGCGCTGTGGATCTCGACGGATGAATCGCAAGCCATGGGGCGCTGGTTCTGGGGTTCTTACGACGAATTTGGTTTCGAAGTGCAGCTCCAACGTGCATCGGGCGCTCCCGTGTTGCTGGCCTTAGACCGTTTATCGCTCAAAGCTGGTTCGCAGGCGCAAAAGCTTCGCATCGTCGGAGATAGTCTGCCCAACCAGATCCTTCCAGCGGATATCGACCTTGGCACCGGAGTAACGGTGCGCAACATTCTGTCTCACACCGCGCACGACGTGGTGCTGGAAGTGGACGTGGCTGCCAACGCTATTTCCGGCAAACGCGACGTTGTTGTTGGACGCGCTACCTTACCGAACGCGATCGCGGTTTATGACCACGTAGATTACATCAAAGTGCTGCCGGAGAACTCGCTCTCACGTTTAGGCGGCGGATCGCAGCGCCAAAAAGGCTACCAGCAGTTTGAGGCGGTGGCCTACAATCGGGGCGCCGACAACCAACCCAACACTGCCGACGACATCGAACTCGGGCCGGTCGAAGTTACCTGGTCCGTCGAGGAGTTTTATGAGCGGTTCGATGACGACGACAAGGAATTTGTCGGTTCGTTGAGCGGCACAGGGCTGTTCACACCTGCGCTCGATGGCCCGAACCCGCAGCGTAAGCAGAGCCGCGACAACTACGGCAATGTTTGGGTGGTGGGTACCGCTAAGAACGAGAAGGACCAGCTGGGCAAACCGCTGGTAGGCAAATCCTATCTCGTGGTGGCGCCGCCTCTGTATGTCATATGGGATCGGGAGATCGATCAGTGAACGCGCCAACGCCCGAAGAAGGAGGGACCAAGTGAAGCATCTGCGGCCGATCAACAAAAAAGCGCAACGTATCGACGACCATGTTGCATCCTTGAGCGAGGACGTTTTTGCGATGCAGGGGGAAAACACTCCGACACCGGGCATGCATGTACCGACCGGTTGCAGTTTTGTTTTTTCACCCGGATGGGAAGTAGACGCCGCTGGTGGCGCCGCCGGCTTGTGCGCGCCCGTGGAACGGGACATCTACGATTGCTGGTTCAGTTGTTACTGGCCTGCTCAGGTCCCCGATCATCTCAACAACGCGCCCGACTGGACAGCCAAGTGCGCATCCGCGACCAAGGACTGGCGAAACCTCGACTTGGTATTCCCATAATGAACGCACCGTTTGTCCTTTTGTGCGTTGCTTGTTCGGTCGCGCAAGCCGGCTCCATCTTTCTTGGCGCCCATCCCGACGGCGTGTTGGTAGTGGATGAGGCTACGCAACAAATCATCGACAAGTTTCCGACGCAGGCCGGGCTCCCGACGGGAATGCGGATGTCCTATGACCGTAAGAAGATCTATCTCACCAGCGGCGATCATGCCGGCGTGTCGGTGGTTGACATCGCTACCCGCAAGGTTGTCAACCATTTCGTTTTGAACTCAGGGAGCCGGCAGATTCGCTTCAGCAGCGGTGTCGCTCCGGACCCGCAGGACAAGCTCCTTTACACCGTAGTCACCGAGGTTGTTAAGCAGGTCGACCGTTTTGAGATCGGAAAGCCGAAATACGCGGTGATTGATTTAGCGCAGCAAAAGATCGTCCGCACGGCCGACATCGCCGAGGAGGATGAAGAAGCCAACGTGAATACGGGCGACAGCTTCTTTCGGCCTTTGTTCTTCGTCTCGCCGGATGGGAAATACTTGTATCACTTTCGAGACCAGGTGGTGGTGCTCGATACCACTAACTTCAAGGTCGTGGAGCGAATCGCGTTGGCCAAGCCGAATTTTCCTGGAGTGCTGGAGGTCGGCGTCGGGTCTGCGCTCGAATCGCTGAGTGAGCCGGGGTCTTATACCTCGCTCTTCAACGCCGTGGATCCCAACGTACGGCGCAAAATGTTTGGAATCGCCCGATTCGACTTGAACAATCGGGCTTACGAATTCTCGCCGATCGGTCCGTCTCCGGATGGAATGTTGGGGCTGGAAGTGACGCCCGATCGCAAGACGGCCTATACCGTAGTGGCCAACGGTGAATACGGAACGCGCCGCTGCGAGTTCTGGGCGCTCGATCTGACGCGCCACCAGCGCACCATGACGAACGAGTTCCCCTGCCGGCCAAGGTTCAGCTTCAGCATATCGAGCTCTGGCAAGGAGCTCTATATCTACGGGGCCGGGTTTCAGATTGAAGTGTATGACGCGGCGACTCTCAAGCTCAAACGAACAACCGATCTCCAGAATGACGTGACCATGGCTGGGATCGTGGTGGCACCTTGAGGATTTACTTGCCGGACGCAGGTTCGCGCCAACCGCTGCCATTTGGGAATTCGAGACCAATCAGGTACTTCCCCTGTTTTGGATTACAGTAACGAACCACGCCTCGCCCGGAGATGCCCATCTTCGGGGCGCTGCATGAGACCGCGTTCTGAACGGGGAGTCTTTGCGACAGTTGCAACTGGACTCCGTGAACCGAGACATTGAGGATTTGCGCTACCGATGCTTGTTGATGCCCACTGCTGTCTTCCCACATGACGTTGATGCTTCCCTGGACGGCGTGGCGCACTTCGCGCCGCGAATTGGTTTTTCGCGTGGTGGCATGCAGCGCCTGCTGAGCCCAGAGCGTCGACTCCGAGTATGCCTGGCCGACGCAGGAGGTCTTGGTATCCAACTTGGCGGCGGATGCGGACACGGCCTTCCAGTCAGCCGTCTCGTACTGGCGTACCAATTGGAAGACATCGCCCAGTGGATCATTCTCTGCGGTTCCGAGTAATGCTCCGCTGATGATCGGTTCTACACCGGTCTGCCGTAAGGCTTCTTCCAGCGGAACATCTAGAAGGGCGTCCAGTAGAGAGAACAAACCCATCAGGAATCCCTGCCCGGGCTCGGCCAGGCCGGCCTGCCGCGACAACCGTTCACAGAAGCTGGCCCGAACCAGCGAGTGAGTGACCAATTCACCCGGCTTGTCTTTGGCCAGCACCGGCAGCGCCGCCAGCGCAACCCAATGCCGGATGGCATCCTCGCCGAGCCTGGCCAGCGAGTGGCTGATCGAGGTGGTCTCTCCGTAGCGCGCGAAAAGAGCCGAATTCACGTAGCGCAGCAGTTTGTAAGAGAACGACACGTCTTGAGAGATGATACTGGTTAGCCGTTCGTAATCCAGTTCTGAATTCTGCATCTCGTGCAGAAGGCGCAGACAGTTCACTTTGGAGGCCGGGATCTGTTGGGCTCGCAGCACCGCCGGCCGCGCGAAAAAGTAGCCCTGAAAGTAATCATAGCCGGCATTTAGCGCCCACTCGAATTCCTCATGGGTCTCCACTTTTTCAGCCAGCATGGTGATTCCGCGCGGCCGATAGGTTTCGAGCAGCCGCTCCTGATCCGGTTTCGAAGTGGCTCGCATGTCTACCTTGATGATTTTGGCGATCTGGGTCAGCGGTTCCAAGCGCTGGCCTCCCACGAAGTCATCCAAGGCGAACGTGTAGCCCTGACGGTTCAGCTCGTAGCACGCAGCGATCAGTTCATCGCTCGGCCCCACTGACTCAAGGATCTCAAGCACTACCGCTTCGGGCGGCAGCATGGAGTGCAGACCACCCATCAGGAGCTTGTCGTCAAAATTCAAGAACGCCTTCTTGCCGCCGGCAACATTCTCCAAACCAATGGTGAGAAGACTATTGGCGATTACCTGCGTGGTCGCGGAGCCGGCCTCAGTGCCATCGAACCGGTTGTCGACATCGTCGGAGCGGAACAGGAGCTCGTAGGCATACAGCTCGCGCGATCGGTCAAAGATCGGCTGCCTGGCCACAAAAACGTCCATAGCGGTTTCATCGGCCAGGGGGAGCGGGACAAATAGGGGCTGCGTTCCCAAATTCCATCGATTTAGCCACTTGCGGGGCTCATCCCAGTCCTAATCGACGCCCTTCTCATGCAAACATAAAGTACCGCGCCCGTATCTCCGATTAATCACAAAGTGAGCACTATTGCCGCGGAAACAGTTGCGCCGGCGCTGGATGCGACTTCTCGGTGGAGTGGGACCTCGAACCGGTGGCGCCTGCTGATGGTCAGTACGGCTGCCCTCTATCTGGAAATCATTTTGATCCGTTGGATCGGCACCGAGGTGAGGATTTTTGCCTTCTTTCAAAATCTATCACTCATCGCCTGCTTTCTCGGCTTCGGATTGGGATGCCTGCATACCAAGCAGCGCGGAAGCCTGCTGCCATCTCTCGCGGCCATCACCGCGCTCGTGGTTGTGGTGACTCTACCGATTCCGTCGCTGCACACAGCCTTGGATACCATGTCGGCAGCGCTCTCGTTCGCACCGGATGCCGCGCTATGGGGAGCAAGTCTCAAGCTCACCGGCTCGGAGTACTGGACGTTGACGGCGTTCTCGGCCTTGATGCTCGCGCTGTTTCTGTTGCTTTTGGTGATCGCCATGGCGCCGCTGGGCCGATGGGTTGGACACTATCTTGAGACCGCGTCGAACACGGTGACAGATTACTCGGTAAACCTGGCCGGCAGCTTAGTGGGCATGTGGCTGCTTGCGATTCTCTCATTGCTGTGGCTGCCTCCCTCTTATTGGTTCGCGGTAGCGTTTGTACTCATTCTGGCTGCGCAGCCGATATCCTGGCGAACCGGCATCCTAGGCGGCGTTCTTCTGCTCATCACGCTCTTCGCGCTGCGGCCGAAAGGCCCGAATGCGGTCTATTGGTCGCCCTATCAAAAACTCGAAGTCACGGATGTCGGCGAACACCAGTACCAGATCGACGTCAACAACGTCGGGTACATGTCGATTGCCAACGTCAGCGCGGATTTGTTGGCTCGTCATCCGGAAGTGGCTCAACAATATGAAAACAGCTCGTACGACAGCCCGTTCCACTTTGTGAACTGCAAAGACCGGGTGCTCGTCATCGGCTCTGGCGCCGGCAACGACGTGTCCGCCGCACTGCGGCATGGAGCAGCCGAGGTGGATGCCGTCGAAATCGATCCGCGCATCTATGCCATAGGCAAAAGTCTGCATCCGGAACATCCCTACGACTCACCGAAGGTGCATGTGGTGGTTACGGATGCTCGAAATTTTCTGCGGCAGAGCCACGAGAAATATGACGTCATCGTTTTTGCGTTGCTGGATTCGCACACCGAGTTCTCCGGCTACAGTAACGTACGCGTGGACAACTATGTTTACACGCAAGAGTCTTTCCGGGATGCCAAACGGTTGCTGAAACCAGACGGTGTTCTAATGTTGAAGTTCGAGGTGAGGGTGCCCTGGACATGGATGGGACAACGTTTCTACAGCATGCTCGGCGATATTTTCGGACGCGAGCCGGTGACTTACTATGTACGTCCGGCCGGGTTTAATGGCGCACTGTTTGATGGGACGGTCTTCCTGGAATCCAATTCCCAGCGTTTGTGGGACAAGGCGTCCGAACCCCAGCTGGCCGAATTCGTGAAGAGCCATCCCACCGCATTCCCACTCACTTCCCAGGGCGCGCCGCGTCCGACCACCGATGACTGGCCCTATGTATACCATGAGAACAATTCCATCCCCCGCTCATACGTGACGGTCTCACTGGTGTTGCTGCTCATGGCCTTTCTGATGACCCGTCCGCATATCTCGGTTGGACAGAGCAGCACGTGGCAGTTCTTCCTTTTAGGCGCCGGATTCCTTCTGATGGAGACGCAGTTGGTGAGCCGGCTGGCCCTTTACTTCGGGACCACCTGGTTCGTGAATTCCATTGCATTGAGCGGCATTCTTGCCGTTCTGCTGCTGTCAAATCTCTACGTAAAGCTTCGAGCGCCGCGCGATTTGAGCGCTTATTATGTTGCGCTGTGCGCGGCCTTGATCGCGAACTATCTCATCCCTTGGAACGATGTGCCAGGGTCCTCAACAGCGGTCGGCATTTTAATCTGCCTGGCCTACTCTGCTCCTATATTTTTTGCGGGAATCATTTTTACCGAGAGCTTTCGCCGCTCCGACGGCAGCGCCAGCGTCCTCGGCGCCAATATGCTGGGCGCGGTTGCGGGAGGCTTAGCGCAAAATCTCTCTTTCATCCTAGGCATGAAGGCGCTGTTGGTAATCGCGGCTATCATTTACGGCGGGGCCGCGCTTCACGAACGAAGGTCGACCTGGAGACTGCGTGGCTTGGGTCTGACCGGAAGATCGCCGGTCTAGCGTTGCGGGCCCGGCCGAACGCCAGGGACCTTCAAGCGAATTCGAAAGAGATGGGTGCACGCTGTGATGTACAGCGTCTTGCTGTCGGCATCACCGAAAGCAAGGTTCGTGGCCACGATGCGCGGTCTCGGCTCGCTGGCGATTTCGGGCATTTGCAGCGTGCCCAGATGTTTGCCCTCCGGCGAGGTGATCCAGATCTCGTTGCCGCGCACAGTGGAGTAAACGTTGCCTCGTTGATCCACTTTGATGCCGTCGATCCCAGCATCGAGAAACTTCACGGGA
>JBEKLB010000300.1:0-8448 GCA_050010415.1 Bryobacteraceae bacterium | reverse complement strand
CTCAGGTGTTGGAGATTCTAGGGCCACCGACGAGCGTGGATTCGACAGTCGACGTCAGGACATTGCTCTACCAGCCCGACTCGCGCGCAACCACACCACTCAACGGCGCCGTGACACTCACAGTCGATCGGGTGACGGCCCTTGTGCCGCCGGCATTCTAACTAGGGCTGCTGCTGGGAGTAGCACTTGCTCTGTGCAACCAGCCCGCCCACCCGAAATAGCCACACCCGACGTGGGGGGATCGTTGACCTGCTGTTGGCCGGTTGCGGGGGCTGGTACACCCGATCCCGATGATAGTCGCGGGACGGAAGAGGAGGAAATCAAACCGTGATCGTACCAGGACCGCGCCAACAATTTTCATAATGACGGTTATGTTTAGTCGTGCAGCACAACGTTTAGCAGCGAGCGATGAACCTGAAGCCCACCATTGTAGTGAATGAAACCCAGTCTGCGGAACCTGTTCATGAAAAAACTGACCCGCGAGCGGGTGGTACCTATGATCTCAGCAAGCGTCTCCTGGCTCATCTTCGGAATTAAGAGCTCAGGCGTACCCTCCTTGCCAAAATTGGCCAGCAGGAGCAGCACTCGCGCCAAGCGCTTCTCGCTGGAGTTGAAGAGCTGGTCTACCAGATCTTCTTCAATGCGAATGTTTCGGAAGAGCACATGGCGCAGAAACAACTCGGAGAAGGTCGGCTCATCGCGCAGCGCCCGGACCATTGCCGCTCTCTTTATCCGCATGATCGAGCACTTGGACATTGCCGTGGCGGTTGCCATGCGGATTGACTGGCCCGCCAGACATCCTTCGCCGAAGAAAGGGTTGTCGCCCCCAAGAATGGCGACCACTGCTTCTTTGCCTTGACGGGAGACGACAGTGAGCTTGACTTGGCCATTCTGGATGTAGAAAACTGCATCGGCGGGGTCGCCCTGCGAGAAGACCCTTTGATCTTTCTGGTAGTCGGCAAGCGATCGCCCCGCACCGATCTTCGCCAGAAAAAGCTTTGGATCGAAAGGCGGTTTCGCTTTCCTTTTCATAGGAGCCTAGCCAGACTTATCGCGAGATTCCAATTGTACCTCCTGGACGCCCCGAATATACAGCTAGTCACCTCCATCGGAAGCACCTTTCCAATTCCAGCGCGTTTTCAAAATCGAATACGGGCCGCTGCCCTCCCGGTGGCGCTATCCGTCCTTTCGAAATGTATGGTTGCGGATTCAAAGGCGTTATGGCTCGACCATGACCGCTTTCATCCATCGTACGTTACGCGAAGGTGAGCAATTCTGAACAGACCTGACCAAGGCAAATCCATATGCTGGTGTTAAGCTCCCGGTTTTGAGGTGTTTGGCGCTGGCGGATTCGCAGACCCCGCGCTCAAGAAGCAACGTCGCAGCCAAGGAGGTTCAAACTATGGCAAGCGAAACGCAATGCGGAACAATTCTGTTAGTCGATGACAACATGGCAGTTCGTGGACTCGCAAAAAGGCTCTTAGAAGTCGCCGGATACAAGGTGATCGCTGCCGCCGACGGAGAAGAGGGACTTCATTTCTATGAGCGGCATCGATCGAGCATTGCCCTTCTGCTCACCGACGTGGTGATGCCAAAGATCAGTGGTTTTGAGTTAGCCGATCGCGTTCTCGGGATGGATTCAAAGCTGCCGGTTGTCCTGATGTCCGGTGACGCCCCGTGCGAATACCGGGACATGGAATGTTTGACGAAGCCCTTTCGGCCCACGGAGCTGATCGAAACGGTGAGCCGTGTTCTGTCTGTGCCGCACGATCACCAAGGACGGCTGTCCATAGCGCTTCTTGAGCCGTAGACCATGAAAGGTTGATCAACATGACAAATGCTGCTGCGCCATTGATAACCACCCCGCTTGCCGCGCTCGCTCAAAACTGCGAGGGCGATGCAGTTCGAATGTACCGCCTGAGAAAATGTTTCGCGGCGGTTCGATTCGAAGAAGATGGGAAGGGACGCATCGTTTTTCTGCCGGAGGGAGCGGAACTGCGCGTGGTCGGCGCCTCTTCGTTGTGTAAATGTTTTGAAGTGTCGTACAAAGACCGGCTCTACAGCATCTTTCAAGAAGACTTACTCGGGATTTGGTCGATGCCTATTAGGCGCACCGGAAGGGGAATGGTGCGAGTCCGAGCGATGAAGGCTTGCGCCTAGACTTGACGTGCAGTGCTCGCTCGACTGGCTTCCGTCGCACCGCTAGATAAAATATCAGGATGGTGGAGCACTGGTTCGTCAGATGCAAGACTTGTGGAACACCGCTCGCCAATCAAGACAGCTCTTTCGTTCTCAACCCAGACCAGCCGGATTGGCGAAGCCCGCAATGGAAGAGCGATATCAAGTGCCCGGAGTGCCACCACTCACACGAATACACCTCTGCCGATCTTGAAGTGGAACGGGGCGGGATAACCTAGCTGAGGGTCGATGAACGCCTTTGCTTGTGACTAGTCCAAACGCCCATCGTTTACAAGTACGGCGGTGTCCAGCCAAAACTTAAAGAGCACTCCACTTGTTGAACCATCGTATCTATCGTCATCGGTTTCGCCAGATAGACATTAACACCTAATGAATACGCACGATGGATGTCTTGTGGTGCTCGCGACCCACTGTACACGATGAGCGGTGTTTGCATGAGAGCTGGATCTTTCTTCACCTGCGCCGCAAAGTCGAAGCCATAAGGATTGCTTTTTGAGCGAAAGCACATTCCCCAGATTATTGTAAATGTTAGGAGTTGGCGAAAACAGATAGGAAGCTTGGAGAGGATGATTCTCCGTCACACGCAGGAGGTCACAGGTTCGAGTCCTGTCGCGCCCACCATTATTCATTCGCTCGCCAACGCCCGGCGCACCACGGCTGGCTTCTTCGCGATGACCGTCAGGTAGGCCCGCGCTGCCGAATCGGGCTGCCGCCCGCCCTGCTCCCACTCCTGTAAGGCGCGCTTGCTAATGCCGTAGGTTCGAGAAAATTCGGCTTGGGACATCTTCACTCGCTTGCGAATCGCCTTGACGTCGATCGGCTTCGGCCCGACCGGCTCCAATTCAACCCTGCCCCGCTGGTGAGCCAGGACCAGTTTCATTCCCTCGATCAGGTCTGCACCAAAGGTTGTTTTTTTCACGCCGGTTTTCTTGGGCATTCTATCGCGTTCCTTTCAAATGAGCCGCGATTTGCCGCAGTTGCTTCCTCTCATCGGCGGTCAAATCCGTCTTGATTTTCTTGGCGTAGCACCGAATCAGGTAAACGCGGGCGGCAATCACGACATAGAGGTAAATGATCCAGGCGCCACCACGCTGCCGGCGTCGGGATGGTCAACGAGATAAACAGCCAACGCCTCGATGCCATCCGCCCCGATTAGCTCCGTCGCCTCGGCCTGGAACTTTGGGAGTTGCAGGACCGTGATCTCGGTCGTGTCGCCCACCATCCAAGAGAATACCGCATTGCGGTATAGACCGGTTGACGTGGATTGTTGACTGGACTGAACCGGCAGGACGCGCGAAAGCCACTACATTCGGTCTATGATGGCATTTAGCGTAGCACTGGGTCGCATGGCCACGGTGCACTTAGCGTCGTCCGGGAAATAGTATCCGCCGATGTCTACCGGCTTGCCTTGCGCCGCCGACAACTCTTGAGTAATCTTGCCCTCGTTCGCCGCTAGCGCCGTGGCTATCGGAGCGAAGCGTTGCTTCAACTCCCCGTCCTCTTCCTGGGCGGCGAGCGCCTTCGCCCACGCCAAAGCGAGATAGTATGTCGAGCCGCGGTTGTCGATCTCATTCACCTTGCGCGAAGGTTCGCGGGCATCTTCGAGGTACTGGCCGATGGCCTGGTCCAGCGTTTTCGAAAGCAGCGCCGCCCGCCGGTTGCCGGTCTTCGTCGCGATCACCTCCAGCGAGGGCACCAGCGCACAGTATTCACCGAGCGAGTCCCAGCGCAGATGACCTTCTTTCACGAACTGCTGCACGTGCTTGGGCGCCGAACCGCCGGCCCCGGTTTCCAACATTGCGCCGCCCTGGAGCAGCGGCACGATGGAGAGCATGCGGGCGCTGGTTCCCAACTCGAGAATCGGGAACAGGTCGGTGAGATAGTCACGAAGCACGTTTCCGGTGACGGAGATGGTGTCCTCGCCGCGGCGAATTCGCTCTAGCGAGAATTTCATCGCGTCCACCGGCCTCATGATGTTGATTTCCACTCCCGAGAGGTCGTGTTCCGGCAGGTAGGCATTCACCTTCTGGATGATTTGCGCATCGTGGCCACGATCCGGGTCGAGCCAGAACACCGCGGGTGCGCCCGTTGCCCGCGCGCGTGTCACGCCCAACTTCACCCAATCGCGGATGGCCTCGTCCTTCGTCTGGCAGGCGCGGAAGATATCGCCGCGCTCGACGCTTTGTTCGAGCAGTGTCCGGCCGCCGACATCCACGATGCGAATGGTGCCGTTGCGGGGCGCGACAAATGTCTTGTCGTGCGAGCCGTATTCTTCGGCCTTCTGAGCCATGAGCCCGACGTTGGAGACGCTGCCCATGCTGGCCGGATCGAACTGTCCGTTCTGCTTGCAGTCCTCGATCACCGCCTGATAGATGGTGGCGTAGCAGCGGTCCGGGATCATGGCTACGGTGTCTTCGAGCGCGTCCTCTTTGTTCCACATCTTGCCGCCGTCCCGGACCACTACCGGCATGGATGCGTCGATGATAACGTCGCTGGGAACGTGAAGGTTGGTCTTACCCCGCCGCGAATCCACCATCGCCAAACCAGGGCCTTGGGCGTAACAGGCTGCGATATCGGTCTCAATCTCGGCCTTCTTCGCGGCCGGAAGGTGATCGAGTTTGTCGAGGATGTCGGCCAGTCCGTTGTTCGCGTTGGCGCCAATCTCTTGGATCGCGCCGGCGTGCTTCTCCAGCGCAGCGGCAAAATACACCGACACACAGTGCCCGAACATGATGGGATCGGAGATCTTCATCATGGTGCACTTCAGATGCAACGACAACAGAGCATGGTCAGCTTTAGCGGCCCCAATCTGCTCCGCATAGAATTTCCGCAGCGCCGCCACGTTCATCACCGCGCAGTCGATAACTTCGCCCTCGAGCAGCGGGATGTTTTGCTTCAGCACCTTCACGGCGCCGGCTGAGTCCACGAATTCAATGCGCACGGTGGTTGCGGCACCCACCGTTGTGGATTTCTCGCTGCCGTAGAAATCCTTTTCACTCATGTGGGCTACGCGCGTTACCGAACCCGAGTTCGGCCAGTTTTTCATCATCCTGTGTGGATGCTTCTGCGCGAACGATTTCACCGACTTGGAAGCACGACGGTCTGAATTGCCTTCGCGCAATACCGGGTTCACCGCCGAGCCCAGGACAACGGCAAAGCGGGCCTGGAGCGCACGCTCTTCTTCGGTCGACGGCTGGTCGGGATAGTCGGGGATGCTGTAGCCCTTTCCGCGAAGCTCCGCAATCGCTTCCCGGAGTTGCGGAATCGAGGCACTGATGTTGGGGAGCTTAATGATGTTGGCCTCTGGTGTCTGCGCCAGCTTCCCCAGGCGCGTCAACTCGTCGGGAATCTTCTGATCGTTCCGAAGACACTCAGGAAAATTGGCGATAATACGTCCGGCGAGCGAGATGTCAGCCGTTTCGATCTCGACCCCAGTCCCCTTGCAGTACGCTCGTAGGATGGGCAGCAGCGCATAGGACGCGAGTGCGGGTGCCTCGTCGGTCTTGGTCCAAATAAGCTTCATGGTTTGGTCTCAGTGTGAATGAGTGCAGAGAAAACGCGGTCGCAAAGCGGGATTGTATCAAACTGAAAGCGTAGGATAGCATGACCCCAAATTCCAAAATATGAAACCACTCGCTTGGAGCACTTTGTCCCTGTTCCTGCTGGCTGCCTGGCCCGCCGCCGCGCAAAACTGGGATGCCAGCGGAAATGGATTGCTGAGTGGGACGTACTACTTTCGCCAGGTCATGTGGCTCGGTGGGTACAATTCCGCCAATGCGCTTCACCAAGCCATAGCGGTTTACGGCAGCATCGTTTTCGGTGGCAATGGAACCTATACACTCACCGCAAAGGCTGCCGATGCGGCCGAAAACACGGTTACATCGATTACAGGCAGTGGCACCTACACCATTGGCGCCAGCGGCTACGGTTACATGTCCACACCGCTCCAATTGGTCGACTCCAAATTCGAGGGCGATGAAATCACTTTGCTGGTGTCTCCATCCAAAGTCGTGGTAGGGAACACGAGCGATAACAACACCGGCTACAACGACCTGTTCGTTGCAGCGCCGGCGCCCACGTCGACGCCATCGTTCGAGGGCACATTTTCCGTTATCGGTGTAGGCATTCCCGCGCTGACGCTGGACTTGATCCATTCGCGCGATTACTCATTTACCATGACGGGCACTAGCAGCACAGTCAGCACCACAGCCCTCACCGGGGCCCTCGGATTGAACATCGCAACGATGACGCAGCCGGCTTTCTCCGGGGTGAAGTATTCCGTGAGCGCCGGCGTTGCGGCTGTGACATTCGGCAACGAGCTGACGGCCGCCGATCTCGCCAGTAATCTGATGTCCGGCGCCAAAAACTTCTATTTCTCGCCCGATGGTAATTTCTTTTTCGGCGGCGATTCCGAGGATACCGATTTCATCGTCGGCGTGCGCCAGAGCTCCGGGAGTTTCTTCACTGCGCAAATTCCGTACTACGCGGGCGGTCTTTTTCAGGACGATTCGGAGGCCAGCAGTTGCGACTGTGCCTGGCTCAACAGCACCTACGGCGCATATGACGCCCTTACGGATGCGAAGAACGGGGCGATTCTGGTGCATGAACGGGATAACGTGGTGGGTCCACCACGCGGCAGTTTCCGCGCCGATTACACTTACTCTGATGGGCTGAGCGCGTCGGGAAGCTCGTACAGCGATTTCTACTACACATACTTCTTCGGCCCGGGCGGCACATTTGCAATCGGCCTGGCGAATGAGACCTCTGGATTCCTAGGGATGGAGGTTCTGATGGAGGGACCCAACTACGCGTCTGCTCCTACGTCGGCCCCCTATATCTATCCGACCGGCATCCTGAACGCCGGCGCTCTGGTCCCCTTCACCGCGGAGTTCGCGCCCGGCGAATTCATCTCGATTTTCGGAGCCAACCTGGCAACCACCACCGCGACAGACCCCACTCTCCCCACCGGCTTGGGTGGCGTGGAAGTGCTGGTGAATGGAGTTCCGACGGCCGTCCGTTACGTCAGCCCCGGCCAGGTCAACGCGGTGATCCCGCTGGGTATCGCGAGCGGCATTGCGTCGATTCAGGTGGTCAACAGTTTGGGAACATCGAACACAGTAAGTAACTACGTGGGGGCGACCCAACCCGGCGTGTTCAACAGTGCAACTTCGGCACCGGCCGTTTTCCACGGCAACAATGCGATCGTGAGCGCTTCGAACCCGGCCGTGATCGGTGAGGAACTGGTGGTTTATCTGACGGGCCTTGGCACGTTGGATTCCTCGGGCAACGCCACCTACCTCAGCTACTTGTCTGTCGATTTCTCCGGCGTGACCGGTACCATCAACTACGCGGGCATTGAGCCGGGCACTCCGCTCGCGGTCGGGGCCGGATACCAAATGAACGTGACCGTGCCGAGCGGAACGAGCTCCGGGTGGATTTACCTGGATATCGGAGGACTGGGCAGCTACAACGGCGAAGCGCTCATTTGCGTGATCAGTTGCGCTGCCCCGTCGCTTCGAAGCGACGGTCGGCAATGGCGAGCTAAAGCCAGTCAGCGACGTATCCCTTGAAAGTTTCGGCCGGATCCCACTTGGACCGGAAGTCGCGTCTCGATGATTGGGCCAGCTGCACGAGCGCGTGATAGAATCGGCGATTTACCGTCTCTGAAGGGTTGGCGCTCCTCTTCAGGTGCTAGTACATGTCTGTTCCAAAGGAAGAGTTCGAAGCATGGATCGAGTCGGCGAGTGAAAGTCTCGCCGTCGCCACGACGTACCCGCTAATCGACCAGAAAGTGCACAACTTCGACCTCTTAGCCGACGCTTACAACCAATACACTGACAACGATGCGACGCGTGAACACCTCGAAACAAGACTCGCCCACGCTCCGGGTGACCACGCCGTCAGGTTCGTTGTCCTTAACTACTATTATGAACTCGCCAACTTTAATGCGGACCTCAAGGAAGAATACATCAGCCACCTCCGCAAGCAATTCCGCAGTGACCTCGCCTTCTTCGTGAGACTACGCCCAGTCGAGGACTGTAGAGGACCCAACGACACGGCCTGGGAGATCACAAACGCCTGCGCCGTCCGCGATTGGCCACGAGCGCAAGCCCTATACCAGCGACTACGTGCCGGCGACAACCTGCCGCTTGAAACGTTCCACGCCTCGTATGGGAACCTCTTGTTTCGTGCGAGTTTCGAGGAATACGAAAAGAACGACACAGAGGACTATATCGAAGTCCTGAATCA
>JBEKLB010000299.1:0-8492 GCA_050010415.1 Bryobacteraceae bacterium | reverse complement strand
CCGCGGGCTGCTTGCAGCCAACGGTGTGAGCAAGCAGAGAGCCCCCGGCCAGCGTGCCCACGGTGTTCATAAAATTCCGGCGCGAGAGAGGAGAACTTGCCATGCGCGTTATTCGCTGACGCAGCGGAAACCGATGTTGAAGTCCGTATCGCCCGGTTCGATCCGGCTGCGGTAGGAAGCGCGGACCAGGTCCGGATCGTCCCACCATCCGCCGCCTTTCAGCGATTTGAATTCCGCCATGCTGGGTCCCATGGGGTTAATTGTTTCCTGCGACAACTGCACTGTGTACCAGGTGTGGGTCCACTCCACCACGTTGCCGAGCATATCGTACAAGCCGAAGGCGTTGGGTTTTTTCTGGCCTACCGGATGAGTGGAAAATTTGCTGTTTTTCCAATACCAGGCGATCTGGTCGAGATCGCCATAGCGCGGGCCCGTTGTCCCGGCTCTCGCGGCGTACTCCCATTCCGCTTCCGACGGCAGCCTGCCCCCAATCTGGCTGCAATAAGAATCAGCTTCGTTCCAGGTGACCATGTCTACCGGCAAATCCGGTCCCTGAAAGACGCTGGGGTTGTCTCCCGTGACACGTTCGTAGGCGGCTTGCGTCACTTCGGTTTCTCCCAGCCAAAACCCTCGAGTGAGCGTGATCTTGCGGTTCGGATGTTCGTCGGCGTAACACTCGTGGTCTCCCGGCGAGCATCCGGAAGTAAAGTTCCCCGGAGGAATCCAGCGGTAGCGCAGGCCGTCTTTCGCATTCACCTTCGAATCCCCTGGCTTCCCAGATGCGGCCTGACCCGCTCCCACCGTCGACGGCATGGCTGCAGCGAACAAAATACAGGCCGCGCCGAAGAGCGCTCGCCATGACCCGTGTTGCTTGTACAAATAAACCCCTTAAAATGCAATCTAACACACCGCTGCAGGGCCCGGCCGGATGCGCTGGCGTGCATGGATAGTTCATGTCTGAAGGCAGCTTTATTGGGAACAGGAATCCAAACATTCACATCTTTGAGTGGAATGCAGAAACCCTCTTCATGGCGCTCAATGAGGGACTTCTCTCTGCGAACGACCCGACCTAATGCCTATCCCGCATAACGCTACTTTTAGGATGCCACCAGTCGTCCGGGTACAGGGCTGCTAATCGTTATACTGGTTGTAGGTCATACGGTAGCTAAGCAGGGAACAGCTTCGGATTTGTTTCTCGGCGCAATCGAGCAAATCGCCCGCGCCTTCAGCGAGCCCCAAAAGCAGGATACGTGTGAGCCATCGGTTCAAGCAATACAGGCCATTAGGCAAAAACAAGAAGAACATGAAGAGCGCAAGAGGCGAATCTCCCAAACAATTGCCAACGGCAGCAGGATCAGCCGAAATTTATGACTTCCTCGATTGATCGCGCCCGCGTTTCTTCCCTCTATGCACAGCTCTTCCCGCAAGGCATCCTCACCAGCGTTAAGACCACGGCACAGCAACATTTCTCTGAGGAAAGCGATGTCGGCAGTGACATCAAGGTCCTGAAGGCCGAATCCAAGTCTACGGAAGGCGGATTGGAGGGGATCGAACATCTTTTTGACGCCTCCTGGTCTGTTCCGCTAGAAGTGTTTGCGCGCCTCCAGCAACTTTCACTCGTGCGTTCCTCATTGAAAGATGCTGACCTTGGGTCAATCCTTTATACGGAGTCCCACGTCAGGACGATCGACTTTGCAGGCATGAATGATTTATGGGAGGCGCTTTTAAGGCATATGTCAAGAGCCAGGACGCGGCCCACCAACTGACACCGGAGGTTGTTGGCAGCATCACCGAGGCACTAAAAGCCATGCCTCATGTGATCCATGCGCATTTTCTAACGGGAGAGGGCTTACTCTGGTCTTCTCTCCAGACCGCGAATCTAACAATACCAACGACAGACCTAACATTGAAATATGGTGGGACTATTTCTGGAGTTTGGAAAATTCTTTATATCTTGGACGCTTGGCCAGATTCAGGGGAAGCTCCCGATGTTTCAATCTGGTCCGGCGGACAAATGATCGACGGCATTCTGGCTGCCGTTCACGGCTTGCGAACTATGATGGGAAGGCCGTCAGGTTGGTTCGGCATTACGCCCCTAATGATCTTTCGCGACGTACATGGCTGGTTGCCGCCCGTCCAAGACGAATCCTGAGGGGCTCTCTCGCGCGCTCATCGCACATTTCAGACGCTACCGCTGGGCGGCGATGGAACTGCCGCTAATATATACTGGATTGGATAAATCTAAAGCTATGAGGGAACTAATGAAATCGATCCGCTCCACCAGCACGGCAGCGACTGCTTTGTTCTGCGCAGGGACTATTGGGGCCGCCCTGTTTGTGGCAGCGCCAGCCCGAGCTCAATCGAAATACGTCAGCCCGAAGGGTTACATTACCGGTGTGGTGCAAGGCGAGAAGGGTCCCGAAGCCGGAGTTTGGGTGATCGCTGAGACCAAAGACTTGCAGACGCCGATGGTGAAAATCGTCGTCACCAACGACGATGGGAAGTTCGCGCTGCCCGAATTGCCGGCGGCGAATTATAAGGTATGGGTGCGAGGTTATGGTCTGACGGATTCAACACCCATCGAGATGAAACCGTCCGCGACCGCAGTGACGCTCAAGGTGGCATCCGCCAAGACCCCTCAGGAAGCTGCCAAAGTTTATCCGGGCGATTATTGGCTCTCGTTGATGGCGCCGCCCGCGAAGAATTTGTTCCCGGGTCCGAATAACGGTTTGGGCCAGGGAATGCCCGATCAGGACCATTGGGTGAATTCGCTGAAGTCCGGTTGTAATTTCTGCCATCAGCTTGGTAATGCTCTCACCCGCGATGTGAACCATGTCTTCGCCGCCAAACCCGAGCTCAAGACTCACACCGAAGCCTGGGAGTGGCGTCTGGGCGTGGGTGTTCGCGGGACCAATATGTATTCACTGCTGGGACAAATGGGCAAAGACCCCACGCTGAAATCCCTATCGGACTGGACCGAGCGCATCGCCGCGGGCGAAGTGCCTCCCACTCCGCCGCGGCCGTCTGGAATTGAGCGCAACATTGTCGCGACCTTGTGGGATGTGGGCGACGACCATTCATTCATGCACGATCAGATTTCGACCGACAAGAACCATCCGGCCCTGAATGGCGGCGGACCGAACTATGCGGTGAACGCCGGCCACGGTCAACTGGTAGTGCTGGATCAGGCCGACAATAACACCTACGCGCTGGACATACCGGAGCGTGAAGCCAAGGATAAAGTGCCATCGCGCTTCCCTTCTCCGAACCGCCCCTCGATGTTCTGGGGCAACGAGCACCTCTGGTCGAATCCTCCGTATAATCCGGCGGACCCCCACAATCCCATGATCGACAGCAAGGGCCGTGTCTGGATGACCTCCAAAATTCGAGGCAACACAGACCCGTCCTGGTGCAACGATGCGAGCAATAAATACTCCGATTGGTTCCCGCTGAAGATCAGTGCGCGCCAGGCCTCGTTCTACGATCCAAAGACCAAGCAGTTCACGCTGATCGACACCTGCTATTCCACGCATCACCTGCAGTTCGATAACGATGCCGACGAGACGGTGTATTTCAACGAATTAAGCGGGCCGATTTTCGGGTGGATCGATACCAAGGTGTACGACGAGACGCACGACGAGCAAAAGGCCGTGGGCTGGTGCGGACAGGTGTTGGATACCAACGGCGACGGAAAGATTACGCGGCCATTCCAGACGATGGCGATGGGGCGAGCGGGCGATGCGTCGATTCTCTACTACACGGACACCGCCGGCGGGCCGGCTGCGAAAGCCAGTTCGGCCGGGTTCGATCCGAAACTGGATACGCTGGTCAGCTACAGCTTGTACGCATTGATTCCCAGCCCCGTGGATGATTCTGTGTGGGGAGTGGCCGAGAGCCCCTTCCCGGGTATGCTGGTGCGGATGCAGCGCGGCAACAATCCTCCGGAGAGCTGCAAGACCCAGATCTTCAAGGTCCCGGCGCCGGGTTACGACCCACGTGGCGTGGATATCGACAGCAACGGAGTGGTGTGGACCGGGCTCGCCGCCACCAGCCATCTGGCTAGCTTTGACGTTCGCAAGTGCAAGGACTTGAACGGGCCGGCCAAGACCGATGGCAGCCAGTGCAAGGAAGGCTGGACGCTCTATCAGACCCCGGGCCCCAAGCTGAAAGGTACCGATATTCCGGCGGATTTCCACTACTACAACTGGGTGGACCAGCAGAACGTAATCGGGCTCGGCGCGAACACGCCGTTCGTCACCGGGTCTAACTCAGACTCGCTGATTGCGCTGAATACCGATACCAAGAAGTGGACCTATTTCCGTGTGCCTTATCCGCTCGGTTACTACTCGCGCGGCATGGATGCGCGCATCGACGATGCTTCCGCTGGCTGGAAAGGCCGTGCGCTCTATTCGAATTACGGCACGCATTTCGTCTGGCATATTGAAGGCGGAAAGGGAACCAAAGGCAAGATCGTGAAGTTCCAGATCCGGCCCGATCCGCTCGCGAGGTGACAGAAGCCCCATGCCAAGAGCCGGGTCTCGATTCGTACTCGGCCTGGCGTGCGGGTTTGCTTTCGCCCAACCTCCCTCCGATCCGGCGTTGCTCGTTCCTCAGGCCGCGCCGGAACTCGATTACATAGCCGTTTCGAATACGTTCGACCTTCCCGAGGGCACCCAAATGGGAGCGCCCGCGAGCGTTGCGTTCGACTCCAAAGGGCATCTGTTTGTGCTGAATCGAGGGCCCCAGCCTTTGATGGAGTTCGACGAAAATCAAAAATTCATTCGAGCGTTCGGAGAGCCTCTGCGGCGTGCGCATGGCTTTCGCCTGGATGACGCTGGGAATTTCTGGATCACCGACGTCGGCGCGCACTTCGTGGAAAAGCTCGACCCGCAGGGGAAGGTTCTTCTGACGATCGGAACCAAGGGGCAAGCGGGCGTTTGGGATGAGGCCGCTGGATCACGGCTATTGAACGAGCCAAACGACCTTGCCTTTGGCCGCAATGGCGATATTTTTCTGGTAGAGGGGCACAATCCGGGCAAGGGAGATCCGCGCGTCCTGAAATTCGATAAGAACGGAACGTTCCTGAAGACCTGGGGCGGCGAGGGGAGCGCGCCCGGTAAATTCAACGTGGCGCATGCCATCGCAGTGGATGCTCAGGGACGGCTCTGGATCGCGGACCGGGAAAATCAGCGAATTCAGATTTTCGACCAGGACGGCGCGTTCCTGGAACAAATGAAGTATGCCGGACTGCCCTGCTCTTTTCAAATCGGCGACCAGAACATATTCATGGTGAACGGTTTCACCGGCCAGCTCCTGAAAATGGACCTGAGCGGCAAGGTTCTGGCCGTGACGGGAAAACCCGGAAAAGGTCTGGGTGAATTCGGGGAAGCTCACTTTGTTGCGGTCAGCCCCAGAGGAGAGATCTACGTCGCCGATACTACTGGCCGGCTGCATAAGTTTGTGAAGAAGAAGTGAAGGCCGGAATGCCAGGAATACGAGGAATACAGGGAATGCCAGGAATACGAGGAATACAGGGAATGCCAGGAACACGAGGGATTCAGAAGCTTAAGGAATTTGCGAACGAAATGCGAAGTGGCGCGTATTACCTCTAGATAGGAGGACGCCGTGCTTCGTTTACTTGTCGCCGCGCTTGCCTGCGCATCATTCCTTCTTGCCGTTGACCCGGACGATCACCTCCGGAAGTCGGCGCCGGTTTCGTCCGCTACCCGCTTGGTATTGAATGCAGACATCGGCACGCTGCGTGTCCAGCCGGGCGGAGGGGGGAACGTCGACATCGACGTTTATTTCCGAGGAACTCCACCATCCCGCGCAGAGTTCGATCGAATGCGGCGTGATTTTACGCTCGACGTCATGCAGGAAGGATCGGATATCCGGGTGACCGGCGCGTTCCACAAGGGGTGGCAACCGATGCTGGCAGTCTGGCCCTCCTTTTTGGGTGGCCATGCGATGTGCCGTAATTGGCAATGCCTGGAATACGCGAGCTGGCTGCACGAGGTGGAGTATCGCGTCACGGTGCCCGAAAGGCTGAACACCGATATGGAGACCGCGGGAGGTCCGATTTACGTGAGCGGGATGAATGGCGAAGTGAACGCCCGCACATCCGGCGGAGGCATTACGCTCGAGGGCGGCAAAGGGCGGGCCACCGTACATACTTCGGGCGGGCCGATCCACATCACCGAAGTTGTGGGCGACGTAGATGCGTCCACCAGCGGCGGGGGCATTTCCATTGAACGAAATTTAGGCCGGGTTCGGGCGCACACTTCGGGAGGAGGCATCCAGATCCGGGAAGCGAAAGGCGCGATTGATGCCTCCACATCAGGAGGCGGCGTGGAGGCATCACTCCTGGGCCAGCCCAACCAGGACTGCCGTCTCACCACTTCGGGAGGAAGCATCAACGTGAGCCTCGCGAGAGATGTTCATGTGGATCTGGACGCGTCCACCAGCGGCGGACACGTGTGGACGGATTTTCCCGTTCCGTACAACAGCGACCGGCACGAGCGCGAACTTCGCGCGCCCATCAACGGCGGCGGCCCTCGGCTTTATCTGCACACGTCGGGCGGCGGCATCAGCGTCCGACGAACGGGCTGAGCCGCCCAAAAACATTTAGTGGTGACTCATTAAAAACCAAATCAGTACAACGACACCTGGCACGCCGAGCATCCACGCAACTACATATTTCATTTTGTTCTCCTCTTTCTGTTAGTGATTGAGCACCTGAAGGGCCGTCCAATTTACCCAACAATTTAGGGCGCACGGCGCTGTAACGGCAGGGAGCTTTTACCGCATCAGGAAACGGTTAACTCGGGCGGCCGCACGGTTCACACAACCGTAATGATGAAACAATCCGCACGCGTTCTGCGTCGTCACAGCAGAAGCAGTCGGAGTAGCTATGCGCGATTTTTCGGTGGAGATTGTTTGCCCGAGATGCCATTGGAAGTGCGCGCGACGTTCCAGGCGTCGAAGGAAACTGGATTTGGTAGCGGTTTTGCTCTTCCTTCGTCCCTATCGTTGCCGCTCATGCCGGGCACGATTCTACCGGCTTCCGTTATGGAGTCTAGAGCATCACCAGACCGCGCCGGATGGCCTGCGAAACCGCCTCGGTACGGCTGGAGGCGCCGAGCTTCGCGAAGATGGAAGCGACGTGGGTCTTGACGGTGTGCTCGGAGATACTGAGAGCGTGAGCGATTAATTTATTGCTGAGCCCTTCGGCCAGACGATCCAGCACGTCCAGTTCGCGCGCGCTGAGCGGTTCCGTAAGGTCCTCTGGGAGTTGCTGCGCGTCGGGCATAGTGACCACCAGCCCAGCGTTGATAGCGTGCAGCGCGCCCTCCATCTCCTGCGGTGTTGCGTCCCATGAGATGACGCCTCGAATACCAGCGCGCAGGGCGGAAGCGATCTGAGCGGAGTCTGCTGAGTCCAGGAGCAGGAGCACTGGAATCGGCAACTCGGCGAGCATGCGCCAATCGTGCTCAGCGGCGTCCGCGACCTCAATAACCAGCACATCGGCGGCGAGTTCGTTGGAATGATAAGGATCTACCGACCCGGCGAACACGAGCGAGGAACTGGATCGGATGGTCTGCTCCAGTTCGGCCGATCGCGACGCCACTAAGACACGAATCACGCCGCTCTCATGGAGGCTGGAGCCATTTGAACCGCCACGGTGCGGATGTTCGCGCTCGGGCCACGGCGGAATTGAAGTTCGAGAATCCCTGCCTGGCTGGCTTCGATCGCGCCGGCCAGATCCTGGGCCGACTGGAATGGCTTCGCTTGGGCACCGATCAGAATGTCGCCTTGGAGAAGCGAAGCGCGATGAGCCGGTGAGTGGGGGACGACTTCGAGCACGATGAGACCAAATCGAACGGGCCGGACTACGACGCCGAGCCCATGTTGTTCTTGATGCGGAGCGCTCAGAAACCGAGCCACCAAATTCGAAGGAATAGCGAAGGCGAGTCCGCCGGCAATCATGGTATTGATGCCGACCACCTCGCCGCGAGCGTTCGCCAATGGGCCGCCGGAGTTTCCTGGAGCCAATCGAAGCTGGCTGATTACCCATGCGCTGGTTTCAAAAGACCGGTTTTCGAAGCGGTGAACTACGCCGGTGCTGGCTGCGCCGATGAAGCCCAATGGATTGCCGACCGCGACGACGAACTCGCCGACCTGTAGCGCGTCCGAATTGCCGGGCGTGACCGAGGGCAGGCGCCCGGTTGGGATTTGATCGGTTGCGATCTGAACGGACGCCAGGTCGCGCCGGCGATCTCTCTTGACAATAGTGCCTGGCAATCTGCGTCCGTCCCAAAGCGTAATTTCAACCGCATCCGAACTCGGGACCACGTGAGCGTTGGTTACAATTCCGCCATCCGGCGACCAGATCACGCCCGATCCTCCCTGGTTCACCTGCAACGTGGAGCGGCGCAGGCGTTCGACTATTTCACCAAATGCCGCTCTCATGTTGTTTACTCTTTCGCCTGGGG